>JBOGID010000467.1:0-2963 GCA_050742295.1 Acidimicrobiales bacterium | reverse complement strand
CGACCGCCCGACCCGCTCCTCGCGTTCCTCGAGGGTCTCTGATTATGCCGACAACTTCTGCGCTCCATCCCACTGGCTCAAGGCCCTCGCAAGAAGGGTCGGCATAACGCGCGCGTCGGCATAATCCTCCAGGTAGTGCGTGACGTCCCAGCCGCGATACCGGCAGAGCGCCTCGCAGTCGAGGCGCTGGCGTTCGACGCCGGCTCGCTGGCCGGCCGGGTCGTAGGAGATGCGGGTGTAGATGCCGGCGCGTACCGCCGGCGACGAGCGTGGCGAGCGTGTAGCCATGACAACCCCCTGAGTGAGGAGTGGGAACATCGTTGGGCGGCGGGCCTCCCATCGGCTCGCTCGCCGCTCGCCGTCACCTCAGCCAATGCCGGACAATGGCGACAGCGACAGTGATCAAACCGCTTGCCGGCTACCGGGGCTCTGACAAGACTGGCAGCTGCATGCCGATCGACGAGGAAGCCTGGCTGGCCGACCTCCAGTCCGGCGACACGGCGCGACAGATCTGGGCCCTGCATCGGGCGTGCCCGTGCTCGGGTTCGTCGCGGCTGTACGAGCGGTACATGCTGCAGCTGCACGCCATGAAGAAGGACCGCCGGCAAGACGTGCGCAAGGTCGCCTTGCACCTGGAGGAGGACGCGCTTCAGGTCTCGATGATTGCGGACGAGCGGTGGAACGGCTTCAGGCGGAACCGGCCCGGAGGATGGGGACGCAAAGGTGAGCCTCACAGGAAGCGCGTTCGCTACGGCGAGGCCGCAGGACGGGCCGACCGCGACGCCGCCGGGCGCTGGGAGGGTGGACGCCGTCACGCTCGATGACACGGCGGCCTTCCAGGCGCTCGTCGCTCAAGCAATGGCGGCGCCTGTCGTCGGATGGCGGTTCCCGTTCCTGGAGGAGCGGCTCGTGCGGGAGCCGCCGTCGTGGGACTACGCCGGGCTGGCCCGGACCCTCCTGGTATCCGCCGCGACCGCTGTCGACCACGGGACAGGCGGCGGCGAGGTGCTGCGTGATCTCGGGGTGGTGCCTCCCCTGCTGGTCGCGACCGAGGCCTTCCCGCCAAACGTCGCGGTTGCCGCCGGCCTCCTCGGACCCGCCGGGGCCTGCGTCGCGCAGGTCAGCGGCGAGACGCACAACTCGTCGGGCCCCGGTGAGGACAACGCCCACCCCGCCCGACGCCTGCCGTTCCGAGACTCGGCCTTCGACGTGTTCTTATGTCGCAACGGCGCGTTCTGCGCCGCCGAGGCCTTCCGCATGCTCCGCCCATCTGGGCACCTGCTGCATCAGAGCGGGCTCGTCGGGCCGCGCCGGGCCGGTGAAGTTACTCTGCGCGATTACTTCGTCCCTGGGGCGCCGGACGGCTGGGGGCCATGGCCGGTGCGGGACCGCCTGCTCGACGCCGGCTTCGTCCTACTCGACTACCGGGAGGAGCTGACCCGCATCCTGTACCTGGACATCGCCGCAGTGGTGTTCGCCCTTCGGATGGTCCCGTGGACCGTGGGCGAGTTCCGCCTCGACGACCACCGGAGCCGCCTGTTCGAGCTGCACAGGCAGATCGCACGGGATGGACCACTCGTCACCGCGTCCACCGGCGTGTACGCGCACGCCGTCAGGCCGTGAGTCATGTGGGGCCCTGATTGAGCGAACGAGTGACCCCGCCGCCGGCCTGCCGGCGGGCTCGCTCCCTCGTTGCCCCGCACCGGGTTCAGATGGCCACGTCGCAGGCTCAATTGCGGGCGGAGGCAATGCGCCGTCTGCTCCACGGGGCTGTGTGCGATGGACCGGCCGGGCGATCGCCCAACCCTCGAGTCCGCCCCTGGCGCCTAGCAGTCGAGTCACGGCACGTTTCGTCCCGCCGCACGGAGGACCCGCAGCGCGTTCAGCGTGATCATGAAGTTTGGACCGGACCGGCCCCAGTCGACGACCTCGGGATACCGCGCGCTCCCCGGCGGGTTCCACCAGCGGCCACCGGACCGCCACCAGCCGTCGGCGAGGCGCAAGGTCGCGAGCCTGTCGAGGGCGTCGGCGGCGCGTGGATCGCCGGCCCTGCCCATGCGGGACAGCACGAGCAGGGCCTGCAGGATGTCGTAGTGCCAGTAGGGCGGGTAGTGGAGCGCAATCCAGGACGGGTGGATGACCGAGCCGTTGTGGTGCCGCTTGAACAACCTACGGCCGAGCAATAACTCGGCGCCGCGGGCGGCTGCAGTAGTGGCCTCGGCATCGCCAGTCGCCTTGCCGAACTCGTACAAGCCCCACAGCGCCGGTAACGTCTCGTGGAACGACGAGTGCTGCGTCTCGACGTGGCGGTCACAATTCCAGCCTCCGTCCGGCCACTGCGACTCGAGCAGGGTGGCGGCCAGCACGGCGACCCGTCTGTCCGCGCTGAGGCCCAGGCGGCAGCAGGCGGTCAGGCCGTTTCCCTCCTGCGAGGCGTGACGGCGAGTCTTGCCCCCGATCACGGGCGCCCTCGCGATCCGCTCGCGATCGGCCAGCCAGCCCAGCACGTGCTCGACCATGCGCGTAAGTTGCGGCTCGTCGGGTGGCACACCCAGCTCGACCAGTGATATGAGGCGCCAGTGGGCGCCCGTCCACTTGCTGTAGGGATGGAGACCGGGCCAGTCGCCGTCCAGCAGAGCTTGCACCATCGGCCCCGACGCCACGTCCTCGCCGGGCGTCTCCGCAAGCAAGTCGGCGCGGGCCAGCGCCCGGATCGCCGGATCCGCGTCCCGGACGAGCCACCCGATGACGTCGACCACGGCGCCGCACGGTACCTGTCGGCTAGGAGACTTCGGCCGAAGTTGTCGCCGACGGGTCTTGTTGGGCGAGGCTCGCATTAGGGAGCACCGCCTAATTGTTTGGGCGGTTCGGGGCGATGGTGTAGTTCCATTCGCCGTGCCACTTGTGCGGCTTGAGAGGTACGGCGGCGAGTTGATCATCGGTGATCTTGATCCCGGTCGGGT
>JBOGID010000466.1:0-10727 GCA_050742295.1 Acidimicrobiales bacterium | reverse complement strand
CTCCTGCTGGCCGACGAGCCCACCGGCAACCTCGACGACGACTCGGCGGAACGCGTCGTCGACCTGTTGGAGGAGGTCCGCCGGGACCACGGCTGCACGCTGGTGATCGTGACCCACGACCGCCTGCTGGCGAGCCGGGCCGACCACCGGTTCCACCTGGACAAGGGGCTGCTGGCCGAGCCGATCGGGGAAGCCGTCACGTGAGGTGGCGCGACGCGGCGGCGCTGGCGGTGACCAGCGTGCGGCGGCGGATCGGGCGGTCGGTGCTCACCGTGCTGGCGGTGGCCCTGGCCACGACCCTGCTCACCGCCCTGGTGACCATCGCCGGGACGGCCCGCACCAAGGTCATCGCCGAGCTGTCCCGGGGCGGGCCCCTGGCCGGGATCAAGGTCGCAGCCGCCGAGCCCGACCTGTCCCAGCTCGACAACGACGACGCCCGGCCGGGAGCGGCCCGCAACCTCGACGACGCGGCCCGGGGCCGGATCGAGGTGCTGCCCGATGTCCGCACCGTGATCCCTATCGTCGCCTTCCCCATGCTGGTGGTGGCGCCCGAGCCGGCCACCCGGGCCGACGTGATGGCCACGCTGCCCCCCGTCCGGCCCGTGGCGCCCCGTGAGGGCACGACCACCACCACCTCGGCCAACGCCATCGCCAACCCCGTGCGCTCGCCCCAGCCGTTCACCGAGACGGTGATCGGCGTCGACCTGGCCAAGGCCGACCAGCTGCCGATCACGGTGCTGGCAGGACGGCTCCCGGCGGCTAAGTCGCTGACCGAAGTGGCGGTCACCGGCGGCTACCTGTCACGGCTGGGGCTGCGCAAGGAGTACGCCGAGGCGGTGATCGGGACCGAGCTGAGCATGGGCGGGGTGCGGGCGTTCGAGGAGAACCGCACCAGGTTCCGGTCCCGGTGGGTGCGGGCCACGATCGTGGGCGTGGTGGCCCAGGAGGCGGCGTCGGGCCAGTTCGTCGTGCCCGTCGAACAGACAAAGGCGGCGCGGGCCTGGTCGGCGCTGGGCGGCACCGCGGGCGGGCGGATCGAGATCCCGGAGTCGCCCTACAGCGGCCTGTTCGTGATCGCCCGCGGCCTCGATCAGGTCGGCAAGGTGCGGGCCCAGATCACCGACATCGGCTACGCCACCACGGCTCCGGAGAACCTGATTGCCTCGGTGCAGCGCTACCTTCGGGTGGTCGAGATCGTCCTCGCCGCCATCGGCATGATCGCCCTCTTCATCGCCTCCCTCGGCATCACCAACGCCCTGCTGGCCGCCGTGCGGGAACGCCGCCGCGAGATCGGCGTGCTCAAGGCCATCGGGGCGCGCGACCGCGACGTGGCGCGGGTCTTCCTGCTGGAGGCGGGTGCCCTGGGCCTGCTGGGCGGGATGCTGGGCACGGCCGGGGGCTGGGCCGCGGCGTGGACCGTGAGCCAGGTCGTGAACGGCTACCTGGCCCGCCAGGGGCTTTCGGGGGTGCAGCTCGGCTTCCCGTTCGTGATCCTCGCCGGCAGCATCGTGGGCGCCGGCCTCCTGGCCGTCGGCGCCGGCACCCTGCCCGCCCGCCGGGCCGCGGCCATGCCCGCCCGCGAGGCCATGGAGGCGGCGTGAGGCGGCGTGCTCGCGGGCGTGCCGGGGCGGCTGCCTCCGTCGTGCTCGTCGTACTGGCGGCGGCCTGCTCGGGCGGTGGAGGGCCGGCGGGCGTGCCCACCACCGTGCCCGCCTCCCAGACCGGGCCGGGGCCGCTCTACATCTCGGTGGGGGCCAGCGAGACGACCGGGATCGGGTCGGAGGTGCCGCTGCGGGAGGCGTGGCCCCGCGTCCTGTACCGCACGGCCATGCCTGCCAACACCGTGTTCGTGAACATGGGGATCCCGGGGGCGACGGTGGCCCTCGCCCTGCAGTTCGAAGTCCCCCGCACCGTCGACCAGAAGCCGAACATCGTCACCGTCTGGCTCAACGTCAACGACATCATCGCCGGGGTCTCGGCCGCCGACTTCGAGCGCGACCTGGGGAACCTGGTCCGCCAGCTGCGCCGGGGCGGCCAGACCCGCGTGCTGGTGGCCAACACGCCGCCCATCGACCACCTCCCGGCCTACAAGGCCTGCCGTCCCGACCCGCCCGCGGCGGGGCCCGAGTGCCGGGCGCCCAACGGCGTGCTGCCGGCGCCCGATGACGTCAACCGGCTGATCGACGACTACAACGCGGCGACGGCCCGCGTCGCCGAACGGGAGGGCGCCAACCTCGTCGACCTCCACGCCGTGGGCATGAAGTCCCGGGCCGCCGGCATCGAGGACGCCCTGGTCAGCCCGGACGGCTTCCACCCCAACGCCGGCGGCTACCAGCTGGTCGCGACCGCCTTCGCCGAGGTCCTCCAGAAGTCCGGCCCGCTGTAGATGCCGGCCTCCGCCAACGTCCTGGTGGGCACGTGCTCGTGGACGGACCCGACGCTGGTCCGCCAGGCCGACTGGTACCCGCGCAAGTCGATGACGGCGGCGGAGCGGCTGGCGTTCTACTCCACCCGGTTCGGCGTGGTGGAGGCCGACAGCACCTACTACTTCCCGCCCACCCCCGAGCTGGCCCAGACGTGGGTGGACCGCACGCCCGACGGGTTCCGCATGAACATCAAGGCCTACAGCCTGCTGACCGGGCACCCGACGTTCCCCCACTCGCTGTGGCCCGACCTCCAGGAAGCCGTCCTCCCCGAGTTCCGGGACAAGCGGCGCCTCTACGACAAGCACCTGCCGCCCGAGGCCATGGAGGAGGTGTGGGACCGGTTCCTGTACTCCATCCGGCCCCTCCACGACGCCGGCAAGCTGGGCGCCATCCTGCTGCAGTTCCCCCGCTGGTTCGGGCCCAAGGAGGCCAACCGCGACATCATCCGCCAGATGGCCGACCGCCTCGGCGACTACCGGGGGTGCGTGGAGTTCCGGTACGGCAAGTGGCTCGAGGGCGAGGAGTGCGAGTCGACCATGGAGTTCCTGGAGGAGCTGGACCTGTCCTACGTGTGCGTGGACGAGCCCCAGGGGTTCAAGTCGTCGGTGCCGCCGGTGGTGACCGCCACCTCGCAGCTGGCCATTGTGCGGTTCCACGGCCGCAACGCCGAGACGTGGGAGCGGGGGACCCCGACCGCGGCCGAGCGGTTCCGCTACCGCTACTCGGTGGACGAGCTACGTGAGTGGCTGCCCAAGGTCGGGGAGCTGTCCTCGTCGGCGGACGAGGTCCACGTCCTCATGAACAACTGCTACCGCGACCACGCCGTGGTCAATGCCGAACAGCTGTCGAAGCTGCTGCTGGGCGAGGAGCCCGACCCCGATCCCCCGCCCCCGCCCGCCCCCTTCTCCCAGCAGCGCCTGAAGCTGCTCTAACTACCCGCCGGGCTCGGCTTCGTCGTCGTCGTCGGCGCGGCGGGGGGCCTCGGCCGAGGCGGTGACGGGCGAGCCGTGGTGGGCGACCATCTGCCACTGCCCCTCGGGGTCGCGGGCGAAGACGTTGAGGGCGGCCACGGTGGTGGCGCCGTCGGCGTCGAGGATGTTCTCGTCGACGGTCACCCAGCCCACCTCGCCGCGGACCTCGGCCTGCTCGTTGGTGAGGATGAACTGCAGGTGCTCGGCGTTCTGGAACAGGGCGAAGAACGAGGCCGAGACCTTGGGCCACCCCCGGAGCGTGGCCCAGCCCGGGTGGGTGCAGACCACGTCGGCGGTGTGCTCCCAGAGGCGGCTCATGGCGTCGAGGTCACGCGCCTCGAAGGCGTTGTAGAAGTCCGCGTTGGCGGCCCGGACGGCGTCGACGTCACGCGGATCAGGCATCGGCGCACGCTACCGTGGCCCGCAGATGCGCCGCCTCCGGTCGACCTCCGGCGTCGAGGTCGCCGTGCACGACCTCGGCGGCGGCGGCCGGCGCGGCGCGGACAAGCCCGACCTGCTCATCGTGCACGCCACCGGGTTCTGCGCCCAGATGTACAGCCGGCTGGCGGTGTCGCTCGGTGCCGAGTACCGGTGCTGGGGCCTCGACCTGCGGGGCCACGGCCTGTCGGTGGCCCCCGCCGGCCTCGACTACGCCTGGGAGGGCTTCGGGGAGGACGTGCTGGCGGCCGTCGCCGGGTTGGGGTTGACGGCTGCCGTGGCCGTCGGGCACTCGTCCGGGGGGGCGGCCATGCTGCTGGCCGAGGCCCGCAAGCCGGCGACGTTCTCGGCCCTGTGGTGCTACGAGCCCATCGTGTGGCCGCCCGAGGTGCGGGACGGGGCCAGGGCCCGGGCCGAGGCCCTGTCCGAGGGTGCCCGGCGGCGGCGGGCCCGGTTCTCGTCGTCGCGGGAGGCGTACCTGAACTTTGCGTCGAAGCCGCCCCTGTCGACGTTCGCACCGGCGGCGATCCGGGCCTACATCGACCACGGGTTCGCGGTGGATGAGGCGGACGGGTCGCTGGTCCTGCGCTGCCGGCCCGAGGTCGAGGCCGAGATCTACCTCAAGGCGGCCGAGGGCGACCGGTTCGGGCCGCTGGCCGACGTGGCGTGCCCGGTTACGGTCGCCTGCGGGGCCCGTACCGACGCCATCCGTCCTCCCCTGGCCGAGCGGCTCGCGGGGGCGGTGCAGGGGCCGGGCCGGGTGCGGACCTTCGACAGGCTCGCCCACTTCGGCCCGTTCGAGGACCCCGCCGTGGTGGCGGAGGCGATCCTGGCCGACCTGAGATCCGCGCCAGTGTCATAGGGCTTTTGTACGATCGGTTCCGATGACGCTGCCGCTCCCGACCTCGCTCACCCCGTCCAAGGTGGCGGCGTTCAAGTACTGTGCGCTGGCGTTCCGCTTCTCGGTCATCGACCGGCTCCCCGAGCCGCCGTCGGCGCCCGCCGTCAAGGGCACGCTCGTCCACCGGGCCCTGCAGCTGCTCCTGGAGCGGCCCGCCGAGTCCCGCACCCGGCCGGACGCGGAGGCCTGCCTGGCCCAGGCCCGGGCCGACCTGGCCGACGACCCCGAGTTCGTGGGGCTGGGGCTCGACGCCGAGGCCGAGACCCAGTTCGCGGCCGAGGCCAGCACGCTGATCGACCGCTACTTCCGGCTCGAAGACCCGTCCAAGGTCACGCCCGTGGGGCTGGAGTTGGAGCTGGAGGTGCAGGTCGGGACGCTGACCCTGCGGGGCATCATCGACCGCCTGGAGCGCGACGAGCGGGGCGGGCTAGTCGTCACCGACTACAAGACGGGCGGCACCCCGCCGGTGTTCGCCGAGCAGCAGCGGCTGGGCGGCGTCCACTTCTACGCCTACCTGTGCGAGCAGTTCTACGGCGAGCGCCCCAGCCGGGTCCAGCTGCTCTACCTGGCCGAGCCGGTGGCCATCGTGGCCTACCCCTCGGAGCAGTCCATCCGGGGCCTCCAGCAGCGCACGGCGGCAATCTGGCAGGCCGTGGAGCGGGCGTGCGAGCGGGAAGACTTCCGGCCCCGCACGTCACGGCTGTGCGACTGGTGCGCCTTCCAGGCCTACTGCCCGGCCTTCGGCGGCGACCCGGCCCGGGCCCAGGAGCTGCTCGCCGCTTCCCCCCGTTCGTAGCCCGGAGGCGCCGCTACCGTGAACACGATGGTGCCTCTCGTCCGCTACCGATTCAGCGTCGACGACTACCACCGCATGGCTGACGCCGGCGTGCTGGGTGAAGGCGACCGGGTCGAGCTCCTGGACGGAGAGATCCTCATGATGGCGCCCATCGGCGACCGGCACGGCTGGTGCGTGATCAAGTTCACCGACGTCCTGGTACACGGTTCCCAAAGGCGGGCCTGGGTGTCGGTGCAGGGACCCGTCCGCCTCGGCCCGTGGTCTGAGCCGCATCCCGACCTCGCCCTTCTCCGGCGGAGCCCCCGAGAGTCTCCCTCCGGCCACCCAGGGCCCGACGACGTGCTGCTGCTCGTCGAGGTGTCCGATACCACGTTGCGGTTCGACCGTGACTTCAAGGTGCCCCTCTACGCTGCGGCGGGGGTCGCCGAGGTCTGGGTCGTTGACCTCCAGTCCGAGACCATCCTGGTCTTCCGGGAGCCGGCGGGGACGGCGTATGCCTCGGTCACGCAGGCCCGGCGCGGCAACGTGATCAGCCCGGGCGCCCTGCCCGACCTGCTCGTCGCCGTCGACGACGTCCTGCCCTGACGGCCTGCGTGGCCTGAACGCCGAGGTAGCGTCACGGCCCGTGTTCGGGCGGAGCCGCAGCGCAGTCGACCGGTTGGACGTGGCCATCGAGGCCGCCGTCGAGCGCCACCGCGGCCATCCCGTGGTCGACCGGGCGTTCTACGCCGCGTCGGAACTGGGGGACTTCAGCCTGATCTGGCTGCTCCTGGCGTCGGCCCGCAGCCTGCGGGGAGGCCGGCACGAGAAGGCCGCCCTCCGGGTGGCCATGGCCGCGCCCGCCGAGTCCCTCTTCGTGAACTGGTTCGTAAAGTCGTTCTTCCGGCGGACCCGCCCGCCGTGGGACATCGTGCGTCCCCATCGCATCCGCCGGCCTACCAGCAGCAGCTTTCCCAGCGGGCACGCGTCGGCGGCGGCCATGCACACCGTCCTACTCTCGGAGGGTGACCAGCTGTGGCCGCTCTACGTGGTCGTCGCCGGCATCGTGGCGTCGAGCCGGGTGTACGTGAAGATCCACCACCCGTCGGACGTGCTGGCGGGCGCGTCCCTTGGCTTGGCTTTGGGGCTCTTGGGACGGAGGGTGATGCCCTTGCCACCCTCAGGCGGCTAGGGACGGACCTGCGCTAGTTCGCGGCGGCGGGAGTGCGCTCAAGCTCGATCTCGAGCTCAGCCGCAGCCAGCACCGAACGCATGTCGAGCAGGAGGTCGGAGACCTCTGCGGTCGACACCAGCTCACGCCGGTGCAGGGTGCCCAGGTGCCGATCGATGATCTGCAGGGCCTGGGTGATGGCGTCGCTCTCGAGTGTGTCCTTCATCATCTTCTCCAACGTCGGGCGGGTTGCCCTGCTTCCCCAACCATCGACCTTTCCGTCGCCATCCTTGATACTGGATGTGGCGGATCGGGGCACATCTGTTTTCGACACCTACCCTAGCCAGCGCGATTCCACGCCGTAGGGCGGGGCGATGAACAGATTGTCACACCCCCCTTCCATACTGGTGACATGAACGATCAGCTCGTGCTGCTCGAGGATCACAAGGCCAACAGCCGAGATGGCTGGCGGCTCGACGAGCAGACCCGTGAAGCCGGCCGCCGGGGCGTCGCCCAGGCCCGCGAGGCCCTTCGCCAGGCGGCCGTGCGCGCCGCCTGACGAGCCCTCCTCCGACGTGGCGCGCCGCGCCGCCCCCTACTGCCGATTCGCGGCCTTCGTGTGCCTGCTCGCCGCGTGCGCGCAGACCACCGGCACCTGGCCGCCGGCACCGCCCGCCGGGCCCGTCGCGGCCGGCCTGCCCGACGGGGTCGACCTGGCCGTCGAGCGCATCGTCGACGGCGACACCATCGTGGTGACGGGCAAGATCAACGTGCGGTTGATCGGGATCGACACGCCCGAGACCGTCGACCCCCGCCGGCCGGTGGCGTGCTTCGGCAAGGAGGCCAGCACGTTCATGGCGTCGCTGCTGCCGAAGGGCACGGCCGTCCGCCTCGTGGGCGACGTCGAGCAGGAAGACCAGTACGGGCGCACGCTGGCCTACGTCTACCGCCGGGAGGACGGGCTGTTCGTCAACGCCGAGCTGGTGCGGCGCGGCTACGCCCAGGTCCTGACGATCCCGCCCAACCTGGCCCACACCGACGAGTTCGAGGCCGCGGCGCGCGAGGCCCGTGTCGGGTCGATCGGCCTGTGGTCCGCCTGCCCCGTCCCCGGCTGAGTGGGCAGAAAACCACCCGACAGGTGGCTTCTTGCACAACGGGCCTACGCTCGTTCCAGTGACCTGGTACGTCGCCTGCCTGTCCACCGACGTGCGCCGCAAGCCGGTCGCCCGCACCGTCGACGGGACGCCGATCGCCCTGTTCCGGGACGACACCGGTGTGGCGGTGGCGCTCCTCGACCGGTGCCCGCACCGCAACGTGCCGCTGTCGTACGGGACGGTCGAGCAGGGGCAGTTGCAGTGCTGCTACCACGGGTGGCGGTTCGACGGGAGCGGTGCGTGCCGGGCCATCCCCGGCCTGGCCGGCGAGACCGACAAGCGGGCCCGGCGGGCGACGGCCTTCCCCACCGCCGAGCACGACGGCTTCGTGTGGGTCCAGACCGCACAGGCACCCCCGTCCAACGGGCAGGGGCCGTTCCGGTTCCCCCACGTCGAGGCGCCGGGCTACACGACTGTGCGCAAGCACGTGCGGTTCCACGCCGGGCTCCACGCCTGCCTGGAGAACACCCTCGACGTGCCCCACACCGCGTTCCTCCATGGCGGGCTGTTCCGGGGCAACCGGGAGCCGGTCGAGGTCGAGGTGGTGGTCCGGCCGATCGCCCAAGGCGTGGAGGCCGAGTACCTGGGCGAGCCCCGCCCCGAGGGCCTGGCGGCCCGCATCCTCGCCCCTCAGGGCGGCGTGCTGACCCACTTCGACCGGTTCCTCCTGCCGTCGCTCGCCCAGGTCGAGTACCGGTTGGGTGAGAACCACCTGGTCAACACGGCCGCCTTCACGCCCGTCAGTGAGTTCGAGACCGACCTGCACGCGGCGATCACCTTCCACCTCCGGCTCCCCCATGCGCCCGTGCGGGCCGCCATCACGCCCATTGTCAGCCGCATCCTGGGCCAGGACGCGGAGGTCCTCCGCCGCCAGACCGAGGCCGTCCAGCGGTTCGGCGGCGAGCAGTTCGCCTCCACCGACCTCGACGTCCTGGGCCAGCACATCCGCAAGCTGCTCCGCCAGGCCGAGCGGGGCGAGACCCCGGCCGCCGATACTGAGGAACGGCGCGTCACGATGCGGGTCTAACCCCGCAGGCCTGCATCACCCGCAGGTAGTTCCCGCCGGCCACGGCCCGCACCCGCGACTCCGGCCACCCCCGCGCCAGCATCCCCTCCACCAGCACCGGCAGCTCGGCCGCCGTCGGCATGTCCGACGGGGTCGTGATCAACCCGTCCCAATCGCTGCCCAGGGCCGCCGCCCCCTCCCCGCCCACGGCCACAACGTGCTCCAGGTGGCGCAGCACCGCCTCCGACGTGGAGCCACCGAGAAAGCCGCGGTGGTACATGATCCCCACCACCCCGCCCCGGTCGGCCACGGCCCGGATCTGGTCGTCGCCGATGTTCCGCCAGCTTCGGTGGACACCGGACACGCCTGTGTGCGACACGATCGGCGGCAACCCACGGTCGTGGACCGCCAGCGCGTCCCAGAAGGTCGCGACGTTGGCGTGGGCCAGGTCGACCAGGATCCGCCGCTCGTTGAGCCCGGCCACGTACTCCTGGCCGAAGGGCGTGAGCCCGCCCGCTCCACCCAAGGGGGCCGACGGCGAGCCGATCCGGGACCGCGTCAGGTGCACCAGCGTCACCCGTGTGACCTCGGGCGGCAGGTCCGCCACCGACCCGACTGCGTTGCCGCCCTGCACGGCCACGAAGCAGGCGAACCGGCCGTCACGACGGGCGGCCCGGTAGCCGGCCACGTCGGCCACCACCGCCGCCGACTCCGCACCCTCCAGCATCACCCGCAGCCGGCCCACGTTGGGCGCCAGCACCGACGCCCTGCGAAACGGGTTGGTGGCGATGCTCAGCACCGCGCCGGTGAGCCCTCCGGCCTTCATCCGGGGCAGGTCGGCCTGCGAATAGAACCGGGCGCCCAACAGCCCTCGCCCGTGCGCCTGGCGCACGTCGTAGCCGAAGACCCGGCTCCACACGAACGACTCCGTGTGGATGTCGAGCACGTCGCAGCCCGCGAGCAGGCCGCGGGCCTCCTCGTTCAGCCCGCCCGCGCCGACACCAGGGCGAGGATGTCCCCGTACGTGCGCACGTCGGCCACGTCCTCCTCGGGCAGGGAGATGTCGAACTCGTCCTCGATGACCATGGTCAGCTCGATGGCGGCCAGCGAGTCGACGCACAGGTCCGGGCCCAGTCGGACCTCGGGCTGCAGCCGGGCCGGGTCGACGTCCAGGTGGGCCGAAACCAGCCACTGCAGGCGGCCCGGCACGTCCCCGGCAACCGGACGGGACGACGCAGACGCCTCCACCTCGTCCGGGGGGCGCGCCGGCCGGCACGACGGCTCGCGGTTCCCGTTCCCGTTCTGGCTCATGGCGCCCCCCTCCGTCCTGCGGCCTCCAACTCGGCGACCAGGGCGGCCCGGAGACCCACCTTGTCGACCTTCCCGGTGCGGTTGCGGGGGATGGTATCGACGACCCGCACGTACCTCGGCACGGCGTAGTCGGCCATGCGGTTGTTGACCCACGTCTGCACCGTGTGGGCGTCGACGGTGCGGCCCGCGGCCGGCACGACCAACGCCGCCACCGCCTCGTAGGCCAGCCGGTCGGGCACGCCGAACACGGCGGCCTCGGCGATGTCGGGGTGGCTGACCAGGAGGTATTCCACCTCCACCGAGTACACCTTGAACCCGCCGCGCGTGATCATGTCCTTCTTGCGGTCGAGGATGTAGACGAACCCCTCCTCGTCCACCCGGCCCAAGTCGCCGGTGTGGAGCCACCCCTCGGTGATGGCCTCGGCCGTCGCCTCCGGATCCCGGAAGTACCCCGACGTCACCATCGGCCCCCGGATCCACAGCTCGCCGGCCTCGCCCGCAGCCACGTCCCGGCCGTCCTCCCCTACCACCCGCACGTCGGCGCACGGCAGCGGGCGCCCCACCGACCCCGGCC
>JBOGID010000465.1:0-3918 GCA_050742295.1 Acidimicrobiales bacterium | reverse complement strand
GACCGGCTCGTGGTCGTCGCTGGGCGCCACGTAGACGACGCCCGCGGCCCCGGCTCGGGAGGCCCGGGCCAGCGCCGACTGGACGCTGGTCATCATCCGGGTGACGTCGCTCCCGTCTTGCATTAGGCGCTCTGCCGTCCGCTTACCACAGCTCGAGGATGCGCTGCTTGACTCGCCGCGCCGCGTGCTCCCAGGTGTAGTTGGACGCCACCTCGGCGGCGGCGGCGAGGCCCCGGAGGTGGGCCTTCTCGGGGCGGTCGAACACCTCGCGCATGCGGAAGCGGAGGTGGTCGAAGTCGGGCTCGGCCCACTCGAAGCCCTCGTAGTAGGGCCGGCGGCCGCGGGCGGGCACCAGCGTCCGCACGTCGAGGGGGTAGCCGATGTCGTCGTGGAGGAAGTCGGCGGGCCCACCCCAGGCGGTTGCGATGGCGGGAAGTCCGCACGCCATGGCCTCGAGGACGGGCATGCCCCACCCCTCCCCGCGACTCGGCAGGACGAAGCAGTCGGCCGACCGGTACAGGGCGCCCATCTGGTACTCGGAGAAGCCGGGGTTGGTCATCACGACGATGGGCGGGCACTCTCCCAGGTCGAGCCGCTCGATCTCGCGGCGGACGTTCATCGACGGGTCCCGGTTGGTGATCGACAGGAGGAGCATGACGTCCTCCGTCTTCGTGAACTCCTCGGCGAAGGCCCGCAGCAGCAGCTCGGGGCCCTTCTGTGGCCCCCACTCGAGCACCGAGAGGAACGTGAAGCGCTCCGACGCCCGGCTGCTCGCCACTGCGGGGTGGAAGTAGTCGATGTCGACGCCGAGGGGCATGACCCGGATCGGGACCTTCACCCCGCTGGCTCGGAACGTCTCCACGTTGAACGACGACGGCACCCACACCTCGTCCATGGCGTTGCACCCGGCCACCCAGTCGCGGGGGAGGCCGGTGACCTCCAGCATCGTCCAGCCGACCTGGAGCCGGCTCTCCTGGGCCCGCTTGAAGGTGTTGGCGGGGGAGTAGGAGATGCGCCGGGCGTAGGGGTTGGCGCGCCGGCGCATGAGGTCGTTCAGCAGTTCGTCGTCGCTTGTCTGGTCGCTGTCGCCGTGCACGTTCCGGTAGGCGACCCGCAGGCCGGCGAAGTGGAGGGCCTGCATCAGCTTGCGGGAGTGGCGGGCGTAGCCCACGGGACCGTTGATCACCGACTGCCAGGCCACCTCGCCGTCGTAGCGGCCCCGGTCGAGCCAGTCGGCCCACTTGCGGGAGAACACCTTGCGGGAGCGCTCGTAGATCGACCAGAAGTCGACGCCGTTCTCGCGTGTCGTGGTGTTGTGGTGATGGACCGAGCACACCGAGCCGGCGTAGACGACCTTGAACCCGGCCCGGCTGGCCCGCAGGCAGTAGTCGGTGTCCTCGAAGTAGGCGAACAGGTCCTCGTCGAGGTTGCCCACCCTCTCCATGCACTCCCGGCGGAGGTAGGCCTGGGCGAACACCACGCACTCCACGAACCGGTCGCGCGTGCACTGGTTGATGTCGAGCTCGCGCCCGCCGATCTGGTGGCCCCGGAGGGTGAGCGGCGGCATGTAGCTGCCCAGGTGGTTGATGCGCCCGTGGCTGTCGACCAGCCGCGTGCCCACCACGCCGATGGCGGGGTCGGAGTGGGCCACGGCCTGGAGGTGGCTGAGCCACTGCGGGTCGGTGACGATCACGTCGTTGTTGAGCAGCACGACGTCCTCGTCGGCGCCCGTCATGGCGATGCCGATGTTGCAGGCGCGGGAGAAGCCCAGGTTGACGTTGTTTTTGACCAGGCTGACCCAGGGCAGCGATTCCAGCCACTCGACGGTGCCGTCGGTGCTCCCGTTGTCCACCACGATGATCCGCCACGAGCTGTGGTCGGTCACGTCCCGCAGCGCCTTCAGGCAGTGCTGGGTGTACTTCAGGGCGTTCCAGGTGAGGATGACGATGGCGACCCGGCGCCCCTCGGGGATCGACGTCGGGCCGGCCACGAAGTTGGCCGGGGACAGCCCCGGGAAGTACCCCGGGTGACCGGCGAGAGAAAGCGAGGCGATCTCCGCGCCACCATAGAGAGGAGTGGGGTCAGCCAACCTCGAACCGGCCTCCCCGCTGACGAGGCCGGCCCATCCCCCAGGCCACCGGAACCTCTGCGCAATACTCCTGGTTTCGGAAGCCGTGACCCGTCTGCACGACCATACGGTAAGGGTCTCGATCCATTTGGGCAATTGCGCGCGCCCTGCCAGTCGGGCGCAACGCGGGCACCAATGCTAGACGGTTAGCAGGCGGGCCGCACAGTGGTCGTCGGCACCGCCACGGTGGTCGGGGCGTTGGCGCCGGTCACGACCGGGGTGGTGGTCGCCGCCCCCGACGCCGGGAGGGACGTCGCTGTGACCGCCGAACCCGCCGCTGCGGCGCCCTTCAGCCCCGTGTAATCCCGTCCCACCACGACGGCCACGTCTGCAGCGGTCAGGGCCCGGTCCTCCTGGAGCTCGGCCCCCGCGGCCAGCGACTGCTGGACGAACTGGGCGGCCGGAAGCTGGCCGGGGGCGTAGCGGACGAGGGTGCGGGCGTAGGTGGACGCATCGGCGTCGCCCCGCTCGACGACGGTGAACCCGGCGCCCGTGAAGGCGGTGGCGGCCCGGCTGGCGGCACCGGCCACGCCGATGCCGTTGAGCACCCGCATGCGGATCTGCGCTGGTGTTGGCCCGGCCGCCACGGTCGTCGTCGGCGCCGGCTCGGGGTTGGTCACGCCGTTGATCCGGTCGATGATGGGCTTGGCCTCCGCCTGATGGAGCATGAGCACCGAGGCGCCGTTCACGTCGGCGCTGGTCGTCGGGAGGGTGAAGGTCTCGAGGGCGTCGGGGTCGATGTTGCGGAGGCGCTTGGCCAGGTCGGTGAGGTCGCTGGTGGACAGGGCCGAGTCGAGGGTGAGGTTCTCGACGCCGATGCCGATGAGCCGGTTGAGGGCCAGCGGGTTGCCCTTGCCCTCCGATGCCGCTTCCGTGGCCATCTTGCGCAGCAGGTCCTGCTGGCGCTGGATGCGGCCCAGGTCGCTGCCGCTCTCCGCCCGCCACTGGCCGCCGACCTGCTCCTCGTAGAAGCGGCTCCGCACCCACGCCAGGCCCTGGGTGCCGTTGAGGTTGACGCAGCCCGTCTGGTTGATGGTGAGGCCGCTGTGCAGGTCGCGCGCGGGGTGGGGCACGTAGACGGTGACGCCGCCGACGGCGTCGATGATGTCCTTGAACCCGACGAAGTCCACCTCGGCGTAGTGGTTGATGTAGATCTTGAGGGACTGGCTGATGGTGGCGATGAGGGCGTCGGCGCCACCGAGGCTGAAGGCCGAGTTGATGCGGTCGGACCCGGTGGTGCCGGCGATGGGCAGGTAGAGGTCGCGGGGGATGGAGAGCAGCGCGCCCGTCTGGCGGGTGGGGTCGATGTGGAGCACCATGATGGTGTCGCTGCGCTGGCCCTGGACCGTGTCCTTGCCCGCCTGGACGGCGTCGCTGCCGCTGAGGCGGGCCCGGCTGTCGGACCCGACCAGCAGCACGTTCATGGGCTTGTCGGGGTCCTCGGCGGCGAGGGACGGGAGGTCGATCCGCTTGATCTGGCCGAGGCGCCAGCGCAGGTAGGCCGTTCCGAAGCCGACGATGAGGTCCACGACGATCGTCAGTACGGCCAGGCCGATGAGGATGCGCCGGCGTCGCCGGCGCTGGCGGCGGACGAGCTGGCGGGGTGTGAGGTCGGACTTCTTCGGCTTGGGGACGCCCGTGCCCTTGCGGGTGCCCTTGCCTTTGGGGCCTTTGGGGCCGATCGGCGCCATGCGGGTCGTGGCGTCGGGCCCCGTCTCGGGCTGCGACCACGTGGGCGGCGGCGGGCCATCGTCTGGGCGGCCGTCGGGCGGGCGCGGCCCGCCCGATGG
>JBOGID010000464.1:0-4883 GCA_050742295.1 Acidimicrobiales bacterium | reverse complement strand
GTTGGTAGTTTACCAACAGATATGGAACCAGCAACTACGCTCGAGATGGGGGATGGGTAGGGAACGCCGGCGTCAGGCCGGGATGTCGACCGAGGCCATCACGCGTTCAAAAGTGCGAAAGTCGACTGGATGCGTCGTGCGCCATGATCGTCTGCAACATCACGTCCCTCGACGGCTTCTACGAGGGCCCGGGGCAGAACGTCCTGGCCTTGAACGTGGACCGGGCGTTCGACGCCTACAACCTCGAGCGGATCAGCCATGCGGGCACGGTGCTCCTCGGGCGGAGGTCGTATGAGGGGTTCAGCTCCTACTGGCCGGGCATCGCCGATGCACCCGACGACCCGGGCAATCGAGCGCTCAGCAGCGACAACGGGAGCTGAGCCGGATCTACGACGGGCTTGAGAAGGCGGTTGTGACCGACACCTACACGCCGGCCGAGGGCAACCCGTGGCACGGCACGACGACGCTTGTACGCCACGGCGACGTGGCGGACTGGTTGGCGCAGGAACGTCAGCGCGATGCCGGCGACATCCTCATCTCATTGACCCTCCATCTCTAGTCGCTAATCTTCGGCAGCCGGACGATGTGGAACGGGTTGCTCCAGCAGGGCTCGTCGACGAGGTCCACCCGATCGTCGGCCCCGCAGCCCTCGGTGACGGTACGCCCACCTTCTCGGTGCCCGCCGATCTGACCTTGCGCGAGGCCCCCCGCTTCGACGGCTCCAACAACGTGCCGCTCCGCTACGCCGCTGGTCAACCCCTGAACAAGCCCTCATGACAACGCGAAGCCCTGCGCTGGCCACCCTGGACTTGCTCGTCGGCGAGTGGAGCATGGCCGCTCGGTTCGACCAGCCGCCAACCGCCGATGCCGACGCCGACGCCCGCGTCGTCTTCGAGTGGCTGCCGGGCGAACAGTTCCTCGTCGAGCGCTGGTCGGTCCCGGTCCCCGAGACGCCAGATGGGGTCGCGATCATCGGGCTGGACCCCCTTGACGAAGAGCGATACCTGCAGCACTCCTTCGACTCGCGCGGCGTCGCCCGCGTCTACAAGATGACCCTCGCGAACAACGTCTGGACGCTGTGGCGCGACGAAGCCGACTTCTCGCCCCTGGACATCCGCCAGCGCTACACCGCCAGCATCAGCGATGACGGGCAGCAGATCACCGGCTCCTGGGAGACCTGCCACGACGGCAGCACGTGGGAGCACGACTTCGAGCTCTCGTACAGTGTGGCCGTTCGTGTCGATGGACCAGGACCGTGCTCGATCGTGCCGTCGACGTACAAGACGCCCTCGTTGCCCGAAGCGAGCACCGAGGTGTCAAGATCGCTGACCTGCTTATCGCTGCCGCCGCCGAAGCGGCAGGGCTGGTGGTGTTCCACTGCGACCACGATTACGATCTCATTGCTTCGGTCACTCGCCAGCCGATCGAGTGGATTGTTCCCGCTGGGACCGTGTCCTGACCGTTCTCAGGCAGCCCGCGTTGAGGGACACCCCGGCTCCACAGCTGCGGCGCGGTTCCACCGTGTCGGTATCGAAAGTGGCGGCGTGGCCGATCTGCTCCGCAGTACGGTCGAGTTTGGTGGAGGTCACATTTCAGAAGTCTGCCTATCGAAAGCACTTTCCGCCCTGGATCGCCGTGAAGGGCAAGTCACGCATCGTCGGGTCGCACTTGGGCTGCGCGGCGCGTCACCTCCCTCATGACATCGTGACGTTGGTCGTCGAGCGTGAACTCGGTATTGCGGACGGTTTCTTCGGGACAGTGGCCGCGGGCGGAACCTTCCGCTCCATGCCGAAGCGGCGTCACGCAGCTGGGAAGGCTGTCGTCGCTGCGAATCGTCCGGGGCTGAACCGAGCGGAGCATGCGGTGAACGAGGCGTGGTGCGCCTGGCGATCCGGCCGTCCCACCCCGTGTAAGAGCGCCCTCGATGCGGCCGACGAGGCCTGGGCAGCCGTGCCCCGCGGTGGCACACTGACGCTCACCTGGAACCTGGCGACCAGTTCGCGTCGTCGCTCTCGGCGGTGAAGTCAGCCGACCATCAGGCGTTCGGGGGCAGGTTCCCGGCGAGCTGCCCGTCGCGATGATGGGGCGCTCGATGCATGCCGTGCTCGGGCGGTGATTCTTCGCTGCGAGGGCGTCCCCAGGGCACCCGCTGGATACCAGGCCTCCACCGATGCGTCGAGCTGGCAGGACGGTGCCATATGCTCTAGCATATGGTCATGGGTCGCAAAGAGGTGCTCGTACAACTCGATGACGACCTCGTCGAACGACTTGATCGGCTTGCGGAAGCGGAGGGGACCAGCCGTTCGGAGCTGCTGCGTCGTGGAGCGGCCGCCGTGCTCGAGGCGGCTGAGCAGCTGGAGGCGGACCGAGTGCTCCGGGACGCCTACCGGCGAATCCCGCAAGACCCCGCTCTCGTCTCATCGGCCCGACGACTGGCGGCGGAGACGGCGCCCGAGTGGTAGCCCGCGCCGACATCATCTGGGCAGACCTTGGTCCCCCTGCGGGGCGCCGGCCAGTCTGCCTGCTCACTCGTGATGCCGGTATTGATGTGCTCTCCGCCCTCACGTGCGCACCAATTACCCGCACGATCCGCGGTATCCAGTCGGAGGTCGAGGTGGGTCCCGGGGAAGGACTGCCCGAAATGAGCGTGATCAGCTGCGACAATGTCATCACCATCCCCGTCGACGCCTTCGACAGTGAGCCGGTCGGACACCTTGAGCTCGAAGCCCGCATACATCTCGATCGAGCGCTCCGGTACTCGCTCGACATCCAGTACTAACGGTCACCCCGCTGGGAGCATGCAGTCGGGGATCATCCAGCGCGTTCATCTCCGTGATTACTGGCCGCTCGGTCCGTGCCGTACTCGTGCGGTCGGACCTAGCCGAATGGGAGCGCATCGCCTTGCGTGCCCCTGCCGAACCGCGTACGTGAGCGTCGGACGACATGCGAGGCGAGGGCAATGATGAGTTTGGCGCATGTCGGCCGTGGTCGAGAGCGCCAGCACGGCGACCTTCCGGGCGCCGGCGGCTGCGTCCGGCCCCACCGTGTGGTACCTGGCACGTCGAACGACCGATGAGATGGTCGAAATGATGTCGGCGGAATGCGAGCAATGACGACCGCCCGATCGAGGCGGCCCCGCCAGACCCGAGCGTGCGTAGCGCTCGGCCTCGTCAGCCCGTCTGTCCCCGACCGCCGGTTTTGTGGCCGGTGAGCACCCAGGTTCGCGGGACGGCGCGTCAAAGGGGCCCCCGCCTGATCAGGGCTGGTGGCCGACAGCGCGAAGTGCTGGGCCGCCTGGGTTAACAAGAGGGGTTCTGCCGACCGGGCGTGCCGCCCTCACGATGCGGCCCGCTCAGGTGCAGGCTGTGGACTTGTCCCCGGGTGCGACGAGACCTGAACCCGTGCCCCGGTCGATGATCGCGGCATTGTCCTGGTTCGCGTGCTCGTCGCCCTGACCCGGGACGGCGAACTGGTGGCAGTCCCAGTCCCAACGGACATCGGGGTTGTTCAGGTTCACGTAGTGATCGCCGAAGTCGTTCTCGATATTCGGTGAGTTCCCGGCGAAGTTGTCCGGGGTCGGGTGGCCGGTGTGAGCCGACGCCGCCCCCGCCCCTAACGCCAAGAGGAATGCCACGACCAGGCCAGTGCCAGCTCGTTCTGAGGTTGCGCATGGGTCGCCCCTCCGTCGCTCGTGTTCGCCAGCGAGCCCGAGCGGTAGCGCTGCCGGGGCCGTGCGGACTGATGCCATGTCACCGCCTTGGGCGCGCATACTCACTCGCCCGGGAACCTGCGGGTGCGGGCGTTGCGGGCGCCCGGTAACACCCGCACGCGTGATGATCAGCGAGACGCGCCGGCCAGGAAGGTGGCGACGATGTAGGTGGCGTGACGGTCGAGTGACCCGCGGCCACGGTCGTAGCGCATGGGTGGTCCGGGGATCGGCGTGACTCGCCGCCTCCTGCACGTCCCGCAGCGGCACGCCGGCGTCGAGTGCGGCGGTGATGAGGCTGTGCCGCAGGCTGTGCGGGCTGATGGGCTTGGCGATCCCGGCCCGTCGGGCGAGACGCTTGACTGTACGGTCGGCGGGCGTAGCGGTCCATTCGCCCGCCCTTGGCCCCCGACGAAGATCGCAGCCGTCGTCCGCTCCCTGATGTACAGGGTCAAGCGCCCTCGACGTCCTCGGTGCCAGCGGGATCACGACGTGCTTGCGGCCTTTGCGGAGGATCTTGCGCGTGCGGTGCCCCCGCTCGTCGTCGCGGGCGGAGTGGGCGCGCATCCACTGCGCCGACCACGATTTCCTGGGCGGCGCTGTAGCTGTCACCCCAGAGGACGATGTCGTGAGCGTCGATCTACAGCATGGACTCGAGGTTGGTCATCGCGTCGCGGTAGCCGCGGGCTTGCACCCAAGGGATGATCTCCTGGCGCGGTTGTCCTCCACTCGCACCGAAGTTGCGGTGGTCGTAGAGCAACACGGCGACACCGGTGGCACAGAAGGCTTCCGCGTCGTGGTCGATCGCCATCGCGACGGTGGCCGACGTCCCATGGGCCATCACCACAACCGGGAACGGGTCCGCCACCCATCGGGCGGTAGAACCGTCCTCTCAGCGTGGCACGCTGAGATTCGAACTCGACAGTGACGAACATCTACTCATCGGCCCTTCAACTTCAAGGCGCAGACCATCGAATCGAATCGGCGAGGCCCTCGCGGCCCCCCGCGGTACGGGGCGGTACGGGATGGGCCCACATGACATAAGCCAGTGGCCATAGCGCGGACAACCCGGCGAGGGCCTGCAGATAGAACTGGGCGATGGATAGTGGGACGAACCGAGTGAAGGCCATGACGAAGAGCGCGGCGACCACGACTCGTGTCAGCCCGGCACTGGCCA
>JBOGID010000463.1:0-9274 GCA_050742295.1 Acidimicrobiales bacterium | reverse complement strand
ACGGGAACACGAAGCCGCGCCGCTTGGCCAGGTTGACGACCTGCTCGGTCAAATCCATCCGGTCAGGCTACGCGGCGGGTGAGGGTGGCGGCGGCGGATATGAGCGGGCTGAGGTCGCCCGGGGCGGCCCGGAGCAGGTGCCACCCCGCGGCCACGATGCGGTTGCCCCGACTGCGGTCGCTGGCGAACGGCCGCCGCCCTGCGTGCCACCGGAACGAGTCGAGCTCGATGGCGAGCCTGTGGTCGGGGTAGGCCAGGTCGACCCGGGCGTCGGCCGCGGCGATGACGAACTGCCGCACGGGATCACCCAGGCCGGCTGCCAGCAGGGCCCGCACCACGTCCATCTCCGCCACGCTCCCCGGCAGCGCGCCGGGCGTCCACGCCTCCAAGATGGTGCGAAGGACAACCGGGTTCGGCTCGCGCAGCAGCTTGTCGAGCGAGACCAGCCGGCGGCAGAGGACGTCGTCGACCGCCTCCTCGACAAGGTCGGGGCTCACCGACCGGGCGAGGTCGCGCACCATCCGGGCCGGTGCGGTGACGGGCAGCCGGTCCTTGGTCGCCCGGTCGCGAGGTAGCAGCAGTGAGCGGTGGACCGTCGCCAGCTCGTTCCGCCCACTCCGCCCCGGCGGCACCGTGATATCGACCGGACCCGGGCGGTAGCCGGACACCCCGAACACCACAGCCGCGGCCCGGTGCGAGATCACGGCTTCGGGCCCCGCCGCCAGGCAGGCGGCCAACGCCTTCTGCCGCCACGTGACGGCGACGCCTGCCAGCCGGTACACACCCGAGGCGACCCGTACCCACCGGCAGACCTCGAGGCGGTGCTGGATCATTTCCGGGGTGGCGCCTGCCTCCATGGCTTGGGCGCGAGTCAGCAATCCGTGCTGGCGGGCGAAGTTCGGGGCAACCCGACGGTCGAACACGCCGACACGGTATCGAGAGGGTACGACAGTGTGCAGAAAACAGTAATAATTACTGTTTCCTGCACACTCAGGCGCGGTCGAGGACGGTCACCGACCTCAACCGGCGCTCGAGGTGGTGTTCGAGGGACTTGGTGGCGAGGCGGTCGACCTCGGCGGTGGCCCGTCCGGGCTGTTCCCGCAGGACAGAGGCCAGGTCGCCGCCGAGGATGCGGCGGACCAGAGCGAGGCCGTCGGCAGTCAGGGCCACGGCGGACAGGCGGCCGGCGCACAACCGGCACAGGGCGCCGCCCTCGGCCACATCGAACGCCACCAACTCGACGGCAGGGCCGCCGCACCCGGCGCACTCGTCGAGCAAGGGGTGGAAGCCCTCCAGTGACAGGACCTTCAGGAAGAAGGCCGGTACGAGCAACGGCCCGTCGGAAGCCGACAAAGACCGCAAGGCGCCGAGCAGCATCGTGTACAGGCGAGCAGCGGCCTGGTGTTCCTGGGCGACCTGGTCGGCGACCTCCAGCAGGGAGGTGGCCTTGGCGAGGCGGTCAAGGTCCTCCCGCACCACGCGGAACTGCTCCAGCGTGTCGACCTGGGTGACGATGTCGAGCTCGCGGCCCTCGTACAGGAGCATCGACAGGTGGTTCATGGGCTCGAGCCGGCCGCCGAAGCGGGACATGGTCTTGCGCACCCCCTTGGCCACGGCCCGGACCTTGCCCCGACCGGGAGTCAAAAAGGTCACGATCCGGTCGGCCTCGCCCAGCCGCATCGTCCGCAGGACGACGCCCGTCTCCCGGTACAGGCTCACCCGGTCACCCGATCGCCCCGAACCGGCGCTCGCGCCGCTGGAACTCTTCGACGGCGGCGAACAGGTGCTCCCGCCTGAAGTCGGGCCACAGCACGTCCATGAAGACCAGCTCCGAGTAGGCCAGCTCCCAGAGCAGGAAGTTGGAGATGCGGAACTCTCCCGAGGTCCGGATCACCAGGTCGGGATCGGGCATTTTGGCGTCGTAGAGGTGCGACCGAAGCAGCTTTTCGTCCACTTTCGATGCCGGCACACCGGAGGCGACCAGCGAGCGCACGGCGTCAACTATCTCAGCCCGGCCCCCGTAGTTGAAGGCAATGTTCAGCGTCATGGTCTGGTTGTTGCGCGTCAACGCCAGCGCCTCGTCCATGCGCCGCAGGATCCGCCTCGGCACCCGCCAGTCCCGCCGCCCCAAAAACCGGATGCGCACGTCGCGATCATTCAGCTCGTCCCGCCGCCGGACGAGGATCCCCTCGTTGAAGTTCATGAGGTAGCGGACCTCGTCGGCCGGCCGCCGCCAGTTCTCGGTGGAGAAGGCATAGACGGTAAGCCACTTCACGCCCAGCTCCAGCGCCCCCTCCACGGCGTCGAACAGGGACTCCTCGCCCGCGGCGTGGCCCTCGATGCGGGGCAGGCCTCGGGCCTGGGCCCACCGGCCGTTGCCGTCCATGACAATGCCGATGTGGGCGGGTGCGTTCACGCCGGTCAGCGTATGGGTACAGCGTCGCCATGAAGGCGAAGCTGGACGGGCTATGCCGGCGGTGGCCCTGGTTTGGCTGGGTAATGCGGGTGCACAACCGCTACGACGAGCTGAACGGCAACTACCTGGCGGCGGCCGTGACCCTGGCGGGGTTCCTCTCCCTTTTCCCCCTGTTGCTCGTCGCCTTTGCCGTGCTCGGGTTCTTTGCCGTCGGACGGGTGGACCTGGCCGGCGACATCATCGGCAGGCTGGGGCTGACGGGCGAGGCGGCCACGTTCGTCACCGACCTCATCCAGCAGACCGAACGGAGCCGGCAGGTGGCGTCGGTGCTGGGCCTGGTCGGGCTGCTGTGGTCCGGTCTCGGCCTCGTCGCCGCCGTCCAGTACGGCCTCAACAGCGCCTGGCAGGTCAAGGGCAACGGCTGGAAGGACAAGCTGACGGGCCTGGCGTGGCTGGCCGGCGCCGGCCTGCTGTTCGCCGCCTCCTTCGGGGCCACGGCCGCGGCCGGGCTGCTGCCCGCCTTCCTCGCCCCCGTCGGGCTGCTCGTGGGCCTCGCCATCGACATCGCCCTGTGGCTCTGGACGTTCAAGATCCTCACCAACCGCAAGCTGGGCTGGAAGCCGTTCCTCCCGGGCGCCATCGCCGGCGCCGTCGGCCTGGGCGTGCTGAAGGCGCTGGGCGGGATCTACGTGCCCCGGCTGGTCACGTCGGCCTCCGCCCTGTACGGCTCGTTCGCCGTCATCTTCGCCATGCTGGCGTGGCTGCTGCTCTTCGGCCGGCTGGTGATCTACGCGGCGGTGTCCAACGTCGTCGTCTGGGAGGCCAAGCACGGCACGGTCACCGTCGACCTGCCCGTGCCCAAGGTGCCGGGCGACGTCCCCGTCGAGGCGACCCGGGCGGGCGACGCCATCCCGGCTACGGCGTAAGCACGGAGCGGGCGTCGGTGACGTCCCGGTCCATCTGCTCGACGAGGGCGTCGACGGAGTCGAACCGTTCCTCGTCGCGCAGCCGGTGGACCAGGCGCAGGCGGGCCGCCTCGCCGTAGAGGTCGCCGTCGAAGTCGAGGAGGAACGCCTCCACGACGGGCTGCAGGGTGCCGCCGCCGAACGTCGGGCGCAGGCCCATCGAGACGGCGGCCGCGTGCACCGACCCGTCGGGGCGCTCGTACCAGCCGGCGTAGATCCCGACGGCGGGCAGCAGCAGCTCGGGGGCGATGGCGAAGTTGGCGGTCGGGTAGCCGAGGGTGCGGCCCCGGCGGTCGCCGGCCACGATCGTCCCCCGCAGCTCGAACGGACGGCCCAGCACCCGGGCCGCCCCTTCGACGTCGCCGGCGGCCACGAGGGCACGGATGGCGGTGGAGGACACCGGCCCCTCCAGGCCCGTGATGAGGCCCAGGCCCACGGTCTCGAACTCGGTGAACTGTTGCAGCAGGGCGACGTTGCCCCTCCGGCGCCGGCCGAAGTGGAAGTCCTCGCCCACCACCACCAGGCGGGCGTCGAGGCCGTCGATCAGGACTTCCCGGACGAAGTCCTCGGGCTCCTCCTGGGACCGGGCGTGGTCGAACGGCACCACGACGGTGCGGTCGACGTCGCCCGTCGCGTGGAGGGCCTCCAGCTTCTGGTCGAGGTCAGTGAGCAGCTTGGGCGCCGACTCCGGCCGCACGACCGTGGCCGGGTGGCGGTCGAAGGTCACCACCACCGTCTCGCGGCCGCCGGCGAGCCGCCGTAGCTCCCGGAGCACGGCCTGGTGGCCGAGGTGGACGCCGTCGTAGGCCCCGATGGTGACTGCGGTCCCGGACGGCACGCGGCCAACCTACGTGAGGAGACTGCTGAGTAAGCTCATTCGCGCCCGACGGCGCGTTCGTAGCTGACCAGTGCCGACAGACATGCTGCTCAGCGGCCGTCGGGCGCCTCGGCGCGAAGCACCGACAGCGAGAATCAGCAGTCTCCGCGGGGGAGCACCACGGCGGGCTTGACGCGGCCCTCGTCGTACGGCTCGTACACGGCCAGCAGCCTGCCGGCGGCGTCGACAACGGCCCACGGCCCGTCGCCGTCGGCCCCCAGTACCGTCCGGTCGAGGACCTTGCCGAACCCGATGGCGGCGACGTCGTGGTCGGCCACCACCACCCGGGGCCGGCCCCGCAGGGCCTCGACGGGCGGCAGAACGTGGTCGGGACCGGCCGAATCCAGGGCCACGGCCTCGTCCACGCCGAACTGGCCGACGGCGGTGCGACGCAGGTTGCGCAGGTGGGCGCCGCCCCCGAGGGCCGTCCCCACGTCGGCAGCCAGGGAGCGGACGTACGTCCCCGACGAGCACTCCACCCCGGCCCGTACGACGCCAGGCTGGGTCGTGGCCGACACGTCGAAGCGGTGGACGGTGACCCGCCGCGCGACACGTTCCACCTCGAGGCCGGCCCGGGCCAGTTCGTGCAGGCGGCGTCCCCCGACCTTCACGGCCGACACCATGGGCGGGACCTGGTCGATCTCACCCGTCAGGCCGGCGGCCGCGCGCCGCACGTCCTCCAGCGACACGGCCGACATGTCCCACTCCCCCACCACGTCCCCGGCGGCGTCGAGGGTGGACGTGGCCACGCCCAGCACGATCTCGCCCGTGTAGGTCTTGGACAGCTCCGACAGGAACCGCAGCAGGCGGGTGGCGTGACCCAGGCCCACCAGCAGCACGCCGGTGGCGTCAGGGTCGAGCGTGCCGCCGTGGCCCACCCGCTTCTGGCCGAAGATGCGGCGGCAGCGCGCCACCACGTCGTGGGACGTGATGCCGGCCGGTTTGTCGACGACGACCAGGCCGCTTAGGAGACTGCTGATCGAGCCCTCATTCCGCGCCCGACGGCGTGTCGATGCCAACCGGTCACTGTGAACAAGCTGGTCGGCGGCCGTCGGGCGCCTCGGCGCGTCGCGACGAAAGCGAGAATCAGCAGTCTCCTAACAGCCGCCTGCCACCACCGGCAGCCGTTCCCGGATGGCCTCCAAGACCTCGTGCACGGGCTTGTCGGACGTGAACCCGGCCGCCGCCTTGTGCCCGCCGCCGCCCAGGGCCACGGCCACCGAGCTCACGTCGAAGTCGGACACGGCCCGCAGCGAGACCCGTGTGCCGTCGGGCGTCTCCTTCAGCACGCACGACACGTGGGCCTCCGACGTGCGCCGCACCAGGTCGATGAGGCCCTCGGTCTCCTCCAGGTCGACGCCGTGCTCCTCGAGGTCGTCGGCCGTGACCCACGTGGCCACGAACCGCCGGTCGGGGTCGTAGGTCGCCCGGTCGAGGGCCCGGGCCGCCAGCTTCATGTAGGCCAGGCGGTGCTGCTCGAACAGCTGGCGGTTGACGGCGCCGATCGGCAGCTCGTAGCCGGCCAGCTCCTCGGCCAGCGAGAAGACCTCGGGAGTGGTGTTGTCGTACTGGAACCGGCCCGTGTCGCACACCAGGCCCGTGTACAGGCACAGGGCGGCGTCGCGGGTCAGGGGCCAGCCCAGCACGGCCGCCAGCCGGCGGACGACCACCGCCGACGCGGCCGCATCGGGGTCGATCACGTTGATCGTGCCGTACCCGTCGTTGGACACGTGGTGGTCGATCACGATCAGCTCCCCGGCGGCCTGGGCGGGCTGGGCAAGCTCACCGAGGCGGTCCAGCGACCCGCAGTCGAACGTGACCATCAGGTCGGGCTCGGGCGGGAACTCGCCGGGCTTGCTCACCAGGTCGAGGCCGGGGAGGAAGTCGTAGTGGGGGGCCACCAGGAAGGGCTCCGGCCACGAGGCGACGACCGTCTTGCCGTGCCGCGTGGCCAGGATCGCCAGGGCCAGCATGGAACCGAGGGCGTCGCCGTCGGGCATCTGGTGACAGGCGAGTGCGAGCGAGGGCGCTGAGGCGATCGCCTCGGCTGCACGCTCGAGTGTGGTCATTGAATGCCGTCCTCTGCCGTTTCGGGCGGCTCCCCAGCGATGTCGTGGTGCAGCCCTCGGAGAATCTCCTCCACTCTAGTCCCTACGGCTATAGCGGGATCGGGACTGAAGGCCAATTCTGGCGTTCGCTTCAGACGCAACTGTCGCGCCACTGCCGCCTGCAGCACGACGCGATGATCCGCGAGTGCGAGTCCCACCTCGTCCGCCCGGCCGAGACTATCGAAGAAGACCAGGGCGTGACGGAGGTCGGGCTCGACCCTGACGCCGGTGACGGTGACCAGGCCCAGGCGCTCGTCGCCGACCCGTTCGAGTTCGTCGGCGATGACTTCGCGGAGCGCCTCGTTCACCCGGTCGACTCTCGAGTACTGGCGTCCGGAGGATCTGCGCTCGGCCACCATGATCATGCCTCTCCTTCGAAGGTCGACCACTCGATCTCGAACCTTGAGACCTCGATGTCGGGCCTACTCCATATCCAACGCTCGGCCGCGGCGACAACTTCCTCGGCGTGGGTGTGCGTCTCGGACACCACCGCCAGGCCGATCACGGCACACTGCCACTTGTCCTGATACCCCACTTCAGCCACCGCTAAAGCGAACCGGTGCCGAAGCCCCTCAATGATGGGTTTGATGACGGCCCGCTTGGCCTTGAGCGACCGCGACTGCGGAATATGGAACTCGACCCGCGCCACGCCGACGTGCATCGGCACAGTGTGCCCGCCGCCGGACGCCCACCGTAGCGACCACGGCCCGCCGCGGGGCAGGGGCCGCACGGCAAGGGAGGAGGGCGGGTTGGGGCCCCAGGCGGGGCGGCGAAGCCGCCAGCAAACATCGTGCGAAAAGCAGGGGTTCCGCGGACTACGTCCGGGGGACTTCGCGCTCTTCGTACGTTTCGATCACATCACCGCGGCGCAGGTCCTGGAAGTCGGACAGGCCGATGCCGCACTCGAAGCCTTGCTGGACCTCGCGGGCATCGTCCTTGAACCGCTTCAAAGACTGGATGGCGCCCGTCCAGATCACGACGCCCTCCCGCAGGAAGCGCACCTTCGACCCACGCGTGATCGTCCCGTTGAGGACGTAGCAGCCGGCGATGGAGCCGACGCGAGGCACCCGGAAGATCTCCCGGACCTCGGCGTCGCCGGTCACGATCTCCTCGAACTCCGGCTTCAACAGACCGACCATGGCCTTCTCGATGTCCTCGAGGACCTGGTAGATGATCTGGTACGTCCGGATCTCGACGTCGGCCTGCTCGGCCAGTTCCCGGCCCTTGCGGTCGGGGCGGACATTGAAGCCAATGATGGTGGCGTTCGATGCAGACGCGAGCTGGACGTCGTTCTCGGTGATCCCGCCCACGGCCCGGTGGACGAAGACGAGCTTGACGTCCTCCCGCTCCAGCTTGCGCAGGCTCTCGGTCACGGCCTCCAACGACCCGTGCACGTCGGCCTTCAGGATCAGGTTGAGGTTGGCGACCTCGCCCCGCTGGATCTGCTCGAAGATGTCTTCCAGGCGGACGGCCCCGTGGGCCGCGGGCACGTGGCGCTCGGTGCGCTGGACCCGCAGCCGGCGCCGGTAGGCCCGGGCGTCGGCGACGGTCTGGGCCGTCTTGGGGTCGGGCGCGACCCGGAACTCGTCGCCCGCGTCGGGCACCTCGGACAGGCCCAAGACCTGCACGGGTGTCGACGGCGGGGCCTCCTTGATCTGCTCGCCCTTGTCGTCGATGAGGGCCCGCACCTTGCCCCACGCCGAACCGGCGACCATGGGGTCGCCGACCCGCAGCGTGCCGCGCTGCACAAGCACCGTGGCGACGGGGCCGCGGCCCACGTCCAGGTTGGCTTCCAGGACGACGCCCCACGCCCGCGCCTCGGGGTTGGCGGCCAGCTCCTCGACGTCGGCCACGACCAGCAGCTGCTCGAGCAGGTCGTCGACGCCGATGTTCTGGAGGGCGGAGACCTCGACCATGATCGTGTCGCCGCCCCACTCCTCGGGCACCAGGCCCTGCTCGGAGAGCTGCTGGCGGACGCGGTTGGGGTCGGAGTCCTCCCGGTCGATCTTGTTGATGGCGACGACGATGGGCACCTCGGCCGCCTTGGCGTGGTTCAACGCCTCGACCGTCTGGGGCATGACGCCGTCGTCGGCCGCCACCACCAGCACGGCGATGTCGGTGGCGTCGGCACCCCGCGCCCGCATGGCGGTGAACGCCTCGTGGCCGGGCGTGTCGATGAAGGTGATGAGCCGCCCGTCCTTCTCGGCCTGGTAGGCACCGATGTGCTGGGTGATGCCGCCCGCCTCCCCGGCGACCACGTTGGCCTCCCGGATGCGGTCGAGCAGCAGCGTCTTGCCGTGGTCGACGTGGCCCATGACGGTGATGACGGGCGGGCGGGGCCGCAGGTCTTCCTCGTCGTCCTCGTCGTCGCCCAGCATCTTCTGGAACGCGACCTCCTGCTCCTGGCCGGGCTCGACGAGCAGGACGTCGGCGCCGATCTCGGCCGCGAACAGCTCGATCATGTCGTCGGACAGGGACTGGGTGGCCGTGACCATCTCCCCCTGCTGGAGGAGGAAGCGGACGACGTCGGCCGCCGTGCGGTTCAGCTTGGGGCCCAGCTCCTGGGCGCTGGCGCCGCGCTCGATGACGACCTCGCCCTCGGGGATGGGCGCGTCCGAGCGCGAGTAGGTGGTGGCCTGCGTCGGCTCCAGTTCCTCGAAGCTGCGACGACGGCGCCGACGGCGCTGAGGCGGACGCCGGCCCTGGCCGGGCCCACCGGGACGGCCGGGCCCACCGGGACGGCCACCGGGGCCCCCACCGCCGGGACCAACGGCGGGACGGCCGTAGCCGCCACCCCCGCCGGGACCGCCGGCGGGACGACCGAACCCGCCACCACCGCCGGGACGGGCACCGCCACCGGGACCGGCACCGGGACGGGGACCACCGGGACCACCACCGGGACCACCAC
>JBOGID010000462.1:0-16873 GCA_050742295.1 Acidimicrobiales bacterium | reverse complement strand
CCGCGCGCCGCCTCCACGGGACGGCGACCAGGGCGCCGATGGCGGTCACCAGGAGCCCGGGGCCCAGCACCGAGGTCAGCTCGACGCCGCCCCGCTGGACCTGGAACACGAACAGGACCACGGCCACCACGATGGCCGCCGCGGCGGCGACGGTCGCCGGCGGCGGCAGAGGCAGCGGCAGCACGACGGCCAGCGCCAGCAGCGGGATGCCGAGGTCGAGAGCGGGTGACCCGGAGTTGAACAGGGAGCCGACCGGGAGGTCGAAGGCGTTGGCCGAGCCCAGGCCGGTGGCGCGGATCCAGGGCAGCAACAGCCCGGCCAGCACCAGGACGGCGCCAAGGAGGGCGTTGGGGGCGAAGCGGCCGGCCACGGTCAGGGGCCGGGCGGCGCGGCGAGCACCAGGTCAGGTTCCCGGCCGGTAGAGGCCGATGGCGTCCTGGGCCCGGGCGAGGGTGGCCGAGGCCACCGACCGGGCCTTGGCCGCGCTGGCGGCCAGCAGGTCCTCCGCCCCCTCGGGGTCGGTGGCCAGCTCCAGGTAGCGCTCCCGGACGGGCCGGAGCGCTTCGACGACGGCCTCGGTGACGGCCTTCTTGAGCGAGGCGTAGTCGTCGAACTGGTCGGCCAGCGCCTCTGGGTCCCCGTCGGTGGCTGCGGCCAGGACGGTCAGAAGGTTGGTGACACCGGGCTTGTTCACCGGGTCGACGCGGACCTGAGGCCGGGCCTCGGGGTCGGTCACCGCCCGCCGGATCTTGCGCTCGATGACGTCGGGCTCGTCGAGGACCATGACCACGCCCCTGGCCGATTCGCTCGACTTCGACATCTTCGACGTCGGGTCCTGGAGGTCCATGATGCGGGCGCCCACCTTGGGCACCGTCGCCTCGGGGATCACGAACGTCTCGCCGTAGCGCTGGTTGAACCGGATGGCGAGGTCCCGGCACAGCTCCAGGTGCTGGCGCTGCTCGTCCCCCACAGGCACCCGGTTGGCGTCGTAGAGCAGGATGTCCGCGGCCTGGAGCACCGGGTAGGTGAACAGGCCGACCCGGGCCGTGGTGTCCTCCCCGCCCCTGGCCTTGTCCTTGAACTGGGTCATCCGCCGCAGTTCGCCCATCCCGGCCACGCACTCGAGGATCCACGCCAGCTGGGTGTGCTCGGGAACGTGGCTCTGGACGAACAGCGTGCACACGGCGGGGTCGAGCCCGGCCGCGATCAGCACGAGGGCCGTCTCCACCGTCTTTGACCGCAGCTCGCCCGGGTCCCGGGGGACGGTCAGGGCGTGGAGGTCGACCACGCAGAAGTAGGAGTCGGCCCCGTGCTGGTCGGCTGCCCAGTGCCGGACGGCGCCCAGGTAGTTGCCCAGGTGGATGTCGCCGGTCGGCTGGATGCCCGAGAGCACGCGTGGCTTCGCCATGGGTGGCGATGCTAGGCGCCGGGGCGGGATGCGCCGCCCACAGTTTGACCGCCGGTAGCCTGAACGGCGATGGCCTACGAGGTGCGCACCGCGGTCTTCGAAGGGCCGTTCGACCTCCTGCTCCACCTCATCGTGCGGGACCAGGTCGACGTCCACCAGGTGTCGCTGTCGCGCATCGTGGACGCCTTCCTGACCGAGATCGAGCGCATGGAGACGCTCGACCTCGACGTGGCCACCGAGTTCCTGTTGATCGCCGCCACCCTGGTCGAGCTGAAGACCCGCCGGCTGCTGCCCGGCCTCGACGACCCCGATGTCGAGGAGGAGCTGGGCCTGCTGGAGGAGCGCGACCTGCTGCTGGCCCGGCTGCTGGAGTGCAAGACGTTCCGCGACGCGGGGGCGGCGCTGGCCCGGGCCGTGCAGGTGGCGGCCCTGTCGTGGCCCCGCACCGCCGGCCTCGAAGAGCGGTTCCTCGACCTCGTGCCCGACGTGCTGGCGGGCGTGACGGGGGAGGACCTGCGCCAGGCCTACCTGCGGGCGGCTGCGCCCAAGCCGGTCGCCCGGGTCGACCTCGACCACGTGGCTCCCATCCGGGTCAGCGTGGCCGACACGGTGGCCGACCTGGCGTTGGTCCTGCCGGCGATGGGCCGTGTGACGTTCCGCCGGCTGACCGAGGGCGTGGGTGTGCGGCTCGAGGTGATCGTGCACTTCCTGGCCGTGCTGGAGCTGTACAAGCAGGGGCGCATCGAGGTCGAGCAGGCCGAGACGTTCGGCGAGCTGGTCCTGGCGTGGACGGGTCATGGGCCCGACGCCGCCGTCACCTCCGACCTGGATGAGGACGAGCTGGTGTCCACCGATGGCTAGGCCGGCCTGCGTGGCCCGAACGCCGTGGTCCGAGGAGGCCCGGGCCATCGAGGCAATCCTGATGGTGGCCGAGGAGCCGGTCGAGCCCCAGCTCCTGGCGCAGCTGCTGGAACTGAGCCCGGGCCGGATCGAGGAGCTATGCGCCGAACTGGCCGCCGACTACGACATGGGCAGCCGGGGGTTCGCCCTCGCGCGGGTGGCGGGCGGCTACCGGTTCCAGAGCCACCCCGACCTGGCGCCCTACGTCGAGCGGTTCCTCCTCGACGGCCAGCCCGCCCGCCTGTCGGGGCCGGCCCTGGAGACCCTGGCCATCGTCGCCTACAAGCAGCCTGTCTCCCGGGCCCAGGTGGCCGCCATCCGAGGCGTCAACGCCGACGCGGTGATGCGCACCCTCCAGCAGCGGGGGTTCGTGCACGAGGTGGGCCGTGACCCCGGCCCGGGCCTGGCCCTGCTCTACGGCACCACCCAGCTGTTCCTGGAGAAGCTCGGGATGGACAGCGTGCGCGACCTCCCGCCCTTGGGGGACTTCGTGCCCGACGCGTCGCTCGTGGAGGCCCTCGAACAGGGGTTGGGCGTGCCGGGCACCGACAGCGACGGCCAGGACTGACGGCGCCCGAACCCGGCGACGCCCTGCCCGGGGGCGAACGGCTGCAGAAGGTGCTGGCCGCGGCCGGCTTCGGGAGCCGGCGGGTCTGCGAGGAGCTGATCGCCGAGGGCCGGGTGACGGTGGACGGGGAGGTGGCGGTGCTGGGCCGTCGCGTCGACCTGGAACACGCCAGGGTCGAGGTCGACGGGGTGCCCGTCTCGGTGCGGCCCGGGCTCGTGTACTACCTGCTGAACAAGCCCCGGGGCGTGGTCACGACCGCCTCCGACCCCCAGGGCCGGCCGACCGTGCTCGACCTGGTGCCGGCCGAGCCCCGGGTCTTCTCTGTCGGCCGCCTCGACACCGACTCCGAAGGGTTGCTCATCTTGACGAACGACGGTGACCTGGCCCACCGCCTGGCCCATCCCTCATTCGGGATCGAGAAGGAGTACCTGGCGGAGGTGGACGGCGTGCCCACGCCGGGCGAGCTGCGCCGGCTGCGCACCGGCGTCGAACTGGAGGACGGGGTGACGGCGCCGGCCAAGGCCAGTGCCGTGCAGGACCGGGCCATCCGGCTGACGATCCACGAGGGCCGGAATCGCCAGGTGCGCCGGATGTGCGCGGCCATCGGCCACCCCGTCGTCCGCCTCGTACGCACGCGTATCGGGCCGCTGGCCGACCGCGACCTGCCCCCCGGTGGCTGGCGCCCGCTCACCCTCGACGAAGTCCGGGCCCTGCAGGAGGCGGTGGCGGGGCCGCCTACTAGTCCCCGACCACGTCGCTGACGGTGCCGAACGAGTAGCCGTCCGCCCGCAGGGCCGAGATGATGGCGGGGAGGGCGGCCGCGTCCTGGGAGGCGGCGCCGACGTGGAACAGGTAGATGGCGCCGGGCTGGGCGCCCCGCAGGCAGCGGGCGGCGATGGCGCCGGCCGACAGGCCCTGCCAGCCCAGTGAGTCGACCGTCCAGAGCACGTTGTAGCGGTACCCGGCGGCGCCCACGTCGGCGTGCACCGACGCGTCGAAGTCCCCGTACGGCGGCCGGAACCAGGGCCGGGTGGTCTGGCCCGTGAGGCGGTGGAGGATGGCCTCGGTGCGGTCGAGCTGGTCGCGCCGCTCGGCCGGCGACGTCACGGCCGGCTTGGCCGAGACGCCGGTGAACGACCGGTGGTCCCACGTGTGGTTGATGAGCTGGTGCCCGTCTGAGGCGATGCGGGTCACGAGGGCCTGGTTCTGCTCCGCCCATCGGCCCGTGAGGCCGAAGGAGGCGGTGACCCGTTCGGCGGCGAGGGTGTCAAGGATCTGGGCCGCGAAGCCGGTGTCGGAGCCGGCGTCGAAGGTGAGGGCCACCATCCACCGGTTCGGGTTGCCGCGCGACACGGCCGTGGCGGGCCGGGTGGGAATCGTCGTGGGGCTCGACGTGGCCGGCGGCGGCGCGACGGTGGTCGTGGGCCCTGGGGCGGCGGTCGTCGTGACCTGGGGGGCCGAGGACGGCACGGCGGTCGTCGCCGGTTGGCGTGCGCCCGACCGCTGCTCGGCGCCAGTGCAGGCCACCGCGAGCGAACACAGGGCGACGACCACGGGGGTGATCGGACGCGCCGTTTGAACGGCCATTGCGGTCTGCCAGACTACGACCGTGCGGCGCGGGCCTCTCACCGCGTTGGTTGTGGCTGGCATCCTCCCGCTGCTGGCGGTCGAGGCATGCCGTAGTCCCGACAACGGCGTCGCCCCGGGTGGCGCGGGCGTTCCCGCCGCTGGTGCCCTGCCGGTGGGCGGCGCCGGTCAAGTCCCGCTGATCGACGTCGGCGATCCCCAGGCCGTGGCCGCGGCGCCTTCCATCGGCCCCGCCGAGGTGAAGGTGCTGGCCTCGCCCCGCGGCGTGGTCGTCCCCGTCCTCGAGCGGGGCGATCACGGCTGGAAGGTGAGCACGCCGTGCGGACGGGAGGCGATCGTCCCGGGCGGCACCCCGGTGCAGCAGGTGGCGGTCGTGATCGACCCCGGCCACGGCGGCTACGACCCCGGCGCCGTGGGCCCCAACGGGCTGCGGGAGTCCGCCCTCAACCTGGCCGTCTCCCTCGAGGCCAAGGCCGTCCTGGAGCGGGAGGGGGTGAGCGTCGTCCTCACCCGCAGCGACGACCACGGCATGAACCTCGCCAACCGGGCCAAGCTGGCGGTCGCCCTCGGCGCCAAGGTGTTCGTGTCCGTGCACCACAACGCCGCGGCCACCGCAACCAGTTCGGTGCCCGGGAGCGAGGCCTACTACCAGCACGACTCGGAGGACTCCAAACGCCTGGCCGGGCTCCTCTACGAAGACATGGTGGACGCCCTCTCGGCCTTCCCCGTGAGGTGGGTGAGCATCGGCGCCGGGGCCACCTGGCGGTCGCGGGCGAGGGACGGGGACGACTACTACGCCATGGTGCGCCTGCCCAAGCCCGTGCCGGCCACGCTTGTCGAACTGGCGTACCTGAGCAATCCCGCCGAAGCTGCGCTCCTGGCCCGGCCCGAGACGGTGGGTGTCGAGGGCGAGGCGGTGGCGCGAGGCATCCTGCGGTTCCTGCGGACCGATGAGCCCGGCACCGGCTTCACCCCCGGCGGCCAGATGGCGCCGCGGCCCCGGCCCCGCGGCGGCGGCGGAGGTGTCGGCGAAGACCCGTGTGACGACCCGCAGCTCTAGTGAGGCTGGTGTCTTTCGCTTTCGACCCTTCAGGTCGAGGCGGCCGACCTGCCCCTGACCTGCACCTTTGCGATGCCGAGCCGCCGCCAGCGGGGCGGTCGGCCGCCGAGGGAGGGCTTAGACACCAGCCACCTAGGAGGCTGCCGCGGCGGGGGCTGGTGGTCCGGCTGCGCCGCCGGGCCGCCGTCCTGGCCGCGGTGACGGCGGCGGCGCTGGCTGCGGTCCCCCAGTTCGAAGGCTCGGACCTGAAGGCGACGGAGGTGGCGGCCGCCGGCGGGGTCACGACGACCGCAGTCACCACGACCGTGGCGCCGGCCACCACCACGTCCTCGTCGAGCACGACGACGTCGACATCGAGCACGTCGACATCGAGCACGTCGACATCGAGCACGTCCACGTCGAGCACGTCCACGACGTCGACCTCGACTTCGACGAGCACGACCACGACCGTGCCTCCCCCGGCGGGCATGGTGGACGCGGTTCTGGCCCGGCTGGGCGACCCCCGCTTCGCGGACACGACGGTCGGGCTGTCGGTGTGGGTGGACGGCTCGGGCGAGGTCATCTCCGCCGGCGGCGATGCCCCGATGAGGCCCGGCTCCAACGAGAAGCTGCTGGTGGCCGCGGGTGCCCTGGCCGTCATCGGGCCCGCCACCACCCTGACGACCGAGGTGCGCTCCACGGCCACTCGGGACGGGCCCGTGCTCAACGGCGACCTCGTCCTGGTGGGGGGCGGCGACCCCTCGCTGGGCGTTGGCGGCCTCGATGTCCTCGCCCGCCAGCTGCGGGCCGCCGGCGTGCGGGAGGTGGCCGGGGACCTCGTGGCCGACGAGAGCCGCTACGACGGCGAGCGGCGGGCGCCGGGCTGGACCGACCGCCACATGCCCACGTTCGTGGGCCCCCTGTCGGCCCTCGCCGTGGGCCGGAACTGGCTCCGCACCGACCCCGACTACACGGCCAGCCCCGCCCTCGGCAACATCGGGTACTTCCGCCAGTCCTTGTCCCGCGCCGGCATCGGCGTCACCGGCGCCGACCGCACCGGCACCGCACCGGAAGGAGCGGAGGTCCTGGCCTCCGTGGGGTCGCTGCCCGTCTCCGCCCTCGTCACCGAGATGCTCACCCGCAGCGACAACTTCTAAGCCGAGCTCCTGTTGAAGGAGACCGGCTTCCAGGCGAACGGCAAGGGCACCACGGCCGGCGGCGCCTCCGCCGCCCACGACGCCATGGCCGCCCTGGGCGTGACCCTCACCGGCCGCAGCGCCGACGGGTCGGGCCTGAGCAGGGACAACTCCCGCCCTCCCAGCGAGTGGCGCCGCCTCCTGGTGGCCTCCGGCGAGCAGCCGTGGGGCATTCACCTGTTCAACGGGCTCCCGATCGCCGGCCGCACCGGCACGCTGGAGTCCCGTTTCCGGGGCAGGCCGGGGGAGGGCAATGTGCGGGCCAAGACGGGCTCGGTGCGGGAGTCCCGGGCCCTGTCCGGCTACCTGACGACGACCGGCGGCCGCACCGTCACGTTCTCCCTGGTGGTGAACGGCGCCAACGCATCGGCGGCACTGGGCGCCATGGACGACCTGGTGGCCACTCTCGTCGCCAGCCGAACATAGATTTCCCTGGCTGTGCCTGCTGCCGTGCGCGCCCTGCGGGGCGCCACCACCGTCGACGAGGACACCGAGGAGCAGATAACCGAACGCGTCCAGGCCCTGGTGCGCGAGATGCTGGACCGCAATGGTGTGGACCACAGCGACCTCATCAGCGTGATCTTCACCGCCACCGACGACCTGGTCTCGCTGTTCCCTGCGGCCGCAGCCCGCGGCGTCGGCCTGGGCGACGTGCCCCTGCTGTGCGCCCGCGAGCTCAACATCCGCGGCGGCACGCCCCGCTGCATCCGGGTGCTCATGCACCTGACGTCCGACCGGCCCCCGTCCGACCTCCGCCACATCTACCTGGAAGGGGCCAAGGGCCTGCGCGATGACCTTCCCGGATGACCCGGCCGGCCTGGCGCCGCGGGCCGCAGTTGTCGGCACGGGCCTGATCGGCGGCTCCATCGGCCTCGCCTTGCGAGCCAAGGGTTGGCACGTCACGGGCCGGGACGCCGACCCGTCGAAGGCGGAGCGGGCTCTCGAACTGGGCGCCCTCGACGCCGTCGGGGACGATCCGGCGGCCACCATCACGTTCGTGGCCGTGCCCGTGGCGGTGATCGCCGAAGAGGCCCGCCGCGCCCTGGGGCACGGCGGCGTGGTCACCGACGTGGGCGGGGTGAAGACCGCCATCGTGGCCGGCGTCGACCATCCCCGCTTCGTCGGCGGCCATCCCATGGCCGGGTCCGAGCAGGACGGGGTGGACGGTGCCACCGCCGATCTCTTCGAGGGGGCTACGTGGGTCCTCACGCCCCGGGTGGACACCGACCCCGGCGCCTACACGTACGTCCGGTCGGTCGTCACGACGCTGGGCGCCGAGATCCTGGCCCTCCCGCCCGAGCGGCACGACGACCTCGTCGCCACCGTGTCCCACGTCCCCCATCTGGCCGCCGCCGCCCTCATGGTGCAGGCCGCCGACGGGGCCGAAGAGCACGCCGCCCTGCTGCGGCTGGCCGCGGGCGGGTTCCGGGACATGACCCGCATCGCCGCCGGCGCCCCCGGGATCTGGCCCGACATCTGCGCCGAGAACCGCGAGGCCATCGTGAAGGCCCTGGACGAGCTCCAGGCGTCCCTCTCGGCCATGCGCGACCTGGTCGTGCTCGGCGACCGTCCCGGCCTGCTCAGCGCCCTGGAACGGGCCCGGGAAGCCCGCACCAACCTCCCGGCCCGGTTCGAGAGCCCGGCCCAGCTCGCCGAGGTGCGGGTACCGGTGCCCGACCGTCCCGGCGTCCTGGCCGAGGTCACCACCTTGCTCGGTGAGCTGGGCGTGAACATCGCCGACATCGAGATCGCCCACTCGACGGAGGGCAACCACGGCGTGCTGCTCATCGTGGTGGACGCGACGGCCGTTCCCGTGGTCCGGGCCGCCCTGTTCGCCCGCGGCTACCGAGTCTCGGCCCGTACCCTCCAGCCGTGACCCACACGGTGATCGCCATCGACGGGCCGGTGGGCTCGGGCAAGTCGACGGTCGCCAAGGCGGTGGGGGAGCGGCTCGACCTCCCGGTGCTCGAGACGGGCTCGATGTACCGCATCGTCGCTGCGGCGGCATTGAAAGCGCGGATCGAGCCCGGCCCCGACACCGCCCGGCAATTGGCCCGCCTCGCCGCCACGGTCGACCTCAACGGGGCCGACCCCGCCACCCTCCGCACGCCGGCCGTGAACCGGGTGGTGAGCGCGGTGGCGGCCGAGCCGGCCGTGCGGGCCGCCCTGGTGCGCCAGCAGCGCGAGTGGGTCGCCGAGCGGGGCGGCGGCGTGGTGGAGGGCCGGGACATCGGGACGGTGGTGTTCCCCGACGCCGACCTGAAGATATTCCTGATCGCTTCGGTGGAGGAGCGGGCCCGGCGCCGGGGTGGGGACGAGGACGCCGGCGGCCTGGCCCGCCGTGACCACCTGGACTCCACCCGGGCCGACTCGCCGCTGGTGGCCGCAGCCGATGCCCACGTCATCGACAGCACCGGGCGCAGCATCGATGACATCGTCGACGAGATCGTGGGACGCGTCCGGTGATCCTCTACCGGGTCGTCTGGTACATCGTCCAGGCCATCCTCAAGCTCTACTGGCGGGTGTCATACGAGGGCAGGGAGCACGTCCCCAAGGACGAGGCCTTCGTGCTGGCGCCCGTCCACCGATCGTTCCTCGACTTCGCCCTGGTGTCGTGCATCACCAAGCGCCGCCTCTGCTACATGGCCAAGGACTCGATCTGGAAGTACCCGCTCTTCAACAGGTTCCTGTACGCGCTCGGGGCCTTCCCGGTGCGCCGGGGCGGCCCCGACCGGGAAGCCATGCGCCGGTGCATGGACGTGATCAGGCGGGGTGAGCCCGTCGTCATGTTCCCCGAAGGCACCCGCCGGGCGGGCCCCGTCGTGTCCGACCTCTACGAGGGACCGGCCTACGTGGCCGCCCGCAACGGCGTCCCGATCCTGCCCGTGGGCATCGGTGGCTCGGAGCGGGCCATGCAGAAGGGCAAGCGGGTGCCGCGGCCGGTGAAGATCCACCTGGTCGTGGGGCCACCCATCCGCCCGCCGGCGCCGACCGAGGGCGGACGGGTGCCCCGCCGGGTCCTCCACGAGCTGACCGAGGAACTGCGGGTGGAGGTGCAGCGCCTGTTCGATGTGGCGCAGGACCGGGCCGGCCTGCGTGGCCCGAACGCCGAGCACGGTGTCGACCGTGTCAACCAGGGAGTGCCGCCAGCCGTTGACAAGTCGTGAAGCGAGCCATTTGGGGCGTCGCCGCGACGATCGGCGTGATTGCGGTGGGGCTGATCGCAGCGCTGGTGGCCGGCGAGTCTGAGCCCGAGGGCCTTGCGACGGTGGCGGCGTCGGGCGGGTCGGCGGTCGCCGGCGCCAGCGGAGCCAGCACGTCGTCCTCCACCACGGCTGCTCCGGCGACCACGACCACAACTGCCCGACCCACAGCCACCGCCGTCCCGACGGCGGTGCCGCCGACCACATCGGTGCCGACGACGACCGCCACCACCGTGCCCGCGACCACCACCGGCACCGTCGACACCAGTGGGCGGCCGGGGCCGGCGTGCGCACCGTCGATGTTCAGCGCCACGGTGACGACGTCGAAGGCTGCCTACGCGGTGAGCGAGCCGGTGCAGGCCACCTCGGTTTTCCGCAACGTGTCGGGCCAGACCTGCTACTGGTCCACCGACATGGGCGGGTTCGACATCCTCGACGCCAGCGGAGCGTCGGTGGCCATCCCCGCTGTCCGCATCCTCGACGCCTTCCGGTGGGTGCCGTTGCCGGCCGGCGACAGCACCACCGAGACGTGGACGTGGGACCAGAGCGTGTGTCGCGGCATGACTCCCTGTGTTGCAGCAACGCCGGGCCGCTACACGTTCGTGGTCAACCTCCAGCGTTACGGCTCGGGCCGCGCCACCTTCGACATCACGGCCTGAGGCAGGACTTCCACGGCGTTCGGGCCACGCAGGCCGGCGAGGACATCACTGGCGGCCGTGCGGCGGTCGTCATGCAGCTTCTCGTCGCCGATCAGGTCACGCAGCTCGCGGGGCGGCGGGAAGTACTCCTCCTCGTCGGTGACCCGCACCTCCTCGACGCCGAGCCTGGGATTGAGCCGATCGATGACGGCGGCCACCAGTTCCTCGGGCGCCGACGCGCCGGCGGTAACCCCGATGAGGCCCGCCAGGTCGTCGGGCACCTCGTCGGCGTTGTTGATGCGGTGGACCCGGGGACACCCGGCGGCCCGGGCCACCTTCTCCAGGGCCACCGTGTTCGACGAGTTGGCCGAGCCGATCACGAGGAACGCGTCGACCCGGCCGGCGATCGAGGTGAGGGCGGACTGGCGGTTGGTGGTGGCGAAGCACAGGTCGCTGCGGCCCGGCATCCACAGGTCGGGGAAGCGCTCTCTTGCCGCGGCGAGCACGCCGTCCCAGTCCCGGTGGCTCAGCGTGGTCTGGGCCAGCAGCGCCACGGGCTTGCCTTCGACAGCGAGCCGATCGACGTCGGCTTCGGACTCGACGAGGTGGGTCGACTCGGGCGCCACGGCCATGGTGCCGACGGCCTCGTCGTGGCCTTCGTGGCCGACGTAGATGACGGAGTAGCCCTTCCCGGCCCGCACCTTGACCTCGTGGTGGACCTTGGTGACGAGCGGGCATACGGCGTCGACGACGAACCCGCGGTTGGCCCGGGCCGCGGCCACGACCTCGGGCGCCGACCCGTGGGCCGACAGCATGAGGGGCGCTCCTGGCGGTACCTCGGCCACGTCGTCGACGAAGACCACGCCCAAGTCCCGGAAGCGGTCGACGACCAGCCTGTTGTGGACGATCTCGTGGTAGCAGTACACGGGCGGCTCGAACGTGCGCACCATCCACGCCAGCGCCTTGATCGCCATCTCCACCCCGGCGCAGAAGCCCCGGGGCGCGGCGAGCAGCACCTTCTCGACGGCCATGCCCATCGAGGCTACCGGCCCCGGCCTGCGTGGCCGGAACGCAGTCAACGTCTCGTATCCTGGTCGGCATGCCCCTCCCGCGCGTCCTGACCGTCGCGCCTGACTCGCCGGCCGATCGGGCCGGGCTCCAGCCCGGGGACGAGATCGTGTCCATCGACGGGCGCCAGCCGCGCGACGTCATCGAGTGGCAGCTGCTGGTCGACGAGCCCGACCTCGACCTCGAAGTCCGGCGGGGGGGCCTCGACATCGGCGTGCCCGTTCCCAAGGCCGCCGGCCAGAGCCTGGGCGCCGACGTGTCGTCGCCCCTGTTCGACCAGGTCCGCACGTGCGACAACCACTGCGAGTTCTGCTTCATCTACCAGCTGCCGCCCGGCCTGCGTTCCAGCCTCTATGTCAAGGACGACGACTACCGCCTGTCGTTCCTCTACGGGAACTACACGACGCTCACCCGGTTCACCGAGCTCGACCTCGAACGGGTCGTGGACGAGAAGCTCAGCCCCATCAACGTCAGCATCCACACCACCGACCCCGAGCTGCGTGCCCGGATGCTGCGCAACCGCCGGGGTGCCACCAGCCTGCGGTGGCTGCGGGCCCTGCTCGACCACGGCATCACGGTCCACGGCCAGGTCGTGGTGTGCCCCGGTGTGAACGACGGCCCGGCCCTTGAGGTCACGCTCGCCGGCATCCTCGACGAGTACCCCGAGCTGGCCACCGCCTGCGTCGTGCCTCTGGGCGTGAGCCGGTACTCACGCGAGGCCTCGCTCCGGTCCCATACGCCCGACGAAGCCGCGGCGGTGATCGACACCGTCGAGGAGTGGCAGTCGATCTTCCTGGCCGCCGTCGGCCGCCGCGTCGCCTTTGCGGCCGACGAGTACTACCTGCTGGCGGGCCGGCCGTTCCCCCCGCCCGGCGCCTACGAGGGCTTCCCCATGCACGAGGACGGGATCGGCATGGCAAGGGCCTTCGAGCTGGAGCTGGCGGGGGAGCGCACCGACCCCGTGGCCGTGCAGCCCGGCTTCTTCGCCTGGGTCGACGGGGCGCCGGCCGAGGGCTACCGCCGCCCCCGGACGACCGCCGAGGCGCCCGCCGCCGCTCCGGCGGACGACCGGCCGGTCACGGTCATCACCAGCGAGTACGGGGGCCGCGTCCTCGGCGCGCTCCTCCCCGGCGTCGACCTGCTGGTCGTCCCCAACCGGTTTTTCGGCGGGAACATCGCCGTGACCGGCCTGCTCGTGGGCCAGGACATCGCCGAGTCGTTGTCCAGCGAGCCCGCCGGCCGCCGGTACCTGCTGCCCGACGTGTGCCTGTCGGGCGGGGCGTTCCTGGACGGTTCCAAGCCCGAGGACCTGCCTCACCCCGTGGAGATCGTCCCCACCGACGGTGTGGCCCTGCGGCGGGCCCTCGCCCGCCCGAGCCCATGAGCGCGGCCGTGCCCGTCGTGGCCGTCGTGGGCCGCCCGAACGTGGGCAAGTCCACGCTGGTCAACCGCATCGTGGGCCGGCGCGAGGCCATCGTCGAGGAGCAACCCGGCGTCACCCGCGACCGCAAGGAGATGCAGGCGGACTGGCAGGGCCGGGACTTCGTCGTGGTCGACACCGGCGGCTGGCTGGCGTCGACCGACGCCCTCGACGCCCAGGTCCGCAAGCAGGCGGAACGGGCGATCCGCGAGGCCGACGTCGTCGTGTTTGTCGTCGATGCGTCCGTGGGCGTGACCGAGGAGGACGCCCGCGTCGCCAACATCCTGCGGCGGGCCGACCGGCCCGTCCTCGTAGTCGCCAACAAGGTCGACAGCGAGCACCGGGAGACCGACGCCTGGGAGCTGTCCTCCCTCGGCCTGGGCGAGCCGCTGTTCGTGAGTGCCCTCCACGGCCGGGGGAGCGGCGATTTCCTCGACGCCGTGATCGACGCCCTGCCGCCCGTGCCCGAGCCCGAGGCCGGCGACGCCGATGGCGGCGGCGACCAGGCCACCGTCCCGTCCGTCGCCATCGTGGGGCGGCCCAACGTGGGCAAGTCCACCCTCTTCAACCGGTTGATCGGGGACGAGCGGTCGGTCGTGCACGACGAGCCGGGCACGACCCGCGACACGATCGACACGGTCGTGGAGACGCCGCTGGGCCCGTTCCGGTTCGTGGACACGGCCGGCATGCGCCGCAAGAGCAGGATCGACGAGGGCTCGGAGTACTACTCCCTCGTGCGGGCGCTGCAGGCCATCGACACGGCCCGGGCCGCCCTGCTCGTCATCGACGCCAGCGCGGGGGTGACCCATCAGGACCAGCGGCTGGCCGAGCGGGTCGACGCGGCCGGGACGGCGGTGGTGATCGTGCTCAACAAGTGGGACCTGCTCGGCGCCGAGCAGCGCGCGACGGTCACCGCCGATGTCGATGACCGGCTGGGGTTCCTCGGCTACGCGCCGGTCCTGAAGGTGAGCGCGACCACAGCCAAGGGCACCCACAAGATCCTGCCCGCCCTGGACGAGGCCCTGGACGCGTCGGCCCGGCGCATCCCGACCCGCGAGCTCAACCAGCTGATCCAGTCGGCCCAGGCGGCCCACCCCGCGCCCGGAGCCAAGGTCCTCTACGCCACCCAGGGTGCCAGCGACCCGCCCACGTTCACGCTGTTCACCAACCGGGCCCTGCCGCCGTCCTATCTGCGCTACCTGGAGCGGCGGATCCGGGAGCAGTTCGACGTCGGCCCCACGCCGGTCAAGCTGCGGGTGCGCCGCCGGACGGCCTGAACTGGACAAACGGCGCGCAACCCCGCCCGCGGCCACCTACGATCTGCGCTGGTGACGCTCGAGAACCCGGTTCTCTTGCTGGTAGCCGCCGGCTGCCTGGCCGGAGCCTTCATCTGGGGAAGGTCGGCTCTCCGCCTTGAGCGCTCGTGGCGCCGCATGCGCGGTTCGAGGGGCGGTGATACCGACGCCGTCGCGGCCGACCTGGCGCGGTCGGCCTACCGCAAGGAGATCCACAACACCGTCCTCTACACCATCGCCGCCGCCAGTGCCCTGGTCGGCGCCCTGACCGACAACATCTGGGTCAACACGCCCGTCCGCCTGCTCGTCGTCCTGCCCATCGGGATGACCCTTTTCTACGGCCGCCGGTTCCCCCAGGAGGCCGACCTGCTGGAGGAGCGGGCGACGCTGGCCCGCCGGGCCAAGGAGGTCATCGACCAGGAGCGGCTGGCGCCCCGCCGGTGGGCGGCCCGGCTGGCGCCCGAGCAGTTGCCCGACTTCCAGGGGTTCGAGGTGGGCCAGATGTACGAGCCCGGCTCGGGCCTGATGGCCGGCGACTTCTACGACATGTACGCGGTCGGGCCGAAGCGGATGGCGGCCGTCATCGGGGACGTGTCCGGCCAGGGCATCGACCCCGCCATCACCGCCTTCCAGGTGAAGTACCTGCTGCGGGTGTTCCTGCGCCAGTACCGCGACCCGGCCCAGGCCCTCGAGGAGCTGAACGCCCAGATCTCCGCTCAAACGAAGCCCGAGGAGTTCGTCTCGCTGTGCGTGGCCGTGTTCGACCAGAACGTCGGCACCCTGCGCTGGGCGTCGGCCGGCCACCCGCCGGCGTGGCTGTGGCACGACAGCGAGGTGCGTCCGCTGCGGTCGACCGGGCCGCTGCTGACCCTCGACCCCAAGGCCCAGTTCAGCAGCCGGGAGATCCCGCTCGACCCCGGCGACCTGCTGCTGCTCTACACCGACGGGCTGGCCGAGGCCCGCCAGGGCCAGCTCCTGTTCGGGGAGGACCGCATCGCCCAGTTCGTCCGGGGCAAGACCATGGTCAGCCCCGACGTCCTGTGCAAGTCGTTGCTGGCCGCGGCCCGGGACTTCTCCGATTCCCCCCTGAGCGACGACGTGGCGATCCTGGCGATCCGCAAGACCTGAGCTGCGCCGTGCCCTGGTGCGAGACGTGCGCCAAGTACCACCAGAACGGTGCCCTCACCGAGGCCGGTGCCTGCCCGGACTGCGGCACGGTCATCGGCGAGCCGCCGAAGGTGCCGTGGCACTTCAAGCTGCTGGTCGCCTCCGCGGCGGTGTACCTGGGCTGGCGGGCGGTCCAGGGCGTCGCCTGGCTCATTCACCGGCTCTGACGGCCAAGGATCGTGGCGGGGGCGTAGGGTTTCGCCATGGCCGGTACCCGGTTCCGCGGGGCGCGGATGGTGAACGTTTTGACGGGTCTGGCGCTGGCCGCGTCTGCGTGTGGCGGCGGTGAGGACAAGGCCCAGACTCCGAACACGACGACCGACAACTCGGCGGTCATCCCGCAGACCCTCGACACGACCCCGGACACCCAGACCAAGGCGGCCGCCCGCTGGGAGACGGTCGTGACCCTGACGGGCACGGCGGCCCAGACCACGGCGCCCTTCCAGATCCTGCCCGGCGCCATCCAGTGGCGGGCCCGGTGGAAGTGCACGACCGGTTCGCTCAAGGTCGACACCGACCCGGCGCCCCGGCGCCCCGGTTCGCTCGTCGACTCGACGTGCCCCAAGGAGGGGGAGGGGTTCTCGATCACGACCGGGGCGGTCAAGCTCAACGTCGCCGCCACCGGGACGTGGGACCTCATCATCGACCAGCAGGTCGACACGCCGCTGAACGAGGCGCCGTTGGCCGCCATGGCGAGCGCCCGGGTGCTGGGCCAGGGCGAGTTCTACGACGTCGAGAAGAACGGCAAGGGCTCGGCCCGGCTCTACCAGCTGGGCGACGGGACCCGGGCGCTGCGGTTCGAGAACCTCGAGGTCAACCAGAACACCGACCTGTTCGTATGGCTCGGTTCCGCTGCGAACCCGAGGACGAGCAAGGACGCGGTGTCGTCCGACTACTGGGTCCTTGGGAACCTGAAGTCCACCGTGGGCAGCCAGAACTACGAGGTCCCGAGCAACATCCCCATCGATCGGGTGCGCTCGATCATCATCTGGTGCCAGCCCGTGGCGATCGCCTACGCCGCCGCCGCGCTGAGCCGGTAGGACGTACTACCGGATGTGGACGGGCGTCCCGATCCGGACGTGATTGGGGAACCAGTCAGCGGCCGTCATCGGAAGCCGGACACACCCATGCGAAGCGGGCTCGGCCGGCACCGAACGGGACCCGTGGATGGCGTAACCGCCGACGAAGTATTGCGAGTTGTACAGCTGGCCGAGGGCGCTCGTCTCCCAACCCTGGGTCTGGGAGTAGATCTTGTAGTCGCCGGTCGGCGTGGGCGTCTCGCTCGTGCCCGATGAGACGGCGATGATCTTGGACAGGTTGCCGCCCTCGTAGAGGAACAACACCTGCCGGCCGAGGTCGACCTCGACGCGATGGCCGGCGCCGC
>JBOGID010000461.1:0-5039 GCA_050742295.1 Acidimicrobiales bacterium | reverse complement strand
CTACCCGCCGGGGCTCATCGCCGCCCTCGAAAAGCTGCGAGACGACACGACAGTCGTGCACTCCTCGTCACGGGCCACCGCTCATCTGTGGATAGAGTCGCCTCTGGCCCGAACCCCTGAAGAGGGTCGGCTGTCACGCTTGAACCGCCTCTTCGAGACCCACCCGCCGCTGGAAGAGCGCATCCAGGCCTTGAAGGAGCTCTGATGAACGTTGGCGCGCCGCCATATCCCGCGAACCGGAGGACGAACCACGGGAGCGCTGTTGCCCCTGGTGGTAGCGCTCCTGGTGGCGATGGCCGGCTGCTCGAGCCTCGGTGGGGCAGAGATCGGCAAGGGGCGGGGTGCGACGACCACCACCGCCCCCAAGCTCTTCCCCCTCACGGGGCTGCCGGTCGCTGATCCGGCGCTGGCCGTCCGGCCCGCGATCAGCGTCAAGATCGAGAACTCGCCCGCGTCCCGTCCCCAGGCCGGGTTGGACAAGGCCGACGTGGTGTTCGAGGAGGTCGTCGAGGGGGGACAGACCCGGTTCCTCGCCGTCTTCCAGTCCACCGATGCCTCGCCCGTGGGGCCGGTGCGGTCGCTGCGGCCCACCGACCCGGCCATCGTGGCGCCCTTCGGCGGGGTGGTGGCCTACTCGGGCGGCATCCCCCGCTTTGTGCAGGCCATGAAGGCGACGGGCCTGGTCAACATCGACGAGACCTCGGCCGGCAGCGCCTTCACCCGCCGGCGGGACAAGTCTGCGCCCCACAACCTCTACACGTCGACGTCCGCGCTGTACGACAAGGCCGGGAACGCCAAGGCGCCGCCCGTGTTCGCCCAGTTCCTGAAGGCGGACGAGCCCTTTGCGCCGGCGGGGGGTACGCCCGTCACCGGCCTGACGCTGGCCGTGGCGAGCGCTACCACCGTGGGCTACGACTGGGACCCGGCGGCCCGCGCGTGGAAGCGGCTCACCGACGGCCGGGCCTTCGTAGCCGAGGGCGGGACCCAGATCTCAGCGGCGACCGTCATCGTGCAGTTCGTGCCTTACGAGCGCACGGGCGAGGCGGACACGACGGGCTCGCCGGTGTCCGAGGCCAGGATCGTGGGCTCGGGCGACGCGGTGGTGTTCGCCAACGGGACGATGGTCCGGGCCCGGTGGTCCAAGCCCAGCGCCACGGCCATGACGGCCTGGACCGACCAGGCCGGCGCCCCTCTGCAACTGCCCCCGGGCCGCACGTGGGTCGAGCTGCCGGCCGTGGGCGCCGCCCTCACGACCCGCTAACTCCCCGGGACAGCCGGCGGGCGCCGGTAGACTCGGGTCCCGTGGAAGCACAGGATCGCAACACCGGCACCGATCGCGTCAAGCGGGGGCTGGCCGAGATGCTCAAGGGCGGCGTGATCATGGACGTCGTCACCGCCGAGCAGGCCCGCATCGCCGAGGAGGCCGGCGCGGTGGCGGTCATGGCCCTGGAGCGGGTGCCGGCCGACATCCGCCGCGATGGTGGCGTGGCCCGCATGGCCGACCCGACGGTCATCGAAGCCATCCAGCAGTCGGTGACAATCCCGGTCATGGCCAAGGCCCGCATCGGCCACTTCGCCGAGGCCCAGGTGCTGGAGGCCCTCCAGGTCGACTACATCGACGAGAGCGAGGTCCTGACCCCCGCCGACGAGGCCCACCACATCGACAAGTGGGCCTTCACGATCCCCTTCGTCTGTGGCGCCACCAACCTGGGTGAGGCCCTGCGGCGGATCTCGGAGGGCGCGGCGCTGGTGCGGTCGAAGGGCGAGGCGGGCACCGGCAACATCGTCGAGGCCGTCCGTCACCTGCGCTCGATCCTGGGCGACATCCGCAAGATCACCCAGGCCGACGCGGCCGAGCGCTACGCCTGGGCCAAGGAGCTGCGGGCGCCCGTCGGATTGGTCAACGAGGTGGGCGAGACGGGCAAGCTGCCGGTCCCCTTGTTCTGCGCCGGGGGCATCGCCACCCCGGCCGACGCCGCCCTGGTAATGCAGCTGGGCGCCGAGTCGGTGTTCGTGGGGTCGGGGATCTTCAAGAGCAGCGACCCCGAGACGCGGGCCAAGGCCATCGTCGAGGCCACCACCCACTTCAACGACCCGGGCATCGTGGCCAAGGTCAGCCGGGGGCTGGGCGAGGCCATGAAGGGCCAGGAGGCCTCGACCCTCGACGTCCACATGGCGGAGCGCGGCTGGTGAACCGGCGGCCCCCAGGTGAAACTTGGCGTGCTCGCGCTCCAGGGGGCGTTCGAGCGCCACGCTGAGGCGGTCGAGGCCCTCGGGGCCGACGCCGTCCTCGTCCGCACGCCCGCCGACCTGGCCGCGGTCGAGGCCATCGTCCTCCCCGGCGGTGAGTCGACGACAATGTCCCGGCTGTTGGAGACGTCGGGCCTGTTCGACCCCCTCGCCGAGCGCCTGGCCGACGGCCTGCCCGCCTTCGGCACGTGCGCAGGAATGATCCTGCTGGCGTCCGAGGTCAGGGACGGCCGGGCCGACCAGCGGTCGTTCGCTACCGTGGACATCGCCGTCCGCCGCAACGCCTTCGGGCGCCAGGCCCAGTCCTTCGAGGCCGACCTGGACATCGAGGGCGTGCCCGGCGGCGCGTTCCCCGGAGTCTTCATCCGGGCCCCCGCCGTGGAGCGGGTGGGCCCCGGCGTCGAGGTCCTCGCCCGGGTCGGTGACCGGCCCGTCCTCTGCCGCCAGGGCACGGTGCTGGTGGCGGCGTTCCATCCCGAGCTGTCGAACGACCTGCGGCTCCACCAGGCCTTTCTCTCGGCGATCTAGGAGGTAACGAGATGTCCGGGCATTCCAAGTGGGCGACCATCAAGCACCGCAAGGGCGCGGTGGACAAGGCGAGGGGCAAGCTGTTCGCCCGCGTCCTGCGCCAGGTCGAGGTGGCGGCGCGCGAGGGCGGCGGCGACCTGGAGGCCAACCCCACGCTGCGGACGATGTACCAGAAGGCGCGCGACGCGTCGGTGCCGACCGACACCATCGAGCGGGCCATCAAGCGGGGGACGGGCGAGTTGGAGGGCGTCCGCTACGAGCCCGTCACCTACGAGGGCTACGCCCCGTGCGGCGTCGCCGTCTACGTGGAGTGCCTGACCGACAACCGCAACCGCACGGGCGCCGAGGTGCGCACCGCCTTCTCCAAGAACGGCGGGTCGGCGGCCGAGCCCGGCGCCGTGGTATGGCAGTTCGAGCGCAAGGGCGTGCTGATGGTGCGCAAGGCGGCGGCGGGGGACGACGACGAGTTCATGCTCCTGTCCCTCGACGCCGGGGCCGAGGACCTCGATGACCAGGGCGACATGTGGCAGGTCACGACGGCCCCGACCGACCTGGCCAAGGTCCGCACCGGGCTGGATGAGGCCGGCATCCCCGTCGAGTCGTCGGACCTCACCATGCTGCCGACCACGACCGTCGCCCTCGAATCCGAGTCCGACGCCCGTCGGGTCCTCAAGGTCATCGACGCCCTCGAGGACCAGGACGACGTGCAGGCCGTCTACGCCAACTTCGACATCCCCGACTCCGTCCTCCAGGCCGTCGAGGCGTAGGAGGGCCGCCCGCATGCGGCGGTGAGAGGCCAGTCCTCGGGCGTCCTGGTGCTGGCGTAGGGGGATCGACCGAGGGAACGATCGGTTTCACCAACGACCGTCCCCATGTCGGCGGCGGCTCTCAGGCCAATGCCGCCGCCGGCATCTGGGCAATGAAGGCCGATGGCACCGGCCAGAGGGTCCTGTTCCCTCTCTCGAACGCCGGCTGGGACAGCTGTCCCCGGGTTGCCCCCGACGGGACCCGGGCGGCCATGCGGCGCGTCGAGCCTTGGACGACGTTCGACGGCATCTGGCTGGTCTCGCTCGCCGACGCCCGGGCCACGGAAGTGCCGCTGCCAGTCCCCGCGGCATCCCTGCACCACCACGGCCGCATCCTCCGCGGCGAAGCGGACGCGGAGTCCCGCAACCGGGTCGGCTACGTCTCGTGGGAACGCGGCTACTTCGGGATCTTCGTTGCCTCCGCTGATCGATCGGATCTCCGATTGGTCACGCCGATCCCGCCCGATGTGGACCCGTGGCGGTGGGACGCGACCCACCCCTCGCGGGCGATCTGACCTCCGGGCCTAGAGTCTCCGGCCATGGAAATCGGATCGCTCATCACCCGCGCCGTCCTGACGGTGGAGGAGGGGGACACCCTCCGCGACGCCGCTTGCGAGATGGTGGAACGTGGGGTCGGCTCGGCCGTCGTGGTCGGCCCCGACGGCAAGCCCGTGGGGATTGTGACCGACCGGGACACGCTGAAGGTCGTGGCGCAGGGCCGCGACGGCGCCAAGCTGACCGTGAAGGACTGCCTGACCCGCAAGGTCTCGACGGCCAGGGAGTCGATGGCCGTCCTCGAGGCGGCCCGCACCATGCGGGAGAAGAACTTCCGTCACCTCGTCGTGGTCGACGACGACGGCCGGCTTGTCGGCGTGTTCTCCATGCGCGACCTGGTCGTCGGCCTGCTGCAGGAGATGAGCACCTCCGCCTGACCGTCAGGCCGGGCGGCGGCGTCCCAGCGACACTCCCGCCGCGCCGGCGAGCAACAGGAACAAGCCGAGGCCGAGCCCACCCTCGCCCCCGGTGGTGGCGATCCGGTCCGACCCGGCGGCGACGGTCGTGCTGGCCGAGCCCTGCTCCCGCCCCCAACCCGGTCGCGCCCTTGCACCCACGCCGGCGGGGCTGGGGACCCCGCCGGCAGCGGCGGGCGTGGTCCGGACGCCCGGGGTCATCTGAGTAACGGTGTCAAAATTGGCCAACAATTCGTCCACAGTGTGTCCTGAAAGGAGAGTGTGGGCGAGGTAGAAGATCGCCAGCACGATCCGTGCTGTGCCAGTGATGGGGGCAGACCCCCCGGGCTCGCCGTGCTGGCGGGGAGCCCAAACCGGCGCAGTGTCATGTCGGTCAAGAGCCGGGGTGGGAAGCGACTGTGGAAAAGGCCCGCCACCAGCGGGTCAGGTGCGCGACGAGAAGACGAGCATGTGCGAACCACTGCCGACGCATCGTCAAATTGAA
>JBOGID010000460.1:0-2521 GCA_050742295.1 Acidimicrobiales bacterium | reverse complement strand
CGTCCACACAAGGCCGGCGGTGACGCCGAAGGCGGCGGCGAGGGCGATCACGAGGACCTCGAACCCGCTTCCACCGGGTCCGGCCGGTGAGGTCGGGGGCGCCGGCTGGCGGGGTGGTCGCCACGCCACTACGTCCCAGATTCCTTCAGCCGGCATGAACCCATGGGCCTACACCACCAGCCGGGAGTCGGTGTTGCAGAACGGCCATTCGGCCGCGCCGATCACGTGCTGGACGACGGCTGTCCTGCCCGCCAGCTTCCAGAGCGCTCGTCCGCGACCCAGCCGCGACAGTAGGAACGTCTCGGCCGAGTTCAACCCGAGTTCCCTGGCCGTCTCCGCCACCTGGTCGGTGGCCTGCCGGAACACGATGCGGGTCTGGGTGTCGGGGAGGAGCCCGGCTGCCAGCTTGGCCGTGGACGTGCCGTCGTCGGCCTGTGACCGCAGGTCCGAGAGCCGGTGAGCCACGGCGATGTTGGCCACGCCGTAGGCCCGGCAGAGCTTCCACGACCGCTGTGCGTACTGGGCGGTGCGCTCGTCCCCGAGCAGGGCCCACGCCTCGTCCCACACCTGGAGGCGCCGCGGCGTGTTCGGGCCCTCGGGCCGGGCCAGCAGGGCCTGCAACCACGCGTTGGTGGCGATCATCACCAGGCGGAGGGCGTTGCGGTCGTGGAAGACGGCCGAGAGGTCGAGCACGAGCCCGCGGCCCGACCAGTCGATCGACACCGTCGACCGACCGTCGAACATCCCCCGGAGCTGGCGGTTGAGCAGCTTGCCCAACGAGAAGCGCACATCGGAAACCTCGGCGGCGAGTTCCCGCTCGCTGCGGTCGGCCTCCGCCGCCATCCCGGCCGTCGGGCTGGCCAGGAGGAGGGCGAGATCGGCGAGCACCGGCAGCGGCCGCTCCGGCCTCGACAGCTCGGCCACGGCCCAGCCCACGGCGCCGTCCTCGAGCGGGCGGAGCGGCCGTCCCATGACGGCCTCGATGAGCGTCGTGGCCATGATCGTCCGTTCGAGTGCCAGTTCGTCGGGTGTCAGGGCGCTGCCGCCCGGCCCGGTGTCGAATGGGTTGATCCGGGTCGCGCCGCCGGGATACAGGCGCACCACGTCCAACCCCAACGCGCGCGCCAGCGGCTCGTACTCACCCTTGGGGTCAGCGATGGCGGCCCACCGCCGCCCGCCGCCTGGGGAACGGAGCACGCCGATGCTCCTATAGATGAGCACCTTCGTGCTGGCCGACTTGCCCCAGCCCGGCTCGCCCAGGATGAGCATGTTCGTGTTGGTCAGCGTGCCGTCGCTGTAGAAGCTGAAGGGGTCGAACACGAACGGCCCCATCGGTACGTCACCCGGACCGCAGAGTGTGCCGAGATAGACCCCACGTGTCCCGATCGGCGCCTCGGCCTGGAATGGGTAGAGGGCGCAGACGTGGGCGGTGGTCGCCCGGTGGCGCGGCAAGCGCAGCCCCCGCCAAGACCGTCCGACGCTTCGACCTCGCCGGTCGCTGGACGTGGCACGCGGTTCTGGTTGGTCGGGCTCGACGGAGACACGTCGCCTCAGTGCGTGGGGCACGAGGCTCATGCCGCCCAGGCCCGCGCCAGTCCGCGCGGCGTCGGCAGGCACGCGGCAACGCCAAGGTCGTGACGACCTGCCAACGGCTCAAGCTCGAGCCCACAGGCGATCGCCACTTGCTGCAGGTCAGCAGTTCGCCGCTCCAACTCGGAGGCGCTCGGTGCCGAGATGCACACCAGGCCGGCGTACTCCAGCTCAGCGAAGCCGGCGACCAGTTCCTCCTCCCGTTCGGCGACGGCCCGCGATGCCCGCCGGTGGTGGGCCGGCACTCGGAACCCCTTCGATTCCCGGTGGACGCGGTCCGACTCCAGCTTTGTCGCCTGGCGTTCGATCGCTCGGTGGCTGGCCCTCACCGGGACCGGTTCGAGGACGACGGCAACCGTCCGCCGGCCGCTCCCCCAGACCATGAGGGGCGCCATCCACGCCGCCGGGAGTTCGAATCGCGGCCACTCCGCCACGTGGAAGGCGCGGTGATGGACGCCGTCCACGATCCAGCTCCGCCACTTCGCCTCCGCTGACTCCGGTCGCCACTGCGTAGGTGCCGTGGGTCGAGTGCGACCCGTTCGCCACGCGCGCAGGTGGGCAAGCAAGCTCACGGGAGACTCCGCATCCGAGGTCTCCGTGCCGGCGTCGTGCGACATCCGTGAGGCCAGGGCTCCGTCGAGCTCGTCTGCCCCGAGCGGTGACGACACGAGGAGACCCGCGCCTTCGAGCCGCTCGACGAACAAGCGGAGCTGGCCCAGCAGGGCGTCAATGCACGCTGCCTCACGACTGTTTCGATTCGCTCCTTGACGCTCTTCGGGCGGCCGACCCCGGGCCGGGACGCGCTGGGCGGTGACGGCAACCGTCACGAGCACCTCGTGGCGCATCGCAAGCGGGCCCGCGTCGTCGAGCACAGCGCGGTACGAGGAGACGGCGGGGTCGGCGAGGTCGTCGATCCCTTGCTGATCGAGGT
>JBOGID010000459.1:0-3532 GCA_050742295.1 Acidimicrobiales bacterium | reverse complement strand
GCCACGGCCACTACACCCGCTGGACCAAGGCCGCTCGCCCGCCGCTGGCCGCGTGGTGTGACGTCGTCGGCCCCCTGCTGGGCGACCGGGGGACCCGCATCTGCCTCGCCGGGCTCGAGGAGCACTTCGTGGTGGAGCTCCTCTTCGGCGTCCAGTCCGCCCTCGACCACGGCCGGCGCCTGCGCCCCGCCGAGCTGCGCACCCTGGCCGAGCGGGCACGACGGCAGCGGTGCCGTTCCTTCGCCGAGCTCGGGCGCGACACGACCAACACCGAGTGCGTGCGCTTCGTCGCCCAGACCCTCGACGCCGTCGACCTGGCAGCCAAGACGCCCGCCGGGGAGGCCGCAAACGACGTGTGGGACCTGCGGGTCTGGGGCTTCGCCGGCACGCTGTCCTTCGTGGGCGGCCAGCCGAACCGCCACCCCGGTCGCCTGCCGGCCGAGCCGATCCGCCAGCGCTGGCTGCGCGAGGGTGCCAAGGCCTGGGCGGCGTCGCGGCTTCCCCTGCTGCGCAGCGCCTCCGGGCCGCAGTCGGTGGTGGCGACGATCGGACGGTGGTCCGGCCACCTGGCGCACCGCGCCGACGGCGGCGAGGGCCCGGCGGCGCTGGCCCAGGAGGACATCAGCTCGTTCCTGGTCAGCCTGCGGGTGGCGGCCAACGGGGGACGGCTCCCGCCGAACATGCACTCACGGACGTTGTGGTTCCGGCGCCAGTTCCTGCGCGAGAGCCGCGACCTGGGGCTCGACGAACGCGGCGGCCCGCTGTTCGGGCTGGCCCGCTCGGTCACCGTGGCGCGCGAGGAGATCCCGGCCCACCCCGGCGCGACGCCGAGGACGAGGCCGGCGACGCCATCCCCGACGCCGTGCTGGCCCAGCTCCTCGACGAGGCCAGCAATGGCCCGGCTGAGCCCCGACGGCCGCCGGCGCCTGGAGATCGGCCTGGAGGCGGGGCGCCGACCGAGCGAGCTATGCCGTCTCCGGCTCGACTGTGTCGCCTAGACGAACGGGTCAACGAGGCCACGGGCGCCGCCGAGGCCAAGGCGATCCTCGTCTATGACATGACCAAGGTCAACATGTTGCGCTGTCGCCTGCCGATCCACGAGCGCACCGCCGGCCTCATCGCCGACCAGCAGGCGGCCGTGCGGGGCCCGCTTCCCCGACACCCCGGAGCCCGAGCTCGTGCTGTTCCCGGCCATCCAGCGGCCGAAGGGCGGCCGCCGGCACGTCTCGGCCAGCAGCTGGGCCAGCGAGCTGCGGGGATGGGCGGCGCGCCTCGAGCTCTTCGCGGGCTGGCTGGACGCCGAAGGCGGCCTGCACCTCCTCGGTGGCCCCGACGCCCCGCCGGTGCGGTTCGACTCCTCCCGGGTGTTCCCCTACGCCCTGCGCCACACCTACGCCCAGCGCCACGTGGGCGCCGGCACCCCCGTGGAGGTGCTCACGTCTCAGAACCGTGTTCATTCGGCATTCATTCACTCCCATCGCACCATCACGCCGCCAGGACACACGTTCGGTGCGCCTCCTCGTCAGCCGCCCGTTTCCGGTGAGGAACGGGGTGGCGGTCACGACGAACTGCTCGAGCGCCTTTCCCGGGATGACGACCCGAGACTCATGTGTCCGCCCGCCGGGAGTATGAGCTGTCCGTCGTCACACAAGGTCACACGTCGCCGTCGACGACGCACCGCTGGGATGGGTTCCTTGACCATCGAAATGGCCTGGTCCCCCATCGCCAGGTGCTGCCCGTGTCAGGTCAATGTCCTCCTCGCCAGCATCGGTCTGGCCCGACGCGCTGTCGAGCATCGTCAGCCTCGGTGCCCCGGTCCGCATAGCCCACCTTCACCGGATCGGTCACCGGTCGACCCCAGACGGGACTGCGGCTCACAATGGGCAGGCCGACCGCCGCAGGTGGCCGCGAGTTCAGTTCCGGAATGCTTCCCCGAACCGCGTGGCGCGAGCTTACGTGGGAGCGATGTTGTTATTGCGGCGGAAGAAGTTGTCGGGGTCGTACGCGGCTTTGATCTCCGCCAACCGGCGGAGATTGCGGCCCAGGGCGCTTTCCACGCCGGTGTCGGCCGCCTCGTCCGCAAGGCCCGTGAAGTTCAGGTAGGTCGAGCCGTTGCCGAACTCGCCGATCTTCGACCAGGCAGCACGCACCCACGTCACGCCCTCGGCGTCGAACTCCGGCTCCTCCCAGTTGCCGTCGATCGAGATCATGAACGGCGCAGTCCGTTCGGCGAAGGCGGTGTCCTCAGGGCCGACCCGGCTGATGGCGCCGCCCATCGGCCAGATGTTCACCACGCACAGCGGCTTGGGCCGGCTTTCAGCGAGCGCGGCGAAGGCGTCGATCGCCTCGTCGCTGAACTCGTCGAGGTACTGCGACTTCCAGTACGAGCGGAACTGGCCCCGCTGGAACAGTTCGTCGAACGCGGACTGTACGAACGTGAACGGGGCGGGACCGGTGAGGTCGGCCAGCGGTGTGCCGAGCGCCCCGAGTGGCTTGAGGATTTCCAGACCCTCCTCCAGGTCGTCGGCGTAGACCGCGCCGATCACGAGGCAGGCCCGGTTGTGGACCACCTCGGGGAGGTCAGGCACAGGTGGGAAGGTGAAGCTCACGGCGATGGAAGTGACTTCGTCCGGGGCCACGGCGACGTAGTCCCGCCACGCGCGCAGCACGGCGGGAGCATCCTCCACCGCGTAGAACACGCCGGCGAAGGCGACGATTGGGCTCAGCGAGTGCAGCCTGAAGGTGAAGGACGTGACGATTCCGAAGTTGCCTCCCCCACCCCGCAAAGCCCAATACAGGTCCGGGTTCGACTCCGCCGAGGCCGTGAGCACTCGGCCATCGGCACAGACGACCTGGGCCTCAACGACGTTGTCGCACGAGAGCCCGTACTTCCGCCGCATCCAGCCGTAGCCGCCGCCGAGGGTCAGGCCGGCCACACCCGTGTCCGACACGACGCCGCCGGGAGTGACAAGGCCGAAGGTCTGCGCCTCCCGGTCGACGTCGCCCCACAGCGCGCCACCCTGGACGTGGGCGAGCCGGCGGTCGGGGTCGATCTGGACGCCGTTCATGGAGGACAGGTCGACGAGCAGGCCGCCGTTGGGCGCCGACAGGCCGGCGATGGAGTGCCCACCGCCCCTGACGGTGATCTGTAGACCCTGGTTCCGGGCGAAGTTCACGGCGTCGATGACGTCGGCCGTCCCCGAGCACCGAACGACGACGTCCGGGCGGCTCTCGTGCATGGCATTGAACGTGGCCCGGACATCGCCGTACCCGGCGTCCCCCGGCACCAGGACGTCTCCTCGGATCTTGGTCCGAAGCTCCTGCAAGGCTTCGCTCGCGACGCCAGCGCTAGTCGTCACTCCGTTCCCCTCTCTCGGTCGCCCGCTACTCGTTCCGTCCGTCTCGGCGCGCCGGGCGCACGTTACAGGTCGTCGAGGAGCACGGTGACGGAAACGCATCGATGCGGTGGTCCCGGTCGGACAGAACGGCGTGCGAGCCTCGAGGGCCTCGGCGCCCTCGTGCGTCGCCACCC
>JBOGID010000458.1:0-9898 GCA_050742295.1 Acidimicrobiales bacterium | reverse complement strand
ACCGCCCCGACGTGCTCGACCCGGCGTTGCTCCGGCCGGGCCGGTTCGACCGGGCCGTAGGGCTGGAGCGGCCCGACGAACGGGCCCGGCTCGACGTCCTGCGCCTGCACGCGGCCGGGAAGCGCCTGGCCGACGGCGTCGACCTCGAGGGCGTGGCCCGGCGGGCCATCGGGCTGACGGGGGCCGACCTGGCCAGCGTGATCAACGAGGCGGCGTTGCTGGCGGGGCGGGACGGCAAGCCGGCCGTGACCCAGCAGGAGGTGGACCGGGCCCTGCAGCGGATCCTCGAAGCCCCCGAGCGGCAGCGCCGGCTGGCCTTGAAGGGGCGCAGCATCGGGCGGCGGACGGTGTCGGAGGAGCGGGTGACCTTCGACGACGTGGCGGGGGTCGACGACGCCGTCGACGAGCTGGCCGAGATCAAGGAGTACCTGGCCGACCCCGACCGGTTCGCCGAGATGGGGGCGCAGATCCCTCGCGGCATCCTCCTGTCCGGGCCGCCCGGCTGCGGCAAGACCCTGCTGGCCCGGGCGGTCGCCGGCGAGGCCAATGCCGCCTTCTTCTCGGTGGCGGCCAGCGAGTTCACCGAACGGCTTGTCGGGGTGGGCGCGGCCCGGGTGCGCGACCTGTTCGCCGAGGCCCGGGCGGTGGCGCCCGCCATCGTGTTCATCGACGAGATCGACGCCGTGGGGTCGGCTCGGCGTGCGGCCGGTGGGGGCACCGAGGAGCAGGAGCAGACCCTCAACCAGCTCCTTATCGAGCTGGACGGGTTCGAGCCCCGCACCGGCATCCTCGTCGTCGGTGCCACCAACCGGCCCGACCTGCTCGACCCCGCCCTGCGCCGGCCCGGACGGTTCGACCGCCACGTCGCCGTGTCCCTGCCCGATCGGGCCGGGCGGCGGGCCGTGCTCGAGCTGCACGCCCGGGGCAAGCGGCTGGGCGCCGATGTCGACCTGGCGGTGGTGGCCGGCCTGACCCGGGGCTACTCGGGCGCCGACCTGGCCAACGTGCTGAACGAGGCGGCCCTGCTGGCCACCCGCAAGGGCCTCGACCACGTGCCCATGGCCGTCGTCGACGAAGCAATCGACCGGGCCATGTTGGGGGTGGGGTCGCGGGCGGTGGTGCTGAGCGAGGCCGAACGCCGCCTGGTCGCCTACCACGAGGCGGGCCACGCCCTGGTGGCCCACGCCGTGCCCGATGCGTCCCCGCCCCACAAGCTGTCGATCGTCGGGCGGGGGGCCTTCCTGGGGCACTGCTCCCAGCTCGAGCCGCACGACCGCCTCGTGCACGGCCGATCGGCCCTGATCGGGCGCATGGCCGTCGCCCTGGGCGGGCGGGCGGCGGAGGTGGCCGTGCTGGGCGAGCCCTCGTCGGCGTCGGGTGACGACCTGCGCCGGGTGGGCGAGCTGGCCCGCCAGATGGTCGCCGAGCTGGGCATGAGCGAGGCCCTGGGCCCGGTCGCCTACGCCACCGCCGAGATCGACGAGGAGGCCCGCCAGCTGGTGCGGGCCGCCGAGAAGCTGGCCGACTCGGTCCTGGCGAGCCATCGCGACGCCCTCGACCGGGTGGCGGCCCGGCTCCTGGAACTGGAGACGTTGCCGGCGGCCGAGTTCGAGTCCCTGGTGGGGGAGCCGGGGGAGCCGGAGGAGCCGGGCGGGTAGTCCTCAGGTCTTGGTCGCCGTCCAGGTGCCGGACGCGTTGCCGCAGGTCAGGGTGTACGTGCCCGTGATGGACGAGCCGCTCACGGTGCCCGTGTAGTGCATCTGGGACGCGCCGGCGATGACCACGAAATCGACCTGGTTGCCGTTCAGCACGGCGGTGACGTCGCTGCCGCTCAGGCACGTGGTGCCGGTGACCGTGGCCGGGCCCCGCACCACCCGCCCCACCCGGCTCCAGTCCACCGCCAGCGCGCCGCGGCCCCCGTCACCGGATGTGCTCTGCCACTCGCCCGCCCACGTGCCGGCGAGCGCGGCCAGCCCGGCCGCGTTTCCCACGTTGGGGGTGATGACCGGGTTCGAGCCGCTGCCGCCCGTGCCGCTTTTACTCGACCCGCCGCCGCAGGCGGCGAGCGTGACGAGCACGAGACCGGCCATCGCCCTCCGCACCATGAACCGAGGAACCGTAGACGCTTCACGGCACCCCGCACCGCCGGGCCTGCCAGAGTAGGCTGACCGCCGTGGCTGGTTGGCGGCGTCTCGGGCTGGGTCTGATTGTCGCGGTGCTCGCGGTGGTGGCGCCGGCGTCCCCGGCCCGGGCCGACCGTGTGCTCCTGTGGGCCCAGCTATCGGGCGCCAACGCGGTGCCTCCGCCCGGCGATCCCGACGGCTTCGGCTACGGGGCGTTCACTGTGGACGACACCACTAACCAGGTCTGCGCGGCCATCGTCGTGCGCAACATCCAGCCCTCGAACGCGGCCCATGTCCACATCGGGATCGCCGGGCAGACGGGCGGCCCAGCCGTCCACTTCGCGGCCCCGACTCCCGGCTGGTCCTACAGCTGCGGCGCCGCCAGCCAGGCGGTGATCGACGGGCTGCTGTCGAACCCGGGGGGGTACTACCTCAACGTCCACAACGCGGAATACCCGCGGGGCGCCATCCGGGGACAGCTCCGCTTCGTGTAGTTACGGGCTCGGCCTACCGTGGTTGCCATGCGGGTGGTCGCGGGCCGGGCGGGGGGGTTGCGGCTCCAGGCGCCCCGCCACGGGCGGTTGCGCCCCACCAGCGAGCGAGTGCGGGAGGCGCTGTTCGCATCGCTCGGGAGCCTCGGAGCGGTCGAGGGTGCGACCGTGCTCGATCTCTTCGCGGGGACGGGCGCACTCGGGATCGAAGCCCTGTCACGGGGCGCGGCGTCGGCCGTGTTCGTCGACTCCGATCCCGCCGCGGTCGACGCCATCCGCGCCAACCTGGCCTCGACCGGCCTGGCCGATGGGGTCGAGGTGGTGTGCGAGGACGCGGCAACGTTCCTCACCCGTTCGACCCGGCAGTATGACGTCGTCCTGGCTGATCCGCCGTACGACTTCACCGGCTGGGTCGGCATCGCGCCACTCCTCCGAGGCGCGCTGCTGGTCGTGGAGGCGCGGGGGCCCGTCGACCTGGGCGAGGGCTGGCAGGTGGTGCGGACGCGCCGCTACGGCGACACGGCGGTGACGCTCGCCCGCGCCGTCAGGCGAGCTTGACGGCCGCCAGCACGAGGCCGGCCACACCGAACATGAGCGGGACGTTGGCCATGACGTACCTGGGGATCTGGGCGTGGACGTCGGCCCGTAGCTCGGCGATCTCGCCGCGCAGCCCGCCGATCTCGCCGCGCAGCCCGCCGATCTCGCCTGTCACCTCGCCGCGCAACTCGGCGATCTCGCCTTTCACCTCGCCGCGCAACTCGGCGATCTCGCCACGGAGGGCGACCAGGTCGGACTGTCGCGCGATGTCGGACCATGCGAAGGGCGGCAGCAGTTCCATCATGACCTGGGCCGGCCCGGCGCCCAGCGTCGTCTCGAGGGCGGTGAAGAGCTCCCGCCGTTGGTGCTCGGATGCCATTGCGCATTCCTTTTCGTTTCGGGTGGGGTATGGGGGAAGCGCACGAGAAACCATGATAGCCGTGCTGTGTGACAAGGGACTGCCCGGGGCATTGCGGTTGGGGGGTAGCGTGGGAGCCCTGGTTCGCCGGCTGTGAAAGGGCCGCAGGTGTCGATTGCCCTCATTCCTGGATCGTTCGATCCCGTGACCAACGGGCACCTCGACATCGTCGATCGCACGGCCTGCAAGTTCGACCAGGTCCTCGTGGCCGTGGCCAGCAACCACCGGAAGGCGGCGCCCCTCTTCACGGTGGAGGCGCGGGTGGCCATGCTGGAGGAGGTCATGGCCCACTTCGGCAACGTGCGGGTCCGGTCGTTCCGGGGGCTGCTGGCCGACTTCGCCGTGGAGCACTCGGTCACGGCCATCGTCAAGGGCCTGCGGGCCGTGTCCGACTTCGACTACGAACTGCAGATGGCGCAGCTGAACCTCAGGCTCTCGGGCGTCGACACCCTGTTCATGCCCACCGCTCTCGAGCACTCGTTCCTCTCTGCCAGCCTGGTACGAGAAGTCGCGAGCTACGGCGGGGACGTGTCGTCGATGGTCCCCCCGATCGTGGCCCAACGCCTGAAGGAGCGGTTCGCCCGATGAGCCTGCAAGAGCGCCAGAGCGAGACCGGCGACACCGAGATCCTGCTGCGGCGGGTGGTCGACCTCGTCAACGCCGCGCCCAAGATGCCGCTGTCGTCCACGGTCCGGCTCGAGAAGGACGAACTGCTCGAACTGCTCCACGAGGCCATCCAGCGCCTGCCTGACGAGCTGCGCCAGGCCCGCTGGCTGCTCCGGGAGCGGGACGAGTACCTGGCCAAGGTCACCCGCGAGGGTGACGACATCCTGGCCGCGGCCCGGGAGCGGGCCGAGCGGATCGTGCAGCGCACCGAGCTGGTGCGCGAGGCGCAACGGCTCTCACGGCGGATGATGGAGGACGCCCAGGACGAGGCCCGCCGCCTCCGCCACGAGGCCGAGGACTACTGCGACCAGAAGCTGGCCACGTTCGAGATCGTCCTGGAGCGGACGATGAAGACCGTGCAGGCGGGCCGCGAGAAGCTGCGGGTCCAGCCCCTACCCGCGGCCCAGGAAGGCGAGCTGGGGGCGCCGCCGCCTCCCGGCGAGCTCGATCCCGGCACGGGCGAGGTCTTCTTCGACCAGGACCTGGGCTGATCGGGGTGGCCGCGTCATGGGAAAGAGCGCCTTTCAGGTAACCGTCGCCGACCTGCTCCACCGCCCCGGGGCGCGTCGCCACGAGCAGATCACCGGCACCCTCGAACCGCTGCGGGTCGTGGACACCACCGTGGCGGGCGACGCCCCCGTCACCGTCGATGTGACCCTGGAGTGGGTGTCGGAGGGCATCCTGGCCACGGGCACGGTGGCGGCGCCGTTTGCCGCGAGCTGCCGCCGGTGCCTCACCGACGTGCACGGCGACGTCGAGGCCAAGTTCCAGGAGCTGTTCGAGCCCAACGCCCGCGACGGCGAGTCCTACCCGCTGCACGGCGACCGGATGGACCTGGGCCCGCTGGCCCGGGAGGTCCTCCTGCTCGGACTGCCGCTTGCGCCGCTGTGCCTGGAGGCCTGCCAGGGCCTGTGCCCGACCTGCGGCGCCGACCTCAACCAAGGGCCGTGCGACTGCCAGCCCGCCGACATCGACCCCCGCTGGGCCGCCCTCGAAGGCCTCCTCGTGGACCCGCCGCCCGACCCGCCCGAGGAGCCGTCCGGGAACGGCTAACCTGATCCGTCCGATGGCCGTACCCAAGAAGAAGACGTCGAAAGCCAAGAGCCGCAGCCGGCGAGCCAGCGCTTGGACCCTCGCGTCTCCGCCGCGGAGCACGTGCCCGCAGTGCCGGCGGGCCAAGCTGCCCCACGTGGTCTGCGGCAACTGCGGCTGGTACGGCGGCCGGCAAGCCATCATCGTCGAGTAGTGCGGTTTCCCGCCCCCCGGGCCGCGAAGGCCGCCTGACCATGCTCCCCGTCGCGGTCGACGTCATGGGCACCGACACGGGCGTGGCCGAGGTCGTCAAGGGCGCCCGCCAGGCGGCCGAGAAGGACGGCATCCCCGTCATCCTCGTGGGCCGGGCCGACGTCCTGGCCGGCATCGACACCGGCGGCCTCGAGATCGTCCCCGCCTCTGAGGTCGTCGAGATGTCCGACGACCCCATCGACGGCGTCCGCCGCAAGCGTGACTCCTCGGTGGTCAAGTCGGCCGAGCTGGTCCGCGACGGGGCGGCGTCGGCCATGGTCAGCGCCGGCAACACAGGCGCGGCGGTGGCCAGCGCCACCCTGCGGTTGGGGCGGATCAAGGGCGTCCAGCGGCCGGGGATCGCCACCGTGCTGCCCGTGCCCGGCCGGCGCTACCCCAACGTCCTGCTCGACTCGGGGGGCAACGCCGAGTGCAGGCCGGCGTGGGTGGCCCAGTTCGGCCAGATGGGCGCCGTCTACGCCGCCGCCCGTTTCGACCTCGACCAGCCACGGGTCGGCCTCATCTCCATCGGCGAGGAGAAGTCCAAAGGTACGACCCTCGTGAGGGAGGCGCACGAGCTGCTGGCCCGGCCCGGGTTCGTCGAGGCCGCGGGCGGGCGCTTCATCGGCAACATCGAGGGCCGCGACGCCCTCACCGACAGCGTCGATGTGCTCGTCACCGACGGGTTCACCGGCAACGTCGTGCTCAAGACACTCGAGGGGGCGACGAAAGTCCTGGTCAGCACGTTCGCCGGGGTGCTCAACTCGTCCGACGAGGCCCGCCAGGCCTCCGAGGTGCTGATCCCGGCCCTGCTGCCCCTGTACAAGGAGCTGGACGTCGACACCTACGGCGGGGCCATGCTGCTGGGCGTGGACGGGGTGTGCATCATCGGCCACGGCAAGAGCTCGGCCCGGGCCATCGTCAATGCCGTGCGGCTGGCGGCCACTATGGTGACCAGCGATCTGGTGGGTCAGTTGCGCAGCGTGGTCGGCCGAGCACCGGTCGATGTCGCTCCCGACGTACCCGCAGACCTCCCCAGCTAGCTCGCAGCGCCGTTCGCGGCTGGTCGCTACAATCCCCTCTTCGTTTGGTCCGATTTCTAGGAGTGTGGCCGTGCCCATCGACCTTGTGAACGGCCCTCTCGGCCGCCCGCAGGTCCTGCAGCTCATTCAAGAGCGGTTGGCCGAGATCCTGGAGATCGAGCCCTCGGGAATCAGTGAGGGTGCCTCGTTCACCGACGATCTCGACGCCGATTCGCTGGCCCTCATCGAACTGGTCGAGGCGCTCGAGGCCGACCTCTCAGCCCGGTCGGCCGGGTTCCGTATCGAAGACGAGGATCTGGAGGACCTGAAGACAGTCCGCGACGCGGTCGACTACGTGGTCGACCGGGTCGGGGAGGCCTCCCCATCCTGAACGACCGTCCTCCGGCGGTAGGGCTGAGCAAGCGTCTGGGGAGGGAGTTCAACGACTCCGAACTGCTCGAACGGGCCATGGCACACCGGTCGTGGTGCGCCGAGAACCCGGGGAACGCGTCGAACGAGCGGCTGGAGTTCCTGGGAGACGCCGTGCTCGGACTGGTCGTGACCGCCCATGTGTACCGCCTCTACCCCCTGCTGCCCGAAGGCCAGCTCGCCCAGGTGCGGGCGTCGGTCGTGAACTCGGCCGCGCTGGCGGAGACGGCCGAGGGGCTCGGCATCGGCGACTACCTGCTGCTGGGCAAGGGGGAGGACGCCTCCAGCGGCCGGGAGAAGCCGACGATCCTGGCCGACGCCATGGAGGCCGTCATCGGGGCCGTCTACCTCGACGGCGGCTGGGAGGCGGCCGAGGAGCTGGTGCTGACGGTGCTGGGCGAGCGGATCCGGGAGGCGGCGGCGGGGCCGGGCGCCAGCGACTACAAGACGCGGCTGCAGGAGCTGGCGTCGCGCCAGTTCGACCAGTTGCCCAAGTACGAGGTGGAGGGCACGGGGCCCGACCACGCCAAACACTTCACGGCCCGGGTCATCCTCGACGGGCGGGAGCTGGGCACCGGGCAGGGGCGTTCCAAGAAGCAGGCCGAGCAGGCGGCGGCCCGGGTGGCGTGGCACACCCTGGCGGCCGAGGCCGCGGTGGTGGTCGGGGACCTGCCGGCCGGCGGAGCGGCGGACAACCCCGGCACGGCCGGGGATGATTCGGTCGGGGAGGTGACGGCCGGCGGGGTAGCCGGGGACCCCGGCGATGCCGGGGAAGGGGACCCGCCGGGCGACGCCGGTGCCTGAGCTCCCCGAGGTCGAAACCCTCCGCCGCGACCTGGAGAAGGAGGTCGTGGGCAAGCGGATCCGCCAGGTCGAGGTGACCGGCATGAGGTCGATCCGCCGCCACCCCAACAAGAAGCACTTCATCGGCAAGCTGGAGGGCCGCAAGTTCACCGGCGTCCAGCGCCGCGGCAAGTACCTGCTGCTCAAGCTGGAGGGGGGCGACATCCTCGTCGTCCACATGGGCATGAGCGGCCAGCTGCTCAAGGGCAAGGGCGGGGCCAGGGACCCGGCGCCCAAGCACACCCACGTCGTGTTCTCGTTCACCCAGGGCGGGCTCCTGCGGTTCGTCGATCCCCGCACCTTCGGCGAGCTGTTCGTCACCACGCCCGACGAGCTGGAGGCGCAGGTCCCCGAGCTGGCCCACCTGGGGTTCGACCCGGTGGACGACGTAATGTCGTGGACCAAGTTCGGCGAGCTGCTGCTGGCCCGCAAGATGAGGCTGAAGACGCTGCTGATGGACCAGAAGTTCGTGGCCGGCCTGGGGAACATCTACTCCGACGAGATCCTGTGGGCGGCCGGGCTGCGCTACGACCGGTATTCCGACCGGCTGACGTCCCAGGAGGTCCGCCGCCTCTACCGGGCCATGATCGAGACCCTGCAGGACGCCGTGAAGCACCGGGGGTCCTCGCTGGCCGACGAGCAGTACGTCGACCTGTACGGCGTGATGGGCGACTACCAGCGCGAGCACAAGGTGTACGACCGCGAAGGCCAGACCTGTCGCCGCTGCCGCAGCACCATCACTCGGATCAAGGTCAACGGCCGGTCGTCGTACCTGTGCCCGCAGTGCCAGGTCTAGCGCCCTTCGGCTCGGAACCAGAGGTTCCTCGCCGAGTCATCAAGGTGCTCCAGGCGACCGGCAAAGCCGGATCGCTTCCGCCGTCCTTGCTTGCCGGCAGCCGGGGAGGCCGCCTACGCGGCGTCGACGGCCACCGGCGAGAAAACTTGCCTCGTTCGCGCGAGTGTCGTCGGTCGAGCAGGTCTAGATGGGCCGGAGGGGGGCAGGCCCTCCTCCGGACCTCCCCCCTGGACGTGCTGCGGCCTCCCGGCGCAGCTGCCCGGCCTCCGCGCTCAGAGCTTGTCGCCGAAAGCCATAGGGCCGCCTTCGGCGGGCGGGCGGCCGCCGGCATGAGTCGCGGCTGAGGGTCCGCCCCGGGCGGGCTACGGGTCGATACGGTGGACCGGCGTGTTCCTGCGGTCCCTGACCCTCAAGGGCTTCAAGTCGTTCGCCGAGGCCACCACGCTCGATCTGGAGCCCGGGCTCACGGTCGTGGTGGGGCCCAACGGCAGCGGCAAGTCCAACATCGTCGACGCCGTCGCGTGGGTGCTGGGCGCCCAGGGGCCGCGCACGGTGCGGTCCCAGAAGATGGAGGACGTGATCTTCGCCGGCAACGGCAGGCGCCCCGCTCTGGGACGGGCCGAGATCACCCTCACCATCGACAACTCGGCGGGAATCCTGCCCATCGGGTTCACCGAGGTCACCCTGACCCGCACGCTGTTCCGGGCCTCGGGCGAGTCCGAGTACGCCATCAACGGCGTGCCGTGCCGGCTGCTCGACCTGCAGGAACTGCTGTCGGACACCGGTGTGGGCCGTTCCCAGCACGTCATCGTGTCCCAGGGCAACCTCGACCAGGTGCTCGACGTGCGCCCCGAGGACCGCCGCCTGATCATCGAGGAGGCGGCCGGCATCCTGAAGTTCCGCCGGCGCAAGGAGAAGTCGGAGCGGCGGCTGGAGGCGACCGAGCAGCACGTCATCCGGTTGTCGGATCTGCTCAAGGAGCTGCGCCGGGGCATGCGGCCCCTGGAACGGCAGGCCGAGGCCGCCCGCCGCCACGACGACCTGGCCGGCGAGCTGCGGGCCTTGAAGCTCTACCTGGCCGGAAGGTCGGTGGCCGGGCTGCAGGGCCGGGCCGAGGCTGGAGCCCGGTCCCAGGCCCGCCTGGCGGCCGCGGAGACGGCCACCCTGACCTCGCTGCGCAGCCTGGACACCGACGTGGCCGCCCTGGAGGCCCGCCTGGACAAGCTGGGAGGTGGCCACCTCGACACCGTGGCCGCCCGGCTCGCGGCCCTGCGGGAACGGGCCCGGGG
>JBOGID010000457.1:0-4958 GCA_050742295.1 Acidimicrobiales bacterium | reverse complement strand
GGCGACGCCTGGATGGTCGGGCCGGCCGGCGACGCCGCCCGCCTCCGCGACGCCAAGGGCCTGCGCGACATCGCCCGCCTCCTGGCCGCGCCCCGTGCGTCGATCCACGTGGGCGACCTCCTGCTCGGGTCGGCCAGCAACGCCGCGGCGGTGGCGACGGGCCAGCCCTGGTCGACGATGGCGGCGAGGCCGTGGTCGATCACCAACCCGGTCGTCGACGCCGAGACACGCCACGAGTACGAGTCCCGGCTGACCGAGCTGGCCGGCGAGCTGGTCGAGGCCCAGTGGCAGGGGGACGCCATCCGCGCCGCCCTGGCCCGCGTCGAGCGGGACGTCCTCCACGCCGCCCTGGACGAGACCGGCACCGGCGATCCGCTGGAGCTGGCCCGGCGGACGGTCGGCGCCCGCATCCGCATCAGCCTCGACCGCATCGAGCAGGCCCAGCCGTCCATCGGACGCCACCTGCGGACGTCCATCCGCACGGGGACGTTCTGCTCCTACGAGCCCGAGCACCCCCTGCGCTGGGCCCTGTAGACCGGCTGGCCTCTAAGCCAGGTATTACGGTCGGCGGCATGGCCACTGACGGCACCGACGAGCCGATTCTCGTCAACAACGGCGCCCGGGAGCTGACCCTCGACGAGCTGGGCCGCACCCAGCCGGGCATGGGACGGCTCATGCCCGAGGTCGGCAACCGCATCTGGCGGCTCTGGTACGCGGCCGAGGCCGGCAACTGGGACCTGGCCCGCTACCAGCTGGAGGAGGGCGTGGCCGTCATGGAGCTGTCCGCCTTCGTGCGGCCCAAGTACGCCCGGGCCATGGCCACGTTCGTGGGCACCGAGGGGGGAGCGGTGAAGGCGGCCATCGAAGCCAGGGACTGGGACGCCTTCCGGGCCGCCTTCGACCAGATGGTCGAACGGGCCAACGCCTACCACGTGCAGTTCAACAAAGGCTTCATCCGGTGGAAGCGCCCGGAGATGCCCCCGCCCGACCTCGACCTCGCCCCGCGCGGGTAGCCGGCTCCCGACCCGACATGGAGCAGGCGGGCACCATCCGGTCCGGCTCCTCTGCGAGCCGGTGGGTGATCACCGCCGCCGTCCTCGGGTCGGGGATCGCCTTCCTCGACGCCACCGTTGTCAACGTCGCCCTCCCTGCCATCGGGCGCGACCTGGGCACCGGGCTGTCGGGGCTGCAGTGGGTCCTCGACGGCTACCTGCTCACGCTCAGCGCGCTCCTGCTGCTCGGCGGCTCGCTGGGCGACCTGTACGGCCGCCGCCGGATGTTCGTGGTGGGCCTCGTCGCCTTCAGCGCCGCCAGTGTCCTGTGCGGAGTCGCCCCCAACGTGGGATTCCTGGTGGCGGCCCGCGCCCTCCAGGGCGTGGGCGGGGCCCTGCTCGTGCCCGGGAGCCTGTCCCTCCTCTCGGCCAGCTTCCGGCCCGAGGACCGGGGGCCGGCCGTCGGGGCGTGGTCGGGGCTGGCCGGCGTCGTCACGGCCCTCGGGCCGTTCGCCGGCGGCTGGCTCGTGGACGCCGTGTCGTGGCGATGGGTGTTCCTGATCAACCTGCCGCTGGCGGCGGTGGCGGCGGTGATCACCGTGCGCCACGTGCCCGAGAGCCGCGACCCTGCGGCGGGACGGAGGCCCGACCTGGTCGGCGCCGCCCTGGTCACGGTCGGGCTGGCCGGCCTCGTCTACGCCCTCATCGAGGGCTCGGCCCACGGCTCGCTGACGCCCGAACTGGCGGCCGCGGGCACCGTCGGGCTTGCCGCCGTTGTCGCCTTTCCCTTCGTCGAGGCCCGGGTCCCACACCCGCTGGTGCCCCTGTCGATCTTCCGGTCCCGGCAGTTCGTGGGGGCCAACCTGACGACCCTGACCGTGTACGCCGCCTTCGGCGGTGCCCTGTTCCTCGTCGCCCTCGAACTGCAGGGAGGGCTCGGGTACTCGGCCCTCGAAGCGGGCTCGGCCCTGCTGCCCATCACCCTGCTGCTGGTGACCCTGTCCACCCACATGGGGAAGGTGGCCCAGCGCACCGGGCCGCGCCTGCCCATGACGGCGGGGCCCGTGCTCGTCGGCGCCGGGCTGTTCCTGGCCGGCTTCATCGGCCCGGGTGACGGGTACGCAACCGGCGTGCTGCCCGCCGTCCTGATCCTCGGCCTGGGCATGGCCGTCACCGTCGCCCCGCTGACATCGGCGGTCATGGCGTCGGTCGACGACCACCGCGTCGGCGTGGCGTCGGGGCTCAACAACGCCGTGGCCCGCGTGGGCGGGCTCCTGGCGGTGGCCGTCCTCCCCGCCCTCTCCGGGCTGGGAGGCGTGGCTCCCACCGACGCCGAGTTCGGGGCGGGCGTGGCCCGGTCGCTCCGGATCTCGGCCGTCCTGGCCGCCGCCGGCGGGGCGTGCGCGTGGGCCCTGGTCCGGCGGGCCGCACCCGTGCGGAGCGTCCCCCAGGTCACCGTCGCCGCCGGGTGCCAGGACCCGTGCCTGCTCGAGCCCCTGCCAGCCCGGCAGTCCCGTCCCGAGGTCGCGTAGGTAGCAACGGGTATGCGCACACGACTTGACGCCGCCCCGCCGAGCGGCGTTCGCCGTCACGGTGAGGCAAGCTTTGGTCGAATGACCCGGTCCTTCCCGCCAACACCGGACCGGCCCTTGGACGAGCAGCTCGCCCACCTCCGCCTGCTTGAGCGGGCCGCGGCTGCGGCCAACCAGTGCGCCGACCTCGAGGAGGCCGTCGCCCTCGTGCTGGCCGAGGTCTGCCGGTACACGGGCTGGCCCGTCGGCCACCTCTACGTGCGGGCGGTGAGCGGCGACGTCCTGCTGCCGTCGCCCACGTGGTACCTCGCCGGTGGCGACCCCGCTCGGTACGCCGTGCTCCGGCGGGTCACCGAGGAGACGCCCCTGGCCGCCGGTGCGGGCCTGCCCGGGCGCATCCTGGCCACGGGGCGTCCGGCGTGGATCGCCGACGTGCTGCTCGACGCCAACTTCCCGCGTGCCCGCGACCACGAGCACGACCTCGGCGTGCGGGCCGCGTTCGGCTTCCCCGTCCTGGTCGGCGAGGACGTGGTGGCCGTCCTGGAGTTCTTCGCCGAGGAGGCGGCCGAGCCCGACGAGGTGCTGCTCGACCTCATGGGCAGCGTCGGCCACCAGCTGGCCCGCATCGTCGAACGCAACCGGGCGACGGTGGCGCTCCGCCAGTCCGAGGAACGCTTCCGGGCCGTGACCGAGTCGGCCCTCGACGCCATCATCACCGCCGATCCCGACGGCGTCATCGTGTCGTTCAACCACGGCGCCGAGCGGACGTTCGGCTACCTGGCGGCCGAGGTGCTCGGCCGTCCGCTCGTCGTCCTCATCCCCCCTCGGTCGCAGGAGGCCCACCTGGCCGGCATCGCCCGGCTGCGGGCGGGCGGCGAGCCCAAGCTGGTGGGCACCACTGTCGACCTCCAGGGCGTCCGCAAGGACGGGTCCGAGTTCCCCGTCGAGCTGTCGCTCTCGACGTGGCAGACGTCCCAAGGGCGCTTCTACACAGGCGTGCTCCGGGACGTCACCGAACGGCGCCAGGCCGAGCAGGACCGCCTCCGCTACGAACAACAGCTGGCCCAGCGGGCCCTGCACGACCCCCTGACGACGCTGCCCAACCGGGCCCTGCTCAGCGACCGGCTGGAGCAGGCCATGGCCCGGGCCGCCCGGCGGGGCACGTCGGTGGCCGTGCTCTCGGTCAACCTCGACCGCTTCAAGGCCGTGAACGACAGCTTCGGCCACCACATCGGCGACGAGCTGCTGGTGGCCGTGGCCAGCCGGCTGCAGGCGGCGATGGGGCCGGGCGACACCGTCGCCCGCACCGGCGGGGACGAGTTTGCCCTGCTCCACGACGACGTCGGTCATCCCGACGAGGCCGTGCGCCTGGCCGAACGGGTGACGGCCGCCTTCGCCCGCTCATTCGTCGTCGACGACGTCGAGCTGACGGTCAGCGCCACCATCGGGGTGGCGGTCGCCGTCGGGGGCGGCAAGCCGGCCGCCATCGGCCGGCTCCTGCGGGACGCCGAGATCGCCCGGGAACGGGCCCGTCAGCGGGGAACGGCCCAGATCGCCGTGTACGACGACTCGATGCGCTCCGACGCGGCCGAGCGCCGCACCGTCGAGCAGGACCTGCGGGGCGCCCTGAAGGACGGACGGCTGGAGCTGCACTACCAGCCCATCATCGACGTTGAGGCCGCCGTCGTCGTCGGGGTCGAGGCCCTCGTCCGCTGGCCGCACCCGGACCGGGGCCTGCTCCTGCCCCAGCAGTTCATCGGCCTGGCCGAGGACAGCGGGCTCATCGTCCCCCTCGGCCGGTGGGTCCTGGAGGAGGCGTGCCGGCAGGCCGCGGCGTGGCAGCGCGAGGGGGCCCACGCCCACGACCTGCGGGTCAGCGTGAACGTGTCCGCCCGCCAGTTCCAGCAGCCGCAGTGGACCGACGAAGTGGCCCACGCCCTGCTCACCACCGGCCTCGAACCGGGCCGGCTGGTGCTGGAGATCACCGAGAGCGTGCTCATGGAGGACACCGAGACGACCAGCCACCGCCTGGGCGAGCTGCGCGACCTGGGCGTGCGCATCGCCATCGACGACTTCGGCACGGGCTACTCGTCGCTCGGCTACCTGAAGCGATTCCCCGTCGACACGCTCAAGATCGACCGCTCGTTCGTGAGCGGCATCGGGCGCGACGTAGAGGACACGGCCATCGTGCGCGCGGTCATCACCGTGGCGAAGAGTCTCGGGTTGAGCGTCACCGCCGAGGGTATCGAGACCGACACGCAGCTCGCGGAGCTCCGCACGCTCGGCTGCGACCGCGGCCAGGGGTACCTGTTCGCCAAGCCGATCGCGGGCGACAGCATTCCCGATCTGCTGGCGGCGCCGCCGTGGGGCCGCTGGGTCGCTGCCGAGCCGCCCGTCTACACGAACGGCAGCCCGGCCGCACGCTGAACTGGCG
>JBOGID010000456.1:0-2124 GCA_050742295.1 Acidimicrobiales bacterium | reverse complement strand
CGGTGCGGGCATCGAGCGGGGACCCCAGGGGGTCGTCGTGTGCCAGGTACCAGGCGAGGGTCTCGGTGGGGATGCCGGCGACGGTACCGAGGCCGCGGGCGGCTTCACCTTTGACGGCGGCACCGAGGACCCGCCAGCCGCCGGCTTCCCAGGCGGCCCGGGCCGCGGCCATGGCGGTGGTCTTGCCGGCGCCGGCGTGCCCGATGGCGCATTGGATGCGGTGGCCGCTGGCGGCAAAGGACCGGACCAGCTGCTGCTGCTCGCCGGTCAGGCGGATCGGCTGGCAGGCCAGGGCGGCGTCGACGGTGGCCTGGTCGACCCGGCCGGCGCCACGGTGGCGGCCGTGCCGGTAGCGGGCCACGATGCGGTCCTGGACGGCGAGCATCTCCCGGGTGCTGTAGCGCCCCGGGCTGAGTTTCTCGACGTGCCGGGAGGCCAGGAACCCGTCGGCGAGCTGTTCGAGCCGCCGGGCGGGGACGAGGGAGGGTTGGGGGTCGCTGCCGTCGCCGGCGGGCAGGGGTTGGTTGACGACGGCGGCGAGCACGTCGGCGCGGTCGAAGATCGACAGGTTGGCGCAGATGCCGTCTGGGGCCGCCAGGAGGGCGTAGAGCGCCTCGGGGTCCGGTTCTGGGGCCTGGACGGGGCCGGTGAGGCTGCCGGCGAGCTCGGTGGGGCCGAACCCCAACGCCTGGGCGCGGCGCCACCAGTCGGCGAGCAGTTCGTCGAGGGCCACGTGGGTCTTGTCGGGCCGGGTGGTGGTCTTGATCCGGTCGATCTCGCTGGCGGTGGCGCCCCGCCCGATGATCTCCTCGAGCTCGCGCAGGGCGTCTTCGATCTCGCCCGCGCGCCGCGAGTACTCGCGCACCAGGTCATCGCCGATGCCGGCGATTTCCCAGCCGCCGTGGTGGGCCTGACGCCACCGGGCACCGTGGCCGCGGGTGAGCTGGTGGCGCATCTCGGCGGTAGCGAGCGCGGAGGCCGCCCGGGCGTGCTGGTACAGGCCGCGGCCGTCGAGCGCTCGGCGCACGCCCTGGTGGTCCTCGACGGTGTTGGCCACGACGTTGTGCCAGTGGGGGAAGGGGTCCAGTGCCCGCGAGGTGAGGTGTTGGAACGACGCGACCGTCCAGCCCTTCACCGGGACGGTCTTGTCGCTGACGCGGGCGGCCGCGGCGTTGCGTTCCAGCCAGCCCATGGCCCAGTCGTTGCCGGCCCGGATGGCGTCGAGCACCGCGGTGCGGGTGGGCTCGTCGGAGAGCAACGCCAGGATGCCGAGGGACTTCTCGGTGGTCAGGGTGAGGTCGAAGCCCACCCGCACGGCCGGCATGCGTCGCCGCTGCACGAACGCCGCCAGTTCGCCTCGAGTGACAAGCCACCGGCCCTTGGTGCCACGCTGCGCGATCACATAGGCGCGGCGCACCGGTCGACCCGCTGCCAACTCCCGTTGAATGGTCGCCCCCAGGGTCTCGTAGCGTTTCGCCAGGCGCCGCAGGTACTGGGGGGTCACGCCCGTGAGGCGGGCGGCCTCGGCGAGCGGCACCAGCTCGTCGGGGGGGCCGGTCTTGGCGATCTCGGTCGCCGTGCCGCCGGCGCTGAGGGCGTCCTCGCAGCGGCCCAGCTCTTCCTCGCTCACCCAGCGGTCGCCGCGCTCGTCGACGAGGGCGGCGAGGTAGGAGCCTTCGGGCTGGGGGCGCACCGGTAGGGCGAACAGGCGGGCCAGGGCGAGCATGGTGCCGATCTCGATCATGTGGCCGACCTGGGCTTCGGGCAGGCCGAGTGCGGCGGCGGCGTCTCGGGTGTCGTAGAGCACCTCGCCGTGGGAGCCGCGGGTCTCGGTCCCGACCCCGAGCCGGGGACGGCGGCCCGCGGAGCCCTGCGCGGAGATGAGCCGCTGGCCGCTGCGGGGGTCGCGGCCCGCCAGGACCTGGGCGAAGTCGTCCGTCTCCACCTCGCCGTGCAACCCCAGGGCGGCGGCGCCCTGACCGGCCCAGTGTCCCCCGTCGCCGCTGTCGGCGTAGTAGCGGACGTCCCCGGCCTGCTGACCGTCCTGGCCGGTCTCTGCGCCGTCCCCGGGGGCCGGCGGGCCGGGGGACGGCAACTGTCGGTGACCCGGCAGCAGGTAGTCGA
>JBOGID010000455.1:0-2909 GCA_050742295.1 Acidimicrobiales bacterium | reverse complement strand
CCGCCGCGCCCCGGCCGCCGGCTTCGCCAGGTTCGGTCGATCGTGTCCGGGCTTGCCCGGCGATGCAGCCAGGGCGAACGTTCCCTCCACCCCCTGGATGGCGGCCGGCGCCGCCTCGTCGTGGGCCGGATCGGGACGGCCGGCCCCGGCAAGCGCCCGTCGGGCGCAGCCAGCTTCAGGCAGGACGCAGCGAGGTCACAGCCCGCGGGTGGCGAGCCGTGTCTCGACCGCCCGGCCACCATCGCGGTCGACGAAATAGACCGCCGCGCCGTCCTTCTCGCTGACCGCCTCGACGAACTCGGTGCCTCGGTAGAGCACGCCCGCGCCGTCGTCGGTGGCGTAGCCGGCCGGCAGGGTGCCGTCGGCGATCAACTTCTGGAACAGCGGACGCCGCTGCTCCTCGGAGTCATAGTGCACCCCATTGGAATACGGCACGAGCGCCAACCCGTCGTCGACGGGACGAAGGTCGGGGCCGAACGAGTCCGTCGTGCCGCCCACGTGCCAGCAGATCGATCCCGCCGAGACGCCGGTGAGCACCACGCCGTCCGCCCAGGCGGCCCGCATCGCGGCATCGACGCCGTGCAGCCGCCACATCGCGAGCAACCCCGCTACGCTGCCGCCGAACACCCACACCACGTCCTGGCCGAGCAGCAGTTCGGTGATGTCGTCGACGTTCGGCATCGGGAACAGGGCGAGATGCGACGGGTCGTACCCCCGAAGCCGCGCCGCCTCGTAGAGGTAGTGCAGCACGCTCGGGTCGTCGCCGACGGCCGTCGCCACGAAGCAGATGCGCGGCGCCCGCCCGGTGACGCCGGCCAGCTCGACTGCGTACTCGGACAGGGCGCTCAGCTCGACGCGCGTTCGGCGGCCTGATGCCAGCCCGCCGCTGGTCGCCAGGATGGTGGGGGAGTCGGCCGGCATGGCCCGAACCTAGGTGGGTTGCAAGCTGTGCGGCCACGCACGGGGTCCTACGGCGACTCGAGCTGGTCGGCTTCGAGGAGTCCGCACCGGCAGGCCAGCACGATCGCCTCGGTAGGGCTCGAGACCCGCATCCGTCCGTAGACGCCGTGCAGGACGCGGTACAGGGCCCGTTCCGAGGAGCCGATCCGCTCCGCCAGCTGCTGGACGGTCGCCCCGGTGGCCAGCATCCGCAGCCACTCGGTCTCCTCCGGGTGATCCACCCCCGGGTCACGGAGTGGGTACCGACCATGGCGATGGCCGTCGCCACGCTCGTCGGCAGCAGCGTATCGCCCTCGAGGGCGCACGCAACCGTGGCCACGATGCGTTCGGGGGGAGTCCAACGGCACCGCGCCGTCGGCCCCACAGGGGAGCGCCTCGGCGTGGCGATCAGGCGTGGCGTCCACCAGCAGGGCCACGACCTTCACTGCCCGCCGGGCGCTCCCGACTGCGCCGTTCCCGGACAGCGTGCGCAGCGTGGCCCAGTCGTTCGCCGGCCGGACGGTGTGCAGGGCCACCGCACCCTGGTCCACGCCCATGGCCGCAGCCCACGCCACCACGTCCTCGGGCTCCACGAAACGTGAACCCGGCCTCCGCCAGTGCCGCCCCGAGGCCTCGCCGGTACGAGGCGGCGGGATCGCCGATCGCAACGTGGGCCTTGCCCAAAAGACGCCCTCACCCTGATCCAATCCGGGCGCGCTGCGGCAGAAGTCTGCCAGAACGTGGCAGGCGTCGGCGTCCCAACGTGACCGGTCTGCCGCGCCCTGTGAACGAGTCCGTGGCGGCCGACCTACCCCTGACCAGCCCATTTGCGTTACAGCCGAAGCTCCAACGGGGCGGTCGGCCGCCGAAAGAGGGCTTTGACACCAGCCACCTAGTCCGGCGGACCACGTTCCTCCTACGTTTCACCCGGGAGGCAGCCGTGCCGACGGAGGACGACAACCAAGACCCCCTCATGACGGCGGAGGAAGTCGCCGGTGAGCTCGTATTCTCGGCTCACGTCGTCATTCGGTGGGCGGAGACGGGCCGGATCCCGTCCGTCCTCGACGGCGGTGTCCGCCAGTTCCGGCACTCCGACGTGGATCACCGCCCTCACCCCCCGCCCGCCCACCCGGCCGAACGGCGACCCCGCCGGCTGACGCTCAGGCGGACTGGCCGGTCGCTCCCGATCCGCCCGTCGTGCTCCCCGGACGGCTGGTCGCTCCCGAATCGGCTGACCCCGTGTCGCCCGTGTTGGTGGACGAGGACTGCGCCGACGTCGCCCCCGACCCGCCGCTTGTCGCTGCCGGCGCAGCCGTCACGCCGCTCGCACCGCCCGTGCCACCACCGGACCCCGCCACGGCCACCGCCGGGCCCGCCGTGGCCGTCCCAGAGGGCACCAGGACGGCCGTGCCGCCCCCGCCCGACCCCGCCGTGGCCGCCAGCCCGCCGGCACCGCCGGCACCGCCCGTACCGGCCACGTCCGTGCCGTTCACGGCCGCGCCCGCCCCACCCGACTGGGCCACCGAGTAGGCGTCCCCGCCGCTGTTGGCGGCCGAGTCCGCAACCGCGTCGCTGTCGGCTCGACCGGTCGTCCCCGTCCCGCCCGACGCACCGCTCGACTCCGGCCCCGCCCCGCCCGTTGCCACCGCCGTCCCGAACGTGGCCGAGTTCACCGCCGTCGCCGCCCCACCGCCGGTCGCCAGGGCCAGGCCGAACAGGCCCGAGTTGGTGGCCCGGGTCGTCGCCGTCGCCGGCCCCGTCGATCCCGACCGGCCCGAGTCGCCGCTGGCCGCCGTCGGCACCGACTCGGCCCAGGACCGGGCGTCACCCGTGCCCCCGCTGTTGGTCGCCGAGGACTGCGCCGACGAGGCCCCTGTCGAGCCCGTCGAAGCCGAAGGCGTCACCGTCACGGCCGATGCGCCGCCCCCGCCGCCACCGGCGCCCGCCACCGCCACGCTCGGCCCACCGGC
>JBOGID010000454.1:0-8797 GCA_050742295.1 Acidimicrobiales bacterium | reverse complement strand
CAACTGGAAGCCGCCCTCACACCGGCCGCAGGCGGGCGCACCGACGTCACCGACGAGTCGATCGCGCCGGCGATGGCGGCGGCCGACGAGGCGGTGAACGCGGTGGTCGAAGTCCTGCGCAAGATCCCCGCCAAGGAGCGCCGGGACGGTCGGCGGGACCGATGCCTCCAGGCTGCGTCCTCGCTCCTGGAGGACGTGCGCCGGGCCCGAGTCCCCCGTGCCCACGACGTGGCCTGGGTGCCCGAGGTGGGACCAGCCACCCTCCTGGTCGCGCCAGTCGACGTGGGGCCGGAGCTGGCCCGGCTCGTGTTCAGACGGCGGACGGCCATCCTGACCAGCGCGACGCTCAGCGTGGGGGGAACGGTTGCCCCGCTGGCCCGCCGCCTGGGACTGCGCGCCGACCTACTCGCCGGCGGCGACGAGGAGGCCGAACCGGGGGGGGACCGCGCCCCGTTTCGGGAACTGCGGGTCGGGAGCCCGTTCGACTACCGGGCACATGCCGTCCTCTACTGCCCCGTCCATCTGCCCGACCCCCGCCAGATGCCCAAGTCGTTTGACGACGCCGCCCTCGAGGAGCTGGCTGCGCTGGTGCAGGCGGCCGGCGGCCGGACGCTCGCTCTGTTCACGAGCCACCGTATGCTGCGCAAGGCGGCCGAGGCCCTGCGCGACCGGTTCCCGTGGAAGGTCCACGTGCAGGACGGCCCGCCCGAGCCCGGCCTCATCGAGCGGTTCCGTGATGACGAGACGTCGTGCCTGCTCGCCACCATGGGCTACTGGCAGGGAGTGGACGTCCCCGGTCGTTCGCTGAGCCTCGTCGTCATCGACCGGCTGCCGTTCGCCTCGCCCAAGGATCCGCTGCTCGAGGCCCGCCGGGAGCTGTCCCGGGCCGCGGGGGAGGACTCGTTCGACACCGTCGATCTGCCGCTCGCCGCGACCCTCTTGGCCCAGGGCGCCGGCCGCCTGATCCGCACCGCCGACGACCGGGGTGTGGTGACCGTCCTCGACCGCCGCTTGGCCAAGGCCCGTTACCGGCACGCCCTCCTCGACTCGCTGCCGCCCATGCGCCGGTCGATCGACGGGGCCGAGGTGCGGGCCATGCTGACGGCGCTGGCCGAAGGGCGCGAGCCGCCGGCACCGCGCCCGGTGGTGCGGGCGGGGACGCCCGTGCCGGCTCGCGTCGGGTTGGCCGTCTCTCTGGGCGATGATCCCCGGTCCGGATCGGTCACCGAGCTGCTAGCTCAGGGCGCCGTCGTGGAGCTTTCCGGCGGCGAGGTGGTCATCGTGCCGTGGGGCCGCCCGGTGGTGCACGAGGGGGCGCGCCGGCCCCTCGTCGCACCCGAGCCCGCCTGAGGTCGCGTTCGTGGTGGCAAAGGGGGGGTCGAGCAGATCGAGCTGACCCGTCCCGGGGACGAGATCGCAGCTGGGCCCGCCGGCGGCGAGCCCAAGCTGATCGCTCCCCATCCGGGCCAGGCCCAGGCCATGAACCATCTCGACAAGGCCGATTCGTTCCCGGGTCGACGCCACCTTCGCCGACGTCACGCCCGATGAGCTCGACGCCATCGCGCTGCCGAGCGGCGCCTGACCCCGACCGTCTCCGCAATGAACGCCGACGCGGTGAGGCGGGTGCCAGTCTGAGCTGGTCAGTCGGAGCCGAGGTCGAACACGTCGAAGTGGCCGTTGTGCTCGCCATGGGGTCGGATGCCGACAAACCGGTACTGCCACCGCCCGGGCGCGCCGGCGGCGATGACAACCTGGTAGGCGCCGGGCGCAACCCGCATCACCGCTTCGTCGACGCCGTAGGTGAGGACGGCGGAACGGCCCTCCGGGTCGCGAACCCTCACTTCGACACGGGACGGGTCGAGAGGATTGTCGGGCGTGCCGAACTGGACCGACAGCCCGACCTGGTCGCCGACCTCGTAGACCTCCGCCCCTCCCGTCACGGGTGAATCTTCGCAGACCGGATCGCGAGCCACCACCTCTTCGGCCTGTGCCAAACTGATCCGACGTCGTGGTGGCCGTAGCTCAGTTGGCAGAGCGCCAGGTTGTGGTCCTGGAAGTCGGGGGTTCAAGTCCCCTCGGTCACCCCAACCGGCGCCTCTAGCTCAATTTGGCAGAGCAGCGGACTCTTAATCCGCGGGTTCAGGGTTCGAGTCCCTGGGGGCGCACTCGACAAAGGTGCTGGTCAGAGGGGGTAAAGGCCTGCCGGCGGAACCTAATCCTAATGGTCCCATGATGCGGATGGGACCCGCAAGAGGTCCCGAAATTCGTGCCTCGGCCGACGTCACAGTCTGAACTGACAAGAAGCGCGTTCACAATCGCCGCCATCGCGCTCGTCCGAGAGCCGCGTCGATCAGAAGTTGTCGTGATTCAGGGTGGGCGTCTCATCCGTTTCGTCGACTGGAGTTGAGCGTGGTTGCCCGTTATGCAGACTGGGGTTCCGATAGCGGGATTACGGGTTCGGCGCCGGACGCGGAGCGGAATCGGCCGACCGACACTGGGCTCATAGGTCCGAGGTCAAGATGAGCGAAGGCGTCATCGCCACGGGGCGGGCGCACCTGCGATCGCATGCAGGTTGTCAATGACGAGCTCGGCCGCCGACTCTGTTGGGCGAGCGGGGGAGGCCGGCGCCTGCCTCCCACTCGCTCGCCGCTCGAACCGGACCCGAGAGAACAGCGGTTTCGGCCGTAGCTGATGCGTCGTCCGTAGACTTGACACTGATGACTTCGACTCGGAGCAGTCGCTTGGGGCCGGAGGCGCGACCGGTCGCTGTACCGGACGACGTAGATAGCGCGACGAACCAGAAGCTCGACGGGATCGTCGAGCTGCCCCTGCGCGTGCGTTGGAGCGGCCCGCCCAAGAAGTACGACTTGCGGAAGCGCGAGGACCGGCTGCGCGTCTACGAGCAGGTCCTTCGGGAGGGTAACGACGAGGATGTGCGTCGCTACATCGAGGTGAACGAGCTCCTTCGCCTTTGGGACGATCTGGTGCTGCCGACCTACGTTCGCCGGGCCTGGGTGGATTGGTTCCGGCGGCGCGGAATCTCGCACCTTGCGTGCTGAGCCCACTTCAGCGACGCGTCGCCACCATCTTGCGGGACCTGCCAGAGGCGACGGGCTTCGCCCTCGCCGGTGGAGCAGCGTTGATCGTGCGCGGGCAAATCAGCCGGCTGACCCTTGACCTCGACTACTTCGCAGTCGACCCGACGGCGGTCGACCTGCTATTGCCGGTCTTCGTCGGCGCCGTACGTTCGGCGGGACTGACGGTGATCGAGGAGCGGGTCGTCCCGGGGTTCGCTCGGTTGTCTGTGGCCGACGGACCTCACCAGACCGGCGTCGACCTTGCCACCGACGCTCGACTACTGCCGGCCGAACCGAGCGATGTGGGACTCGTCCTTTCCGCTGAGGAGCTGGCGGTCGACAAGGTCCTGGCGATCTTCGGTCGAGCCGAGGCGCGAGACTTCGTCGACCTCGCTGCGGTCGAGCCTCGCTTTGGGCTTGAACACCTGTGCGTTCTGGCCTCCCGGAAGGACGCCGGGTTCAGCCGGTCGGTGTTCGGGTCAATGCTTGCGCGGTTTCGCCGTCTCGACCGAGACGAGTTCGATGTGCAGGACGAGGTCTTTGACGCGACGGTGGAGGCCGTGGAAAGGTGGCGCTCGATGCTCCAGGACGAAGGGAATGGCTGATCGCGGCACTTCGAGGGCGGTGCATGCGACCGCTACGGGCCGTCGTCCCTACTCGTTGGATTCTGAGTGCGCCGCGCCCGCGCCGTCGTCGATCGCTCCGTCGTCCAGCTGCTCCAGGAGCGAAGCGAGGTTCCGAAGCACATCGCGGGCGCCGTCGATGTCGCCGAGCTGGTCCCGCAGCAGCGTTCGCGCTCGGAGCCGTAGGAACTCGTCGAGGCGGGGGTGCACGTTTCCTGGACGCGGCCGAGGTACTCGGTGGACCCATCGGCATAGACCCGCATGCGGTGCCCGGGGTCAGGCCAGCTGAAGAGGTACTGCTTGTAGTCCTCCAGGGTCTCTGGCGTCCCGAGAACGGCGTCGAGCATGACGATCGGATCGAGGCCTTCCTCGCCGGCGCACGGCGTGGAGACGCCCACTCCCTCCCAGGCGCTTGGCGGCGTGAGGAACCACGCGATCGGTACACGGAACGCCCGGGCGAACGCCAAGAAGCTCGTTGGCGTCGAACTCGCGAGGGCGGCCTAGGTCGACCGAGCGCTCGATGGCGGAGAAACTGCCGCCGAGAGTCGGACGCCCAGGAACGGCGCCCTCGAGTGGATGAGCGGCGGGCTGGCCAACAGATTGCCTGGCTTCGCAGGTCGGACTCGACCTCCCGCTGGCGGGTGGGCGCCACATGGGTTGGACGATCGGATCAGGTCGAGGTCGTGCCCGTCACGCTGAACCGATGTCGATGTCCGTCTGGATGGTGGTTCCTTCGACGAACAGACCGTGCACTCGGAACGAGCGCCCGTCCTGCAGTGACCCTCGGGCCACGAACTGCGTCATGGGGACGGGGGCCGCGTCGTGGGGCTGGAGGACCTCATGGAAGTAGTCGGCCGAGCCGATGAGCACCCGCCCATCAGCGGCCAGCGCTCTGAGTTCGGCCATGGTGAGAGCGCCGTCGTTCGCGATCGCAGCGTCGAGCGAGGACCCACCCACGAACCAGACCGGCACGGCGCCGAGCCCGTGGCTCACGGCCAGCCTCGGCGCAGGGTCGGTCTCCGGTCCGTTGCGCCAGATGCTGAAGCCGTCGGTCGTCGGAGGGTTGCAGCCAAAGGCTCCGGGCCCCGACGGGCCGGGAAAGTCGAAGAAGGTGAGGAGGTCGAAATCGTCCGGGACGCACTCCGCCGGCCGGTAAAAGACGATGGCGACCCATTGGCCGTCACGGAAGATCTGATCGGGCGTACCGATGGTCGTGATGCGGGCGTAGAACGGCACCTGGCCGCCGTGCTCGAGGCGCACGGCAGCCGACGACGGCGCGGCGGCCGCCACTGTGCACGCCATGAGCAGCAGCACGACGACTCCGACCCGCCGCCCTCGATGGGGTCGTTTCCCCGTTTCTTGCACATCGTTCATCTGCAGCTACCTCCCGTACGTCGCTTGGTAGCAGCTTCGCATCGGGAGCGCTCCGAAACATCCGCCACCTGGCGGATTCCGAGCTCGGGACCTCATGCGTGCGATCCCGTACAATAGGCCGTTCGGCGAGCGCCGGCCGCACACGGTGGTCGGTGCAGGACGGGGAGGCTCGGTGGCCATAAGCGTCGGGGTCGCGGGCATGACGACTCGTCTCCAGCGCCGCCGGGTGGCGCATGTCTCAGGAGGCCCCGCCCATCAGAGTCGGCAGGGTGGAGCTCCGGGTCATCTTCGAGGCTGGCGACCCGCCGTGCGGCCACGTCGAGATCATGAACCCACGGCACCCGACCGGCAGGCCCCCGACCGGAGAGATCCGGCTGAGCATTGCCTTCACGGGCTGGCTCGGCCTGCTACGCGTCCTTTCGGATCTGTTGGCTCGACCCGACGATCGCTGACATCCGCCGGCCGGCACGGCTGTCCGGGGCGCGTCGCCGCCAAGTGACTCCGGCGACTTCAACGGCGGCTTCCCCGGCGCCCCTGGTCGGGCGAGCGCGGGAGCTCCAGGTCCTGCGCACCTTGGTCGACGGCGTCACAGCCGGCCGGAGCCAGTTCGCCTTTGTCGAGGGCGAAGCCGGGATCGGCAAGTCCAGGGTCCTTGCTGAGGCCGTGCATGAGGCGGCCGGCCGGGGTGTCCTTGTCCTCGAGGCCAAGGGAGATGAGCTCCACACGGCCCGGCCGTTCGGTGCCATCGCCGAGGCGATGGGGTGCTCGACCCGGTCCTTGGAGCCGAAGCGGGCCCGCATCGGCGGACTGCTTTCGAACTGGGAGGGGACGTCGTCCGACCCGACTGCCGGTCCCGGCCCGCAGTTCCAAGTCGTCGATGCGCTGGCTGAGCTGCTCGAGGAGACGGCCCTACGGGGCCCCGTCGTCATGGCCCTCGACGACCTCCAGTGGGCCGACCACGCCACCCTGCTCACCTTGCGAGCGGTCGCGTCGCGCCTTGGAGCACTGCCCCTCGGGGTGATCGGGTCCTACCGGCCGCTGCCGCGGAACCCGGCGCTCGACAGCATCGTCGATGTGGCGGTTCGGGACGGGGTAAGCCACATCCTGCTCCCGCCGCTTCACCCTGACGACGTGGGCGCCCTCGTGCGCCACCACCTCGGGGACCGACCCGGGCCGAGGCTCCTCCACCGGGTCGCCGGTGCTGCCGGGAACCCCCTCTTCATCTCCGAGATGGTGGCCGCTCTCGACGAAGACGGAGCCATCACCCGGGACAACGGTGTGGCGGACGTGACCGACATCGGACTGCCACCGCCGCTGCGGCTGACCATCCTGCGGCGGATGACGGGGCTGCCCGACGACTCGCTCGAGACGCTTCGGGCCGCCGCCATCCTGGGCGCCACCTTCGACGTCGCTGATCTCGTGGCGGTCACCGGGCGAACCGCGCTCGAGCTGTCGTCGACCCTGTCCGAGCCGCTGCGAGCAGCACAGACAGCCCGAGGAGCGTCGGCACCAGCTGCACAAGCCGCCGAACAACGACTCCCGCCATCGTCCCTCCCTGTCGGTACAGGTTCCGCCGGGTCTACCTCCAGGTCCGCCATCACCGTCACACGCCGGCTGACGCGGGCGAGAAACCGGCGCCCTCTAAGGCAATACTCCCACGGTCGGAGCCTTCGAAGGCAGGGAATCTGCGTCCGGCGCCTGCACAATTGAAAGCGCAGGAGCGCCGCTGTCATGGCGTCGGCCGGGACAAAGGCGACGTAGGTGATCATGACCGCCGCCCCCAGGAATCCGACCATCATCGTGAGCTCGATGCACAGATGCAACGCCAGACCACAGCACAGCACCCACGGTCGAAGTCGCCGGGACCAAACGAGAAACGCCAGCCCGAGTTCGATGACCAGCGTCGACCAGGTCAGGACATGCATGAGGGGGACCGACTCGGTGAGGCCGTCGGGCAGAGTAAGTCGCGATAGCTGGCCAATACGCAGTGCATAGGAGACGGCCGTACCATCGGCCCACGTCTGTCCCTGCAACTTCTCCCACACGGTGGAGACGTACAGCACGCTGAGCTGGATCTGCACCAGCCGGAGCGCCCACGGCGCACGAGCCGGAAACTCGCAGAACGCGGTCGGGGCACGCCGCCACCTGTCCACCGAGAGCGACGCTCCGGCGGGCGCCAGCATCAGGTAGAAGCCGAGGTTGGCCAGCAGGCGGTCTCCTGCGTTGAGGATGAAGGGGTTGCGGCGCTGGAACCAGACGATACAGACGAATACCACCACCGACGCCAGGCGGGTGCGGTAGCCGAGCATCAGGCAGACCGACCCGATCACCAGCACCAGGTGGAGCCCGCGTATCGTCGCATCCCCGACAACGGTTGCCTCCAGCCCCCCGCCGTGGTCGCCCGGGTGGGCGACGACACCCGACGTGGAGAAGAAGGTCGCCAAGTCGGGCGCCATTGACAGCGCCCAAGCCACCACGACCAGCCCATAGGCGATGCGGACCACCGCCAGCGTCGAGGTCGGTTGGGGCTGGAACCAGAACCGGTTCCAGGTATCCAGAGGCGTCGTTGTGCCGCTCACCGGTTCTCTTGGCTCGGTGGGGGCGACAGGTCCAGCGTGTAGTAGGCCTCGTCGTACCAGACGAGGGGGCGGCGGCTGCCCGGCGGGGGAGTCGGCGCCCAGTGTCGAATGAGCGTGATGGTCACTGGACGGCGGCCGTCGCGCTCGTGGCTGGCGGCCAGCCACCTGGCCACGGCGAGGCAGAGCGTGTCCCGATGGGCATCGTCCTGGAGGGCGGTGGCCAGCTTGCGCGAGCGGTAGGAGCGGTACGGGCCCACCAGGTTCCCACCATCGGGAGGCCGCCAGTCAACGACGGAACCGTCCCCATACTGGATCCGGGCCGACACGGACAGGCTGCGGCGGGCGGGGTCCGGGGCGAAGACGTCCCACTCCTGGGTGAGGGCGGTGACCCGAAGCACCGGACGGAGAACCTCAACCGATCGGCGTCGGAGGCCCGCCGTCGGAAGGGCGGAGGAGACGACCGCACCAAGCGTCAGGGCGACCAGGGCGCTGACGAGGGCGCGCCCGAGCCGGGAGGACTCGAGCGCGTCGGTGACGGAGGACAGGTTCCCTCCGTCACCGTCTGCTGTCTGCCGGCACGACCCATGGCTCATCCGTCGGTGCGGTCGCCGACCATGTGGAGGTTGCCGCCGCCCAGCGGTGAGGCGATGGTGCTCGTGCACGCCGGGCTGTCACCTCGGACGTCGATCTGCACGGCGTCCGGGCGCATGGGGTCGCCGATGCCGGCCCGGCCGCCGCCGTCGGTGAGGCGGAAGGCGACGGTATGGAGCCTGCCGTCGCACATCCCGACCCCGGACCCGACGATGGTGTCGGGCCCGCCCAGGCTGCACGACGCCGTGTCGAGCCGGGTCAGGCTGAACCGCTGGCTGCCGTGGCCCACGTCGAGGCGGACGTGGGCGCGTCCGGGAGGATCGGGTTGGGGGTTGAAGCCCACGTCCTCACCACCGCACGGCAGGTGCACCTGGAGGTGAACCTTGTCCTCGGCGTCGCCGATGGCGACCCACCCTCCCCCCACCATTCTGGGCGTCTTGTTCTCGACGTCGCCGATGCCCTGGGCGGGCGACGGGCCGAACAGGCCCAACAACACCACCGCCATTCCCCCAACCATCACGATGATTGATCTCTTCATGTCCTGTTCCTCCTT
>JBOGID010000453.1:0-28360 GCA_050742295.1 Acidimicrobiales bacterium | reverse complement strand
GGGCTGGGGGCGCGGCGAGGTCTCCGGGCGGCGGCGCAGCCACACCGACTGCAGGAAGGCGGCGAGGAAGAGGCCGCCGGTGACGGTGATCAGTGTCCGCACCCGGCGATCGCGGCGTTCCGCAGCCGCCGCCGGGTTGGCCGCGTCCGCCGCCGCGTCGTCGCGCGCCTTGGCGATGAACCCGTCGCCCACGCCTCCGCCCTTGCCGGGCTGGAACGGCTTGATGACCGGGAAGTCGGTCGAGTTGGTGTAGCCGACGACGACCGGGTTCCCGTCCGAGTCGAGGGCGATCGCCGCGGCCTGGTCGTCGTCCTTCCCGCCCAGGTACGACGACGACGCCCAGGAGGAGCCCGACGCCCCCACCTCGGTGACGAAGGCGTCAACAAACCCGCCGCCCTTGGCCGGCTGGAAGGCCTTGGTCGACGGGAAGTTTGACGACGCCGTGGCCCCGGTCACGTGGGCGTGGCCCTGGGCGTCAACGGCGATGCCCTCGGCCCCGTCCGACCCCGTTCCCCCGAGGTAGGTCGAGTAGGCGAGCCCCGACCCGTCGGGCCGCACCTTGGTGACGAAGGCGTCGAAGTCCCCGTCCTTCTTGGCCTGGGCTGCGCCTGCGACGGGGAAGTTCGTCGAACCGGTGTTGCCGGTCACGTACGCCGCCCCCTGCCCGTCCACAGCGATACCGGTGCCCTTGTCGGAGTCGGCCCCGCCGAGGTAGCTGGAGTACGCGAGCGCCGACCCGTCGGGGCGCACCTTGGCGACGAAGGCGTCGGAGAAGCTGCCCGCCGCGGCACCGGTGCCCGCTCCCCCCGGCCCCGCCTGGAACGGGCGGGTCGTCGGGAAGTTGGCCGACTTGGTGTCGCCCGTCACGTAGACGTTGCCCTCCCCGTCGAGGGCGATGTCGTTGGTGTGGTCGTCCCCCGCCCCTCCGAGATAGGTCGACCAGGCGAGCGAGGCCCCGTTCGGCTCCAGCCGGAGGATGAACCCGTCGATGTCGTCGGGCCGGCTGAGCGTGGCCTGCAGGGGCCGCACCTTCGGGAAGTTGGCCGAGCCCGTGGACCCGACGACGTACACCGCCCCGCTCTTGTCGACCGCGATACCGCTCCCGCTGTCGGCCCCGGCGCCCCCGAGGAACGTGGAGAAGTCGAGGGCCGATCCCGCCGAGTTGAGCCTGGCCACGAACACGTCGCTGGTGCCGCCGTTGGCGGGCTGGAGCGGGCGCACCGTCGGGAAGTCGCTCGACTCCGCGTACCCGGTCAGCCACACGCCCCCGTCGGGGCCCATCGCCACCCCGAAGGCGGCGTCCCGCCCCCGGCCGCCGAGGTAGGTCGACCACAGGACGGTCCCCCCGTCCGCCTTCACCTTGGTCACGAACACGTCGGTGCGCGTGCCGTCGGCCTGGACCAGCGCGCCCTGGGCGGGGCTCACCGTCGGGAAGTCGGGGGACTCGGTGTAGCCGGTCACGACGATGTCGCCGTCCACGTTGACGGCGACCGCATACGCCGTGTCGGTGCTGGTGCCGCCCAGGTAGGACGAACTGACCAGCACCGGGTCGATGACGAGGGGATGGCTGCGGTCGTAGGGCCCGATGTCGAACCCGAACCGTCCGTCGCCCCTGGCTGCGTAGCTGCCCTGCACGGGACGCCGCACGCCATTGGCACCGTCCTGGTACAGGGTGGGCGCCCGCATCCGCACGTCTCCCATGACGAGGGCACCGGATCCGTCGAGGTGCGCCCCCTGTTGCCCGGCCATGCCCAGAACGATCACGCCTGGGTCGGCGCCGGGCGCCACCACGAAGTCGTACTCGACCAGCCGGCCGGTGCCGTAGTAGGTCACGTCGATGCCCGGGTAGACCTCCCGGTACGTCACCGCGCCGTAGGTCGGGATGGCGGTGCGCCACTGGCTCGGATCGTCGCCTGCGAACCGGTTGACGGTGCCGGGCAGGGGCCGCTCGCCCGCCGCCGGTGCCCCGGGTCGAGCGCCTTCCAGCGTCAGTCGTACACCGGCCGGCGAGACCACCAGCCCACGGTCGGTGAGCAGGACCTGCTGGCCGGGTGTCCGGGCCGCGAACCGGATCTCGGGATCGAGCTGTCCGACGTTCTCCTCGAAGGCGAGCGGCAGCCGTTCGAGGACGGCGGCGGCATCGGGCGCGGCGGGCCGGCGCTGGCCCGGTTCACCCGCTACGACGGCGACAAGCGGCAGCGCCACGGCGACCGCGGCCACCACGGCCACCACGGCCATCGCGAAGTTCCTGCGGGTGCGCGCCCCCACCAGGTTACCGGCGCCGTCCGTACGGCATGGGAGCCTGCTGCATCGGCACCAGGTCCCGCCGGTACTGGCGGTGCGTGCGCTCCACCGCCTCGCGCGCCTCCTTCAGCGCCTGCGCCAGCTGGGTGCGGAGCCTGGCGACCTCGTCCTCCAGCTCCATGACCGCCTTGACGCCCGCGAGATTGAGGCCGGCCTCGGTCAACTCGCTGATGCGCCGGAGCCGGTCGATGTCGCGCTGGCTGTACCGCCGGCTGCCGCCGCCCGTGCGGGCCGGGTCGAGCAGGCCCCGCCGCTCGTAGATGCGGAGGGTCTGGGGATGGACGCCCGCCAGCTCCGCAGCAACCGAGATCACGTAGACGCCTCGCCGGTCGTTCAACTCACGGAGGCTTGGTCGTTCATCGGCCATTGATCACACCCCCAGATGCGCGCGTGGGGACTCCTGCGACGCAGAGGCCAGCGCCTCGATGGCCTCGCGCTCGGCCTGCGACAGCTGGGTCGGGACGGCCACCTCGACGGTCACCAGCAGGTCGCCCGTGCCTTTGCTCGTCGTGACGCCACGGTCGCGGACCCGGAACGTCCGACCCGACCGCGTGCCCGGCGGCACCTTCAGCTTGACCGGCCCCTCGAGCGTCGGCACCGAGATCTCGGCCCCCAGCGCCGCCTCGGCGAACGTCACGGGGACGGTCAGCGTGAGGTCGCGCCCCTTCCTCCCGAACATCGGGTGGGGCGCCACATGGACGAGCACGAAGAGGTCCCCGGCGGGACCGCCGTTGCGGCCCGCCCCCCCGCCTCCCTTGCGCCGGATCTTCTGACCGTGCTCCACGCCCGGCGCGATCCTCACCTTGACCTGGCGGGGCCGCAGTTCCACGCCCGCGCCCCGGCATTTGGGGCACGGCGACTCCACGACCATCCCCCGACCCCCGCAGCGCGCGCACGTGCGGCTGAAGGAGAAGAACCCCTGGTTGTCGTCGGTGACGCCCCGGCCCGAACAGACGGGGCACACGACCGGGCTGGTTCCCGGCGCGGCGCCGCTGCCGTGGCACGTCGAACAGGTTGCTTCGCTGGTGACGTTCACCGTGGTTGTGACGCCGTTGATGGCCTCCTCGAACGACAGGTGGAGCTCCGACTCCAGGCCGGTCCCCCGCTGCGGACCGGCCGACGTCGTCGTCGTACGGGTGCCCGGCCCTGCGCCCGCGCCACCGCCGGGCCGGCCCCGGCCGAACAGGCCACCCAGCAGGTCGCCCAGGTCGTCGGTGTTGAACCCGAAGCCCCCCGGTCCGCCCGCGCCGCCGGCCCCTCCACGTGCGCCGCGGCTGCCGAAGGCTCCCCCCAGCGGCCCCAGCCTGCGGACGTCGTCGTACTCCTTGCGCTTGGTGGCGTCGGACAGGACGTCGTACGCCGCCGAGATCTCCTTGAACCGCTCCTCGCTGCCGGGGTTGGCGTCGGGGTGGTGCTGCTTGGCCAGCTTCCGGTAGGCGCGCCGGATCTGGTCCTCGGTGGCCGTGTCTGACAGCCCGAGGACCTTGTAGTAGTCCTTCTCGAGCCACTCCTGCTGGGCCACGGAGGCTCCTAGCCTCGAACGCGCACCATGGCGGGGCGCAGGACGCGCCCCTTCCACCGGTATCCCGGCCGCAGGACCTCCGCTACCACCGGGCCCCCGTCCCCGTCCTCGTGCGCGACCGCGTCCGACTCGGAGGGGTCGAACGGCTTGCCCACCGGATCGATCCGCTCCAGCCCCTCCTTCGCCAGCATCACCAGGAACGAGGCCCGCACCTGCTCGTACCCCGTTCCGTGCGAGATGGCGGCGTCGAAGTTGTCGAGCACCGGCAGCAGCTTCTCGACGAGCCCCTCGTTGGCCCGCTCCACATGCTCCGTCTGCTGCTTCAACATCCGCTTCCGGTAATTCTCGAACTCGGCCCGGGTCCGCTGGTACTGCTCTCTGAACTCGTCCCGCTCCTTCTCATACCTCTTCAACAGCGCGCGCTCAGCCGCCCGCAACGGCTTCTCTTCCTCAGCCGCCTCCTCCGGCGCGTCCGGCGCCGCGTCAGCCGCATCCGGTGCCGCTACGGGCTCAGCCGACGTGTCGCCCGGAGCCGAGCCCGCGGCCGCGGACTCCCCCTTCTCCTCCTCCTCTGGGGGCTGCCCATCAACCGAGGCAGCCGGGTGGCCCGTAGGGGAGGCGCCGGACGAGGTCGGGGCCCCCTCTGGGGTGGCCTCGTCCGGAGGGGCCCCCTGAGGGACAGGACCCGGCTGGCGGTCTTCCGCGAGACCGGTCTCATCGTCACCCATCGACAATCTCCGCGTCCACAACATCGTCATCACTCGGGCCGCCGCCGAACCCTCCTGCACCCGACGCACCGCTGCCGCCTTCGCCGGTGTTTTCGTACAGCTTCTGGGCGAACGACTGCGTCGCGTACATCAGGTTCTCGTGGGCCTGCCGGATCGCACCGACGTCCGACCCACGCAGGGCCGTCTTGGCAGCGTCCAGAGCCGTCTCGATCTTCGACTTCTCGTCGCCCGACAGCTTGTCCGCATAGTCACGGATCATCTTGTCGGTCTGGTACACGAGCGTGTCGGCCTGGTTTCGGGTCTCGGCCTCGTCCCGGCGCCGGCGGTCTTCCTCGGCGTGGGTCTCGGCGTCGCGGACCATCCGCTCGATCTCGTCCTTGTTGAGCTGGGACTGACCGGTGATGGTCATCGACTGCTCCTTGCCCGTCCCCCGGTCCTTGGCCGAGACGTGGACGATGCCGTTGGCGTCGATGTCGAAGGTGACCTCGATCTGGGGGATGCCACGAGGTGCGGGCGGCAGCCCGACCAGCTGGAACTTGCCCAATGTCTTGTTGAACATGGCCATGTCGCGCTCGCCCTGGAGCACGTGGATCTCCACCGACGGCTGCAGGTCTTCGGCGGTGGTGAACACCTCGGTGCGCCGGGTCGGGATGGTCGTGTTGCGCTCGATGAGCTTGGTGGCGATGCCGCCCCGGGTCTCGATGCCGAGCGACAGCGGGGTGACGTCGAGCAGCAGGACGTCCTTGACCTCGCCCTTCAAGACGCCGGCCTGGATGGCCGCACCCACGGCCACGACCTCGTCGGGGTTGACGCCCTTGTGGGGCTCCTTGCCGGACAGGCCCTGCACCAGGTCCTGCACGGCCGGCATGCGGGTCGAACCGCCGACGAGGATGACGTGCTGGATGCTGTTCTTGTTCATGCCCGCGTCCTTCAGGGCCTGCTCGAAGGGGCCCTTGCAGGCGGCCACCAGGTCTTCGGTCAGCTCCTGGAACTTGGCCCGGGTGAGCTTCATGTCCAGGTGGAGCGGGCCGCTCTGGGTGGCGGTCACGAACGGCAGGTTGATCTGCGTCTCCTGCACGGCCGACAGCTCGATCTTGGCCTTCTCGGCCGCTTCCTTGAGGCGCTGGAGGGCCATCTTGTCCTGACCGAGGTCGACGCCGTGCTCGCCCTTGAACTGCTTCACCAGCCAATCGATGACCCGCTGGTCCCAGTCGTCGCCACCGAGGTGGGTGTTGCCGCTGGTGGACTTGACCTCGAACACGCCCTCGCCGATCTCGAGGATGGAGACGTCGAAGGTCCCCCCGCCGAGGTCGAAGACCAGGATCGTCTGCTCCTGGTTCTCCTTGTCGAGCCCGTAGGCCAGGGCGGCAGCCGTCGGCTCGTTGATGATGCGCAGGACCTCAAGGCCGGCGATCTGGCCCGCCTCCTTGGTGGCCTGGCGCTGGGCGTCGTCGAAGTAGGCAGGGACGGTCACCACGGCCTGCGTCACGCTCTCGCCCAGGTAGGACTCGGCGTCGCGCTTCAGCTTCTGGAGGATGCGGGCCGAGATCTCCTGGGGCCGGTACTTCTTGTCGTCGATCGCAATCGTCCAGCTCGTCCCCATGTGGCGCTTGACCGAGCGGATCGTGCGGTCGGGGTTGGTGATGGCCTGGCGCTTGGCCACCTCGCCGACCAGCACCTCGCCCGTCTTGGAGAAGCCGACGACGGACGGGGTGGTGCGTCCCCCTTCGGCGTTCGGGATCACGACCGGCTCGCCGGCCTCCAGGACGGAAACAACGGAGTTGGTGGTGCCGAGGTCGATTCCGACGGCCTTGGGCATGGGCGTACTCCTCCCGGTCAGCGGGCCACAGCGACCCAACTGTCACATGACACGAACGAAACTTGAGTGCACCACTATCAAGGTGCTCAAGCGCGATCGTATTCCCCTGGGCGGCGAATGCAAACCGCGGGGAACTGCAAGCCCTACGATCATCGTCCAACGGACATGGAGGCGCCCCCTCTGCGGCTCGCACTTGCCGCGCGAGGCAGCGGCGTCCGACGACCCCCAGGCGCTTGCTCCGCGACCTCCAGGCCCTCGGCCTCACCGACGGGGTCGTGTTCGGCCGCCTCGTGAACGGTGGGCTCCCGGTCGCGTCCTTCCCGGCCGCGCAACGGCTCAGTACCCTCCAGTTCGTCCGACCGACGGGGGCGGGAACGGGCTCCTGAGCAGGAGGGGATTGGCATGTCCTGGAGGCGACTTCGGTCTTTGTCCGGCGCGGCGCAGGCGTTCCACACCGCCTCCCAGGGCCAGGCCGACTTCGCCCAAAGCATCCTCGACCTCCAGGCCGCGGGGGCCGACATCACCACGACTTCGACCCCGGGCCCGGCGTCGACACGGGCCAGCAGATCACTATCCCGCGGGCGGCTCCGTGACCCTGTCGTTCCAGTGGGACCAGCCCTTCTTCTCGGTGAGCGGCGCGCCCGGTTCGGCCAACACCATGGACCTCTGCCTGCTCGACAACACCAACGCCGTCGTCGCCAGCGGGGTGAACAACAACGTGGGCAACGACCCCGTCGAGGTGGTCGGCTTCACGAACCCGGCCATGTCGGCCAACACCACGTTCAACATCCAGCTGTCGCGGGTCGCGGGCGCCAACCCGGGCCGCATGAAGTGGATGGACTACGCCGGCACCGTCACCGTCAACCAGTTCGCCACGAACAGCAGCACGATCGTGGCCCACGCCAACGCCACCCTGGCGGAGGCGCGGGGGGCCGCCTTCGACGACAACACACCCGTCTTCGGGCAGAACCCGCCCCTGGCCGAGGGCTTCTCGTCCGCAGGCGGGACGCCGATCCTGTTCGACACGACTGGCGCGGCGATCGCTCCGGTGACCCGCAACAAGCCAAGGATCGTGGATCCTGACGGCACGAACACGACGTTCTTCGGCAGCGACAGTGGCGCCGACGCCGACGCATTCCCGAACTTCTTCGGTACGTCGGCGGCCACGCCCCACGCCGCCGCCTTCGCTGCGCTGCTCCTGAACAACAACCCGGCGCTGACGCCGGCCCAGATAACACCCTCCTCGAGACGACCGCCATCGACATGGACGCACCGGGGTTCGACTTCAACACCGGGTTCGGGTTCATCCAGACCCAGTCCATCCTGGGCGCGGCCTGCGCGGCCCCACCCCCGCCCGGCCCAGTCGCCATCAGCGTGGCCGCACCGGGCCTGATCACCGTCAGGACGGCCGGCAACGACGTCATCTTCGGCACGGCCGGCATCGACCGCGTATCCGGCGGCGGTGGGAACGACACGATCCTCGGCCAAGGGGGCGCCGACGAACTGTTCGGCGACACCGGAACGACACCTTGTGTGGAGGAGCCGGCAACGACCGCCTCAACGGCGGCACCGGCGACGACATCCTCTCCGGCGACGCCGACAACGACGATCTGGCCGGTCGACCGACTCGTCGGCGGTACCGAGACCGACATCTGCGCGGCGGGTGGACAGGTGGGCGACGCCACCGCCCTGTGCCCGTGGGCAGGGGACGGCGTTAGGGCAACGCCCGGCCCGTCAGGCGCCGTACTTGGCCAGGCGTCCGGCGCAGGCCAGGAGGATCGGCATGAGCTCGACCGTCCGCCGGTAGCCGAGGCCGCCCTGGCGGCACCACCGCTCGCCGAACCGGTCCGCGTCGTCACGCCCGACCCGGGGGCTCCAGACCACGGCCGGAACGGGGTGCCAGGAGTGGGCCGCCATCTGGCTCGGCGTGGAGTGGTCGCCGGTGACGGCCAGCACGTCCGGCCGCAGGTCGACGATGCCGGGAATAGCGGCGTCCAGCGCCTCGATGGCCGCCACCTTGGCGTCGAAGTTGCCGTCCTCGCCAGCGGAGTCGGCCGGCTTGTGGTGCACAAAGAAGTAGTCGAACTCATTCCAGTGGGCCCTGAGCAATCCGACCTGCTCGCCGAGGCCGGCGGGCTTGGGCAGGACGTCCATCCCGACGAGGCGGGCGATGCCCCGGTACATCGGGTACACGGCCACCGCCGCCGGGTTGATCTGGTGCCGGGACTGCATCGTGGGCAGGACCCGGTGGGTGTCGAATCCCCGGAGCAGGAGAGCGTTGGCCCGGGTCTCGCCGGCGAGGATCTCCCGCACCTGGCGGTCGAGTTCGGCGACGATGCCGGCCGTGCGCTCGGCCGCCGGCTGCTGGGCCTCGGGCACGAGGGGCGGCGCGCCGATCTTCTGCGGGTCGGTGTCCGACACGTGGGGGTCGAGCCCTGGCCCTCGGAGGACGACCAGCACCCGGTGCTGGGCCTCGTGGGCCAGCTGGATCTCAACGTCTTCGAGCTCCAGGCGTTCGGACAACACGAGGACGACCTTGCGCGCCTCCTCGTCCTCGATCCGGCCCGCCCGGCGGTCCACGACGAGGCCGTCGGAGTTGAGGGTGGCGAGGTTGCCGCGGGCGGCCACGTCCCCTTCCTTGAGGACGACCTCGAGCCCAGCCGCCGACAGGGCGCCCCGACCCAGCTCGAAGGACATGGGGTCGTAGCCGAAGAGGGCGAGGTGACCCGGACCGGAGCCGGGCGTGATCCCGGGACCGACGGGGTCGAGCAGGCCGGTGGCACCCTCGGCCGCCAGAAGGTCGAGGTTGGGGGTGCGCGCCTCCTCCAGCTCGGTGCCACGGACGGCGTCGGCGAACCCGCCCAGGCCGTCGATGACGACGAGCACGATGCGGCTTGACGCAGGCTGGGCCAGGTCAGAGATGTCAGCAGACATGGGATTCCAGCCTAGGCGGGTGGTCGGAGAGCCCTCGTCAGGCGGCTGGCTTGCCGCGGTGCCGGCCGCGCGCGGCCGGAGCACGGCCGGAGCGGCAGGAGGAAGGCCGGCGGAGGCTGGGGTTCACGCCGACCCTCCCTTCCTGCGTGGGTTGAACTCTAAACGATACAGGTCGCGCGCGTCACTATTGCGACTCGAGCAGGTACCCGCGGGAGCGCACAGTGCGGATCGCCAGCCCGACCGGTTCCAGCCGCCGTCGGAGCCGCAGAACGTGGACGTCGAGGGCGTTGCGACCCGACGCTCCGTCCGGCCAGCCCGCCCGGGCCAGTTGGTCGCGGGCAACGACGGCGCCGTAGCGGCTCAGCAGGACTTCCATCATGCGGGTCTCCAGCGGTGGCAGCGACACCCACCGATTCCGGTACCGGAGCACGCCGTCGGGGTCGATGCCCGGTGCGTCGTGGTGGTGGGCGGCCAGGCGGATGGACAGGGCGTGCACTCTCGCCCGGACCTCGTCCTCGGGAGCGGGGACGCGGACCCAGTCCTCGAGGCAATCCAAGATAGGGGGCGGTGGTGCGCCGTCCTCCACGAGCAGCAGCCGCGGCCCACCGGCGACGCTCAGCCGCTGTCGCCGAGCCGCCTCGGCAGGCCACCGAAGGAGCGCAACCTCCACCCCAGGAAACCTAAACGTGGAACGTAAATGGACTGTTTCTTGCCGATGAACGTCGTGAACCTGACAGCCGGACCGCTGCGATACCGTGGATCTCGCCCGCGGGCGTAGTTCAGAGGCAGAATGTCAGCTTCCCAAGCTGAAGACGCGAGTTCGATTCTCGTCGCCCGCTCCGCGTAAAGGCCCAGTTCAGGAGGGGTACGGACTCCTCGGCCAAGGTCCTGGCAACCGGTTGCGTGATTGCGCGCCGCGCGTGCCACGGATCCGACAGGTGGCCACGACCGGTGGGCCGCCGAAGGCCCGGATGGGCCACAGCACCCCCCGTGCCGCCCTCATCCACCAGCACTCCACCCGAGAACGAGACGCCGCAATAGCCGAGGCCGTCAGCGATGTCATCTCAAGGTCCCTGCGGTCTGCGCCGCAATAGTCGCGATCGTTACTCGCGAGGTGTGGCCCCCCGAGCGGCCACTCGGCGATCAGCGCCGGCTTGCTCCGCCCCTTGGCGATGCGCTCGGCGAGCATGGCGAGTACGCGCTCCAGGTTCTCGGTTCAACGGCTCTAGTTCCCGGCGATTTCCGCGGCGGTCGACGTGCGGGATGAGCGGGGGTCGTGTCGGCGGCCATGCGCTCGGGGAGCGCGTCCCTTCGACGTACCCGACCGGCGATCTCGATCTGGTCTGTCTGTCGCGGAGCGGCCCGGACCGAGCGGCTCCGTGACTACGACCCGGCGATGAGCAAGGCGACATTGTGCCGGACCTCGGGCAGCACCGGGTACAAGGCGTCCCCGGGACACTCGGTGGCCGACACATCCCGATGCCCGGCGATGTTGGCGAACGTCGCCTGGGCGCCGTTGACGGGGTTGACGTAGACCGACTGCCCCTCCGGGTCGATGCCGTGGCCATGAGCCTTCCAGCCCAGGAACCGCTCGAGCGCCGATCGGGCCGGGGCCGACGGGAGCTGCGTCGTGAACGTCCCCAGCAACGCTACTCCGATCGTCCCGGCGTTGAACCCGAAGGAGTGGCCGGCCGTGACGGTCTGGCCGGCGGCGTTCTCGCCGGTCAGCGTGTCGTCGTTGGCGGTCGGGGAACTCTTGGCAGTCATGTGGGAGTGCCGGCCCTTGTAAATCCGCCCTTGGGCATCGACCAAGAAGTTGTAGCCGATGTCACCCCAACGCTGGGTGATGGAGTGGTAGTAGTAGATCGATCTGATGGCGGCGGGTGGATTGGGGTCGTCGTTGGCCGTCGCCGTGTGGTGCACGATCAGCTTCTGCACCGGGTAGAACGCCGGTGGCCACACCTCCTTCCTACCCTTGAACCGCAGCGACTCGTCGGCGCCCCAGCCGGCCCGGGAGATGATCGGCGGCTGCGCGACGGCCCCGCCGGCCGACACCGGCACCCGCTCCTCCTCCACGACCCGCTCGCTGTCCGCCAGGGCCAGCACGGTCAGGCGGCCAACGGGCCGGTCGCTGGCGATCCTGGCTGACGTCGCGCCCCTCGCCGGCAGGATGGCGCCGTAGGTCTCACCGTCGCCCCGATGCTCGCCGACCTCGTCCCTACCGACATCGCTCGCCGGACCGTACGTGGCTCCGCCGTCGGCGCTCAGAGCGATCGAGACCGACGCCTGCGGGTTGCCGTCCCAATGGACGGCCACGTGATCGGCGGCGAAAGGCAGCGCCAACGCGGCCTCGTTCACGACGGTGGCGTGGACTTCCGCCGCCCGAGTCTTGATGACCACCCGGGCCTGGACCACGGTCGAGCCCACGAAGGGCATCGCCCCGGTCGCCACGGTCGCCGCGATGAGGAATCCGATCACCCGCCGTTTCGCCATGCCGAAACATTATGCGACCGGGCGGCGGTCGTCGTCGTCGTCGGTCAAGTCGAGCTGACCAACATCGAAATGCGAGCGGCCAAGCCGGCGCCGGCGGCGGATTCCTTCGGCCGCTCATGGGCGCTCTCGAACCGGAGCAGTCGCCGCCTGACCGCATCCCCATGACAGCATGCGATGCCAGCGGCACGCCCCCTGGGCTGCCGGCACGGGCACGTGCGCGCCCCTATCGGCCCTCGAAAACCGGGCGCGCGCGTTCCGACGAGCGTCCGCCTCGTCAACTACACGTCATCGGCGATCCCGCCGTCCGCTGGGCAACCCACAGCCGCAATGCATGAGCACCGTGAATGCGCGTACTCCGTGTGTCTGCGGCGGCTATGGCGGACAAGGCGGCGTAGGTGCGCGACAAGGGCGGGCGTGTGCTGTTGGCTGAGCATCGGTAGAGGCTGTGGTGGTGGCGGTGGCGACACCGAGACCGCCGCCCGAGCGCCAGTGTCGACTGCGCCGACGACGACTGCGGTCGTCCTCCCGCCGTTCCCGAGAGTGCCCCGCACCACGGTGACGCCGCCCGAGGGAGTCGTCCAGTACGCCGCCGCCGGCTCCCACCTACCGCCAGAGACAACGTGGGTCTACCCCCCAGACGCCGCCCGTGGGTGGGCCGCACTCGCTCACGTGGGAAACGTGCGCCTTCTACGACCGGCCGGTGAGAGCGGGGACAGCGGTCCACTCGCTCGAGCACGGTGTCATCTGGGTCACGTACCGTCCCGGTCTTCCCCCCGATGAGCCGCAGGTCCTGCGCGACCTCGCCAGGCGAAGGCAAACGTGCTTCTCTCCCGTTGGGACGACGGTCTTCCGGCGCCCGTGGTGGCGTCGTGGTGGGGGAGGCAGCTCCAGACTGGAGTCGGCGCACGATCCCCGGCTCAACCAGTTCTCTGCCGCGTTTTCGGGCGACGCGCCCGAGCCCAACGGGCCATGCTGACCGACTGGGCCGGCACTCCAGGCCGACCGTGCCGGCCCCTGGAAAACGACTGCCCGGGCTCAAGGGGTCGTCGCAAGCACGCCGCGGCCGGCGACCGATCGGCCGTATACAGCCACCGCCGATGCCCCCACCAGGGCGAGCACCCCGTACGTCGCCCACGGCGTGACCGGGCCCGAGCCGGCCATCAACCATGTCCCGAGGAGGACGCCCCCGGCGCCGCCAACGGCCCATGCGCCCAAGGCGAGCCCGAAGAAGGTCGACGCCGTCTCGTCGTCGGCCGAGGTGGCGACCAGGAGGTCGATAGCGGGGAGCACCAAGCTCTCGCCCAAGGTGTACACGACGATGCAGCTCAGCAGCCAGACGTGGGAATCGACCAGGGGCAGCATAACGAAGCCGGCGGCGGTGATGGCCAGACCAACGGTGAGAAGCCGGGCGGGCTCGATCCCGCCGGACCAGCCCTTCACCCAGCCCAGCACCACGATGCCGGTCATACCGTTCAGCAGGAACACGACGGCCACCAGCTGCTCGCCTCCGAGCTCCCGAGCGGCGAGGGGTACCGACACGGTCAGCTGCATGAACACGGCCCACCACACGACGAGGATCGGCCAGAGCGAGACGAAGGACCTGCGCCGCACCGCCTTCGCGTAGAGGCTGCGGAGCCTTTTCCGGCGACCCACCGCAGCACTGGGCGCGCCTGGCGTATCGGGGGCGAACGAGATCGCCGTCCCGGTGGCGCCGAGGATTGTCGCGGCCACGAGGAACGGCGCAGCGGCGCCCAGTGTCAGCGCGGCCGCGGCGGCTGCCGGCCCGATGGCGACACCGGCGTTGAGCAGTTGCGTCCGGGTGGCGAACAGGCGTAGCCGGCCACCGTTCTCCTGCCGAGCCAGGAGGGCAGCCAGGGCGGGCTCGTAGAGCGACCGACCGAACCCGGCGACGACGGCGGCGGCCAGTGACTGCCGGTAGGTGGAGGCCCCGGCGAGGACGGCGAGACCCGCCCCCGCAACCACCAGGCCTCGCGCCATGGCGGCGCGGTACCCCATCCTGTCGGCGACCGGCCCGGACACCACCGCCAGCAATCGCGACGACAGTACGAGCACGGCGACGACCGTTCCCGCATCGCCCATCGTGAGCCCGGCCGCGCCGGTGAGGTGGGGCAGGACGAAAGGCAGCACCATGAACGTGGCGGCGTTGACCAACATCTGCGAGGCGAACGCAACCTTCATGAGCGGGCTCGTCATCGCTGTCGGGACTGCTCAGCCGCAGCCGAAGAGGTAGGACTTGCTCGTGTCGTACGCGCCCGCGTCGCAGACGGCGAGATGGTCGCCGACCGCCACGTCCGCGGGCAGGCGGACGCCGACCGCGAGGATGTCGGACTCCATGCAGGACCGGCCGAGCACGTGGCCGTTCCCGGGCCCGAGCGACTGCCACGCGTCCGAGCCGGCCGTTCGCACGAACAGGCGATGGGGGTGTCGAGCGATCTCGGGAAGCTCCGAAACGGCCGTGTCGACGACGACATCGAGCTCGCCGGCCGAACCCGGCCTCACCTCGAGCACCCGGGTGAGCACGGCCGCGGTCGGCTCGGCCAACCCGCGGCCCGGCTCGACGATGATCTCGCGCAAGCCGGCCAGGGTGGTGTGAGCGTGGGCTGCGAACCGTCCGAGCCCGGGCAGCAGTTCGCTCACGAACGGGCCGGGAGGCCACCCACCGCCGATGTCCAAGGTGTGGACCGGGCGCCCGCACGCGCGCTCCAGCTCCACGGCGGTGCGCAACATCGTGTCGACGACCGACCACCGCAGCTCGGGGGACGACAGCTCGCTGAACAGGTGGAAGTGCACGCCGAACGCCACGTCCGCTGGGACCTGGCTCACTGCCGCCGCGACCTGCTCGACCGCCCCGTCTTGGCCCACGTCAACTCCGAAGCGGGAGGGGAGCCCGGGAGGTCGGAGCCGCACGCCGACCACCCGCGCCAGTCGCTCGCCGAGTCGCAGCCACCGGGTCACCTGACCCAACTCGACCAGGGAGTCGCAGAAGACAGCCCGCAGCGGCGCCGACGCGACCCGGGCCGGCCACCACTTGCCGGGCCCGTTCAACACCACGGAGCCGGCCGGGAATCCGCAGTCGAGGGCCTTGCCCAGCTCCAGCTGGCTGATCGCCTCCACCAACATGCCCGATGTCCAGGCCATCCGGAGCAGGTCGGGGCTCGGGTTGGTCTTGATGCTGTACGCCACGTTCACGGCAACCTCCGCGCTCGCCGCCGCCGCCACCATGGCTCGTACCTCGGCCCAGTGATCGGCGGCCGTGCGGGACAGCAGCACCGACCGCGGGGTGGGCAAGGCGGGATCGAGTTGGTCGTCTAGGTCGCCGAGCAGCGACGAGAGTCCGGCGAACTGACCGTCTACGGCCCCGATTGCGTGCCCCAGCGCTTCGGCCCGGGGTCCCCCTACATCGGCGGCCGGGAGCTGCACCTGGTGCGGAACGAGGGCCACCAGCCCGCAGACCTCATGGTCACGTTCCTGAACCCAGCGAGCCCGTCCGGAGACCCCGGCCCGCTCCCCGCACCCCCCGACTGCAAGGTCGCATGAAGGCGAGCCCCGCCCTGTGCGTCCAAAGCGTGAAGACACAACCCAAATCCAGAGAAAGAGGAACACAACCATGAACGCGATTTCGCGACGGATGGCAGCGGGACTGCTCGCCCTGGGCGTAGCGGCCGGCTGTAGCGGGACGGCCCATGCGGCCGAGAAGACCGAGGACCTGCGTTACCGGTTCGACACCGTCGTCACGGGCGTTGACAACCCGTGCCCACCGGAGTTCGACGACATCACCCTGAATGCCTGGTGGCTAGGCGTGTCGAAGCGGTGGGATACGGGCGACGGGGAGTGGCGCCTGAACTTCCATGTCACCACCCACCTGTCGGGCACTGCAGCGGACGGCACCCGGTACTCGGGCAGCAACCAGTTCGCGGCCCACGACCGCGTCGATGATGGCGTCGTCACCATCGCCGCCGACAACCGGACCCTGCTCGTCAGCCAGGGCTCGGACCCCAACTTCGTGCTGCGCCACAAGACGGTGGCGACGTTCGAGCTGAACGGCCCCAACGGCTCGTTCGAGGTGCTCAAGGACTTCACCGAGTGCCGCGGCTGACCGCCTGACGGGCTTGTCCCGGACCCCCCACGCCCCCCGGATCGACCCCTGGAGGCGTGGGGCCGGCAGCTCTTGCGTCTACGGCCGAACTGCCTTGCGTCGTGTCGGTTTCCGCCAGGGAATGTGTCAGCGCAGGCTCGCCTCCGCGAGCGCGACGACTTCGTCGATGTCAAGCGCCGCGCCCACGGCCTGAGTCCGCTCGAACGCGGCGTCGTCCAGCCCGGCGCGCGTCACCGTCAGCGCCCGCTGGAACTCGGGCCGGGAGCGGAAGGGGGCGAACTTGGGCGCAGCACGGCTGGTGTGCGCCGCTCCCACGAGTCGCGCGGCCCGCTCCAGGTCACCGTCCTCGACAGCCAAAACGGCGAGCACGTCGAGGACTGTCGCGAGCACCTCGGAAGGCCGGTGCGGCTGCTCGGCGAAGGCCTCCAGAACCCGCCGGCACGAACCAACGGCGCCCGTGCGGTCGCCCTCGGCCAGCGCCAGCACAGCATGATTGCTGATGAACCAGATTCGCGCATCGGTGACATCAGGCGCATTGCCGACGATCTCGGTCGCCTCGTCGTAGAGGCGACGGGATTCGGCAATCCGTCCTTCGACCAAGGCGATGCCGCCCAGACAGTTGAGGGCGTTGGAGAGCGGGAGGCGCGCCTTCCGAGCGCTGCTGCCTCCTCGTACAGGTGGCGGGCCTTCCCGAAGTCGCTGTCAATCCACCAGGCATCGCCGAGGCCCAGCAGCGCCTCGGCGATGAGTGTGGGTTCGCGAAGTTCCCGCTTGATCGCCAGCGATTCCTCCAGGAGCGACCGGGCCCTCGCGAAGTTCTCCTGACGCCGGGCGACCCCCGCGAGCTGCGTGATCGTCTGGGCGAGGCCGCGCCGGTCATCGATCTGACCCTGGAGGTCCCCCGTCTCCCGAAGCAGGCTAGGCTAGTGGCCAGTGCAAGCTGGCCCCGATAGGAGGCCAGGCCGGCCAGGTCAGCCAGGGCCCGAGCCGTCGCGTAGTGGTCGCCCAACTCACGCCAGAGCGCCAGCGCTTCCTCGTAGAGCTCCTTGGCGTTGGTCTGGCCGCCTTCGTAAATGCGGGACAGAGCGATGCTCGCGAGGTTGGCCAGCGACGCCGCCATGAGGCGTTTGTCGTCCAGCTCGCGCCCGATCACCAGGGTCTCCTCAAAGCACAATGTGGCACTCTCGCGGTCCCGTTGGCGGAAGTACACGCCGCCCAGGCCGTGCAACGCCGCAGCCTCGCCCCGCCGGTCCCCGAGTCTGACGGCGAAGGGCGCGCGCCTCCGCGAACAGGGCGCGCACACCGGCGGCAGCGAGGGGCGCCTCGGGGTCGGCCAGTGTGACGATCGCCGCCGAAACCAGCGCCTTCGCACGCACCGCCGGGGCCTCGCAGGAGTCGGCGTCGAGCAAGGTGCGCAGCCAGCGCCATCCTTCGGAATACCGGCTCCGCACCTGTCAGTACCGCCACAGTGCCGCTGCGGCGCGAAGGCCCTCGCCGCTCTCGGGATGTGCCAGGGCCCACTCGAGGGCGGCGCGGATGTTATCGACCTCGAAGTCCAGCGTCTGCAGCCAGGTCGCCTGGTCTCGCCCCTCCAGAGCCGGCTCCGCTCGTTCGGTCAGCGCGCAGATCCAGGCGAGATGCCGCGTGCGGGCGCCGCGATGTCTTCCTGTGCCAGCGCCATCCGGGCGAGGCTGTCGAGTGCGTCGTACAGGGGCAACTTGAGCTCGATCGTTCGCCCGACGGTCGCCGCCCCTTCGAACAGCCGGCGGGCGTCAGCCAGGCGTCCGTCGGTCCACGAGACGTCCCCGAGCCGGATGAGGGTCTGTGCCTCCTCGAACGCATGGCCGAGCTCCCGGCTGATCGCGATCGACTCTTCCAACAGCGACCGGGCCGTGGCGTAGTCCGACAGCCGCTCGGCTAACCGGGCCATGCGGCTGATCGAGCCGGCAAGACCTCGGCGGTCGTCGATCCGGCGCTGGATTTCCATGGCCTCCACCAAGCAGGTACGGGCCGTGGCGTCCTCACCCCGGGCCCTGGCGATGGCCGAGAGGTCGGCCAGGGCACGGGCGGTGGCGTAGTGGTCGCCGAGCTGGCGCCACAGTGCGAGGGCCTGCTCCAGAAGCGACTTGGCGTCCTCCAACGGCGGCACGACGTCGGGCGTCGCTGGAGACTGCCAAGCGACAGCGGCCAAGTTGGCCAACGATGCGGCCGCCAGACGGATCTCCCCCAGTTGGTTCCCAATGGCCAGCGCCTCCTCGAACGCCGCCCGGGCACGCTCGCCGTCGCGCCTCCGGAGGTGCAGGCCGCCGAGGCCGTGTAGAGCCGCCGCCGCACTGCGTCGATCCCCCACCTCTCGCCGGATCGCCAGGCTCTCTTCGAACAGCGCACGGGCGGTTTCTGCGTCCTCGGGGCTCAGGCAGCTGTGCTCCGACCCTGTCAAGAGCAGTATGGCGGCAGACGTCAGCGCCTTCGCCCTCACGCCTGCCGCAGCACCGGGCGTGGATCCCAGCAGGGTTCGGGGCCAGCGATTACCTTCGTCGAACCGGGAACGCACCTGCCAGTAACGCCACAGCGCCGCCGCGGCGCGGAGTCCCTCGTCACCTTCTGCGTGCGTCGCCACCCAGTCGAGGGCGGCGCGGATGTTGTCCTCGTCGGTAGTCAGGAGCTCGAGCCAAACCGCCTGCTCCTCGCCCTCGAGCCGCCGCCGGACGCGGGTGATCACGCTGCGGAGCGACGCTTCCCACGTCGGCGGAGGCTCCTCCCCCCAGAGCAGTTCGCCCAGTTCGTGGCGGGTGACCGGACGGTGGCGCTCGGTGACGAGGAATGCGAGAGCGAGCGTGCCCAAAGGACCGAGCGCGGCGGAGGTGCTCTCGACGTTGCCGCCGACCTCCAGGCTCAACTGTCCGGCCAGGCTGACCCTGACGCGCTCCGCCATCCGCGCTCCGATACGCCCAACCCTACGACGGTCGGCATCGCGCCGCCGGGGATTCGGCCAACCTCGCCGGCACCGCCGCTACGAGCAGCCTTCCTTCCAGGACACCTGTTCGAGCTGGCCGGCGCGGAACGCGCTGACCCGGCCGTCGATGGTCTCGAAGATCATGCTGAGGTGCCGGAGGCCAGGGTCGCTGGGCACGTAGACGAGGTAGCGGCCGTTCGAGGCGTAGGGGTGTGGCTCGGCCCGAATGCGGCCCGGGTAGGTGGCCCGCACCTCGTCCTCGGTGTTGCCCTTGCCGATCCCCGACACCGTCCGGATGCGATCCGGACCCATGATGCCAACGTCGATCCGAACGATGCGGCCGTCGACCACCATGAAGCCCAGTTCGTCACCGGTGCCCGACGACCGGTCGGAGACGGCGTAGCGGCACTCGGGCCCGGGCGGCATGTCGAGGAGGCGGAGAGGGACACCGGCCGCGGTCGATGCTTCGGCGAGAGTCATGCCGATGGCGACCGGGCCGATCCCCTGGAGGCTGAGCCGCGAGTCGGCGCTCAGCCGCTCGGGCCGAGTGGTCGGCGTTGTCGTGGTCGGGACGGTGGTGCCCGGTGCCTTCGTCGTGGGGCTGCCAACGGTGGTCGCCGGCGCAGCCTGGCTTCCCTCGGCTGATGGCGTCGTCGCTGCCTTCGAGCCTGGGGATTCGTCGTTACCGGCGACCACGAATCCGAGGGCGCCGAAGGCAACGGCGGTCACGAGCCCCGCCGCGATCGCAGGAAAGCCGGGCCGGGCTCGGCCTCTGGTGGTTGGTCGCTTCGTTGCGGTCATCGCCGGGTTCCTTTCGCCGTGCGGTCACTGCCATCGTCGGTTGCGCTCGTAACCGCCGCACGGCGCTCGTGTATCAGATCGGTCACCGCCCGGTCGGTTCCGATGCCCAGTTCGACACCGCTGATCTCGCTCATGAACAGCCCTCGGGTGCCATGACCGCAGGAAGCCAACCGGAACGGAATCTCATGACCAGCCCGTCCAAGACCTCGAACAGAAGGCTCAGGTGCTCGGAGCTGGCATCGGGCACGTAGATCAGGTCCTTGCCCCCGAGGTGACCGGAGTAGGGGTTGGCCTGGACCCGGATGCGGTCCGGGTAGGCGGCCAGCACTTCGGCTTGGGTGCTCCCCACTCCGACGCCCGAGACGGTCCGGACCGGCCCGGGAACGACTTCGACCCGCGCGATGCGGCCGTCGACCACCATGAACTGGAGGCCTTCCGGGCCACCCTCGGCGGTGGCGTGGGCGCAGCCACGGCCAAGGTCGGTGCGAGGGTCGATGCGGATGTCTTGCCCGGTGGCGGCGGACGCCTCCTCCAGCGACATCCCCACCACCACCGGACCGATGCCGTCGAGCCTCAGGCGAGATGCCTCGCTGAGCAACTCCGGCATGGTCGCGGTCGGCGGCGCCGGGTTGTCGACGGCGATCGGCGGCTCGACGATCGTCCTGTTGTCATCGGGAGCGGCCAACAGGCTCACTGCCACCACGGCGGCAGCCACCACGATCACCGCAATCACAATCCGAACCGGGCGGGTCGAGCGACGCTCGTCCCCTGCAACCGGTTCGCTCAGAACACTGTTTTCGTCTACAAGGTTCACGTCTGGGCTCCTTCGCTTTCGCTGTTGAGCCTTGGACGCCCCGAGGCGGTCGGTTCTTCAGAGACTGCTCAGCGGACGAGCTGCAGCGACTCGGCCAGCCGGATCATCTCCTCGCCGGTGATGTCACCGGACGCGTGGACCCTTAGCCCGTCGCTGTCGAACGACAGGTCCGCCCGGCCGAGGTGGCCATTTACCGATAGTTGCGCCTCCACACCGGCGAAGGCCCCGCCGTTCAACGTGACTCGCTCGACTCGAACCGGGTCGGCCCGCGTGGGTTCGTCTTGCGGGCCCGGCCCTGGAGAAGTGAGACGTTCACGCACGCCGGACCTCGGCGAGATGCTGACAAGGAGCAGGTCCATCCCCCGCCCGTATGTGGCCGAGACGCCGCGCGATGGCGCGGGGGTGACGCTCAGCTCGGTCTGCGCGAAACCGGGTGGCACCCACGTGGGCAGCGGGGGTGCGAATCCGGCCACGCGTCGCACGTCTTCCAGACTCGTCCTGACGAAACCGTGGTGGGTCGTCGAGACCCGTACGCCGTCGGAAATCTGGAACGACGGCTCGCCGTCGATGTTCACCGCCAGGTTCTCGACTCGCACCTGGTATTCCGCCTGCCCGGCATGGAGGGCGTCGACCCGCAGCGCCAGCCCCGTCTGCTCGTCGACGGTGAACACCTGCAGGTCGGGACGATCGCCGGGACTGGACCGCTGCACCACCCAGACCGCCCGCCCGTCGAGAACGTCGCGGGTGACCCGGGCGTCGTTGAGTTCGAGCACATGGCGGGCCAGCTCGACGGGGTCAGGGCGGATCGGGTGGCTTTGCGGAGTGCCGGGCGGGCCGGCGGGGATGCCGGTTTCCACGCGGGCGCTGGTTATGCCCCGTCCGTCGAGGGGCACGTAATAGATGACCCGCTTACCCTCCGGCCTGCTGTAGAAGAAGACACGCTCAGAGTCGGAGGTGCGTTCGGTCTCCTTGACGACCCCGGACGCCGTCCACTCGGCCGTGAGCCGGCTGTCACCCGTCAGGTACGGCGTCGTCATCACCACCTCGGCGCGGTAGCTGTGAAGGGAGCTCAGGCCGCGACGGATGGCGGCCTGGACGTCGTCCAACTGGGGAAGGGACACGGTCGAGGTCGGTGCCGGCCCTGGCACGAATGTGGGCCGCGCTTCTCGGCCGCAACCGGCAATGGCGAGCGCGGCGACGAGCGCGGCGGCGGGGCGGCGGAGCCTCAACGCGCTGGCTCCAGCGATCCGAGGATCGTAAGCAGTTCCTCCCTGGTCAGGTCGCCGGCCACGGTGACGACGAACCGGTCGGTGGCGACCCAGGCGTGGGGGCCGCTCTCGGTGGGGAGGCTGAACTCGCCGACGCCGCCTGCCACCGCGCCCGTCGCCACGGTGATGGGCTCGGGAACACCGGTCGTGCGGGGGTCCTCGGCAGCGAAGGGATCCTTCCAACGACTCCGGTCGGGTCCCGTCTCCCGCGTCGTCACGACGACCCGGTCGAACCCCCGCTGCCACGCCATGGCGACCACATTGCGCGACGGCGGGTTGCCCGTAGCCGTGGGTGCCCCCGCCGTCGCCACCGCCACCTCGGCCAGCTCAAACCCGGAGGGCACGCGCTGGGGTACGAGCGGGGCGTACCCGACGGCCGCAGCCACGTCGCGCTGCTGCACGCGCTGGTAGCCACGGTCGACGGGCCGGACGGCCGGGGCGCCAGGCGGGTAGGGCGGGACGAACGTGTCGGGCGTCAGCGGGCCGTCCACCACCAGCTTCGAGAGGCGCAGGTCGCGCGAGACGAACCTCTCGGCGCCTCCCGGCAGCCCGGTCTTCTCGATCACGCGGAGGGGGAAGCCGGTCTGCTGGTCGACGGTGACGTCGAGTTCGTCGGCCCGATTCCCGACGGACGCCGGAACGACGAGCCGCCACGCCGCCCGGCCGTCGTAGGATGATTCCTCCACGGGGACGTCGGCGTTCGTGCGGAGGAACGACCGCACCAGCGATCCCAGGGAGCGGGACAGCTCGGTGGGGGTTGGCGAGGGGTCGGGCGGACCCGGCGCCAGACCGGTCAGCTCGGTGGCGAGGGTGGACGCGCCCGGCGCGGTGCTGAAGCTGCGTTGCGAGCCCTGTGCCGAGCTGTAGGCGGTCAAGCTGTTGTCATGCAGGCCGTCCACCCGAAAGTCCCCCGCCGCAGTAAGGGCGAAGGTGAAGTGCTCGGGCGGTCGACGGTCGGGGACGGCGGGGTCGTACGGCGGCGGGTCTGGGACCGAGGGGTAGTAGTCGATGTGCAGTTCGCCCGTGAGCGTCCGTAGACGGGCGAGCGCCGCATCGACACGGGCCCGCACCTCGTCGGCGGTGATGGCCTCCGCACGCCTGGGTCCGAGCCTTCCGCCCGGCAGCCCCACCCAGCTGACTAACAGGACGACGACGAGCACGGCGGCCGCCGCCCCCAGCCAGAGGGGCGAGCCGGTGGTCCATCGCCACCGGGAGCGCATCGGCTTCGCTTGCGCGTGCTCGGCCTCGGCCTCCAGCCTGGCAATCAGGCGGGGATAGAAGTCCTCTCGCCCCGGGGGAACGTCGAGCTGGCGGAGCGCCGCCCCCAGCTCCTCGTCGCGCTGTTCGCCGTCGTCGGTCATCCGGTCACTCCGAGCGCAGTGCGGAGGATGGCACGGGCGCGGTTGAGGCGGGAACCGACGGTCCCCGGGGGGATGCCGAGCACGCGGCTGGTCGCCGCGTAGTCGAGGCCCTCGGCGTCCACCAGCATCACCGCGACCCGCAGCTCCGGGGGCAGTGACGCCATGGCCGCAGCCAGGTCAAGCCGCTCGATGGCGACATCGGCCGGCCCGGAACGGAGGTCGGCCGGTTCGGGCTCGTTCTCGGCCATGAGGGGGAGCACCCGCCGGCCCTTGCGCAGTTCGTCGATGCAGGCGTTGTAGGTGATCCGGTAGAGCCAGGTGCCGAACGACGAGTCACCCCGGAACCGGTCGAGGGACTTGAAGGCACGTACGAACGCCTCCTGGAGGACGTCATCAGTGAGGTCACGGTCGGCGAGGAGCCGGTAGGCGAGCGCCCGCAGACGGGGCTCATAGTGCCGGACGATCTCGGCGAAGGCATGAGCATCGCCACGTTGCGCCTGACGGATCCGCTGCGGGTCAGCGTCGGGGAGCGGGTCTGCACGCCGGGCCGCGAACAGCAACACCAGCCGGGGCCACCAGCCCGGCATCGGGAAGGCCAGAAACCCCGCCATCACCACCGTACCACGGGTAAAGCATCGCCCATCTGGGTGTCGATGGAAAGGGCATCATCCTCGTTGGACGTTCTGTGAGGCCGACTTCTTCACGATCACGTCGAGAATTTCCGGTGAATTTTTTGCGGTTCTCCGGCGTCGGAGGTCGTGAAGCGTGTCCCCAAAGGGGGGACTGGACCTCAGGAGCGGAGCCATGCCGAGCCAAACCTCTGACGAGTCGCGCCCCCGTCGCCGAGCCGCCCCCGCCCTGGTGGCCGTCATGGTCGGCGGGCTCGCCACCGTTGCCTTCTCCCTGACGGCGATCGCCGCTGCCGGCCGCGAGGAGCTGATCGTGCCCCCCGCCGATCCGAGCACCGTCACCCTGGGGTCCGGAAGACATCTCGGTCGTCCGCCAGGTCTACGACCCCGGCCAGGACAGCGGGTGGCACGCCCACTCCGGCATCCACGCCGTCGCCGTGCTGTCGGGAGCGCTGACCGTCTACGACCTAGAGTGCCGGGTGCAGACCGTGGAGCCCGGGAGTCCCTACGTCGGCGGCCAGCAGGCACACCGCGTTCGCAACGAGACGGCTGAACCGGTCGATATGATAGTCAGCTACTTGAGCCCGCGCGCCGCCGCCGACTCGACTCGGCACATCTCGGCGTCGGCCTGCTGACGCCGGCCCGCAGACTCAGCCGACGGCGTCCTCAAGCCGTTGGCGATTCGCACCGAGACAGTCGAGTCCCTCGGGCATGACCGGTCCGCCCTCGCCAGGAAGCGGTTGTGCGGCGACGCCGTCGCACCGCAGAGTTCGACCATCCGATGGAGACGGTGCCGCTCGAACCGTTCAAGCGCATCAATGAGTTGGGTCTTCGAGTCCGCGAGCGCCGAAAGAACCGGCGAGGCCGGGTCCCGCCGGTGGGGAGGTGCAGCAAGCTCGAGAGCGAGGCAACGACTCATCAACGTCAGGAGCCCGGCGGCATCGCCGCCAGCGTCCGCGCCGCACGACAAGCGCAACGTCGCCCGCGCTGACAGAGCTTCCACCACCTGGGCCTCTAGGTGAGTCCGCAGAAAGGCCGGTTTTTTTCGAAAATGCGCCGCGCGGGGACCCAGGATCACCGGGTGTCCGAAGTCAAAACGTGGCCTCGCAGGCCCGCTACGGCCCCCTAAGAGGTCGGTTTTTCAGTGCATTTCATTCCGGCCACTTTCTGCTCGGCCATCTAGATGCCCCCACGTCCCACCTCGGTTCCGGCTGGGGACGGCCCCGCAGGCCGTTCCCCCAGCGGAAGCCAGCGCGGCCATCGGACCGAGCGATGCGGTCTTACGGAGGGCAGCCGAGTGAGGCCCGGACGTTCAAGATGAGGGGTACGAATGCCGCCAGGTACGGCGCCTGGGCAAAGGTCGTGGCGACCCGGCTGAGCGCGGCGCATACCGGCGCCAGCACGTTGTCGGCGGGGCTCGTTGTCGTCGTCGTCGACGCCTGGCCTGTACCGGGCGAGGGCCACGTCGTTGCCAGACGTGCCCGCCGCCACGGCGGTGCCCGCCGCAGGAACGGCGAACCCGAAGACCGTGTCGGTGGCGCCCATGTCTGTGAGACCGCGCCGTCCACCTACGGCACGATCAACCTGGAGGCCGCCCCGGGGCCCCAACGAGGTGTGCTTCCGGGAGGTGGAGGGCTTCGTCAAGCCGCCGTGCCAGACGGCGAACGTGGCCAAGGGCGCGACCACCCAGGTGCAGGGGGACTTCGCCGCCAGGGGGTTCCTGCGGGTGGTGACCTCGCCCGCGGTGCCCGCCCGCATCACCGTCGACGGGGTGGCCCGCGACGACTGGGGCATCTTCACCGACCTGGCCGTGGGGCCCCACCAGGTGTGCTTCGGCCCGGTGGCGGGCATGGCCCCGCCCCCCTGCCAGAGCGTGAGCCTGACGGCGGGGGCCACCACCACCGCCACCGGCGCCTACACCGCCTCCCCCGGCGCCCCCGGCGAGGCGGCGGGCGACGGCTTCCTGCGGGTCACCACCAGCCCCGCCCTGCCGTCGCAGATCAGCGTCGACGGGGTCCCCCGGGCCACCTACGGGATCATCAACCTGCGCCTCGCCCCCGGTCCCCACCAGGTGTGTGCTTCCGGGGACGTGGAGGGCTACACGACGCCCCCCTGCCAGGGCGTGGACGTGGCCGCCGGGGCCACGGCCCAGGCCCAGGGCGCCTTCACGGCCAGAGGCTTCCTCCAGGCCGTGTCGTCCCCGGCCTTCCCCGTGCCCGTCTACGTCGATGGCGTGGCCCGCGACGACTGGGGCCTGTTCACCGACTACGCCACCGGCCCCCACCAGGTGTGCTTCGGCGCCATCGCCCGCCAGCTGCGCCCCCCCTGCCAGATCGTCACCCTCAACCCCGGCGCCACCACCACGGTGACCGGCGCCTACACGCCCAAGTAGGGACGACGCGTGATGGCCGCCAGTCGACGCCGCCCCTGGCCCTGGCTCCTCGTCGGCGCGCTCGCGGCAAGCGGTCCTACGTAGTGATGCTCATGCTGGCTGTCGCTGAGACCCCAGCTCGTGCTCATCCTGAGTGGCGCTCAACACCTGTGGGGTCGGTCGAGTCAGATGCTGTAACGTGGCAGCTACGAACGACAACCGCAGCCTATTTAAGGGGAAATCCAGGTTTCGTATATAGTGAGGCGAAGAGGGTATCTAGGCCGGCTATACAGGCAAAGATGCTGGTCAGAGCGCATTTTTAAACTGGCGCTGGTAGCTCAACGGATAGAGCATCTGACTACGGATCAGAAGGTTGGGGGTTCGAATCCCTCCCAGCGCGCTACATAAGTGCAGGTCAGAGGGGGGGTACGGGCCGAAACGCTTGACCCTCCGAAGGCCCCGTGAGAACCTCGTGAGAACCAGTGAGAACCGGAAGGCGGTTCTCAGGAGCGTTCTCACGGAGGTGACGGCGTGCCAGCGAGACCGCAGGGCGTGTACCAGGACGGGCGCGGCGCCTGGTACTTCAAGGTCACTCTCGGCCGCGACCCGCTGACCGGCAAGCGCGTCCAGATCACGCAGCGTGGGTTTCGGACGGCCTCCGAAGCGGGCCGGGCCAGGCGTGATGTGCTCGCCAAGGTCGACACCGGCCAGGTGCGGCCGCAGAGCAAGCCGCTGACGGTCAACGAGCTGCTCGACCTGTACCTCGACGGCATGGACGCCGACCGCCGGCTCGCACCCAAGACGCGCTTCGACTACCGCAACCACGCCGACCACTTCGTGCGGCCGGCACTCGGTGCACGCAAGGTGCGCGACGTCACCCCCGAGGCGATCCTCGCCTGGCAGCGCAAGCTGCTGAAGGGCGGGGGGGTGAAGACCGGCAAGCCGCTCGCGCCCAACACCGTTCGCCTGGCTCGGGCCCCGCTGGCCGGCGCCATGAAGCTCGCCGTGGAGACCGGGGTAATCGCCGTCAACCCGATGGTCTCGGCCCGGCCACCCCGGGCCCAGCGGTCGATACCCAAGCACTGGACGCCGGAGCAGGCGCGTGAGTTCCTCGATCTCATGGAGGGCGACCGGACGTACCCGGCATGGGCCTTCCTCCTCGGCTCCGGGCTGCGCATCGGCGAGCTGGTGTCGCTGCGATGGGGCAACGTCGACCTCGGGCGGCGCGTGGTCCACGTGGTCGAGTTCGTCTCGACCCTCGGTTACAAGCTGGAGCAGTCGCCGGGCAAGAGCCGTGACGCCGTGCGCAGCATCGAGCTCGACGACGGGCTCGTGCGGGTGCTCCGGGCCCAGCGCAAGCTGCAGGCCGAGGAGCGGTTGGCCGCCAAGGAGTACGTCGACAGCGACTACGTCTTCACCCGACCGACCGGAGGCCCGTACCACCCGAACAACCTGTCCAAGCTGCTCGGCCGCATGACCACCGAGGTCGGTTTGCCCAGGCTGACCGCCCACGGGCTGCGCCATACCAGTGCCACACTGATGCTGGCGAATGGCGTGCCGCCCAAGGTCGCCGCCGAGCGCCTCGGCCACGCTGACCCGACGCTGTTCACGAACCTCTACAGCCACGTCACTCCGACAATGCAGCGAGAGGCGGCGGAGAAGATCGGCGCCGCGCTGTTCGACTGACTCAGCCCGTGCGGCTGCCCCCGAGTGAGGTCCTCCGAGCGGAGCCTCCGCCGGACGATCTCCTCCTCGTCGTCCGTGGTGGCGCCCGGACGCTGAGCGACACGCACCTTGCTAACCAGGTCGGTGACTGCTGGGAGCGCTATCAGTTCTTCGGCCTGTCCGTGTTCGGCGCGCCGGACGATGACCTGAACGTGGTCAGCGCTGCAGTCCGGGCGATCCGGATTCGTCCCGTCGTGCGTGTTGCCCGATGCGCTGCACTGCGCGCTGCAGGCTTCGAGGTGATGCCGACCTTTTCGAACCCGTGGCACTTCTCGGTCGTCCTGGCCGACGCCACCCCGGCCACCTTCGAGCTCTTGCGACGCTGCTTCGCCGAGCCCGTCTCCAATCCGGGCTACGCCCCGGACGAGTGATTCACTCGTACCATGGAAGGTGTGAAGGGACAACCGACCGTGGAGCTCTGGGTCGACGACCACCAGGAGTACGAGCCCGGCATCGTGACCGGCAACCTGCGTCACGCGCGGATCCCGCTCGACCCTTGGCCCGGCGATTACCTGGTT
>JBOGID010000452.1:0-8520 GCA_050742295.1 Acidimicrobiales bacterium | reverse complement strand
CCCAGGCCAACGACAACAGCAACTCGCCCTCGATCAGCGCCAGCGGCGGTCGCGTCGCCTTCGTCTCCAACGCCACCAACCTCGACCCGGTCGACGACCTGAACGGCCAGCACAACCCCAACGTCCTGGTCCGGGACATGGGCGCCGCCACCACGAAGCTGGTCTCGCGCCACAACTTCTCGGTCGGGCTCACCCACACGATGGAGGCGAGCCAGTTCTCCAAGATCGCCATGTCTCGCCACGCCCTGAGCGCGGACGGCCGCTACGTCGCCTTCCGGGCGTCCCGCAACGGCGGGCCCTTCGAGATCGCCCCCTGCACCGACACCTACGAGCACCGCACCATCGTGGCGGCCGATGTGGACGCCGGCGGGTTCGTCAAGGAGCTGGCCTTCTCGAACAAGGGCTGCAACGGGCTCCCCGCCATCTCCGCCGACGCCAGCACGATCGTGTTCCGCAACGTCGCCGCCACCGGCTGGTACAACGTCGGGCCGGGGGGCGGGACACTGGCCGAGACCCTCCCGTCGGGGCTCGTCGGCGGCGACTCGGTCTCGCACGCCGTCGTCTCGGGCGACGGGTCCAAGTTCGTCTTCAGCTCCGGGGCCACCGGCCTCGTCGGCGGCGACACGAACAGCCACAGCGACGTCTTCTCCGTCACCCGGGGAGGCAGCTCGGCCCGGCGGCTCTCCCTCGACTCCGACGGGCGCCAGGCAGCGAGCTACCCCAACAACGGCGCCGGCTCCGACGACCCGTCGGTGTCCGACGCCGGCTACCAGGTCGCCTTCTCCTCCGGCGCCTCCGACCTCGTCAGCGGTGACACCAACGGCGCCACCGACGTCTTCGTGCGGGGCGAGGTCCCCGAGTACCTGACCCTCGCCCAGGTCTTGGCGCTGCTCGGCCCCCGGCGGCTCAACGCGTTCCTGGCGTCGGACCCGGTGGACACCGCTACCGGCAACTTCACCGACACCTGGAGCGACCTCGCCTTCCCGGCCACGGTGTTCGGCCTCGACTGGCACCGGACCCTCAACTCCCGCGACCCCGTCCCGGGCGTTCTGGGGCGGGGCTGGTCGACCGCCTTCGGCGAGGGCGTCTCGGCCCTCTCGGGCGGCGACGTCCAGCTGGTCGAGGACAGCGGCCGCACAGTCGTCTTCCGCTCCAACGGCTCCGGCGGCTGGGCGTCGCCGGAGGAGCTGTGGGCAACGCTTGTCGCCGACGCCGACGGCTCCTACTCGCTGCGCTACCACTCGGGCGAGGTGGCCGACTTCGACGCCGCCGGGCGGCTGGCGAGCCGCTCCAACTGGGACGGCCAGAACGTGACCATCGCCCGGGACCCCCAGGGACGGGTGGCCACGGCGACCTCCTCGGCGGGCCCGAGCCTCACGTTCACCTACGACCCCTCCGCCGGGCGGCTCACCAAGGTGGCGTCCTCCGACGGCCGCCGGGTGCGCTACGCCTTCCGTCCCGACGCAATGGCTGCCCTGGCGACGGTGACGCTCCCTGACGACCGCACCCTCTCCTACGGCGCCGACGCCACCGGGCGCACCAACGAGGCCCGCGACGGCCAGGGCCGGCTCATCGTGTCCAACGTCTACGACTCGCTGGGCCGCACCCTCTCCCAGGCCACGCCCGAGGGGGGCGCGGTCTCCTTCGCCTACGACCAGGCGGCCCGGGCCACGACCGTCACCGACGGCGCCTCGGGCGACGTGACCCGCTACGTCCACGACACGGCCGGCCGGCCGGTCGGGGTCGTCGACGCCACCGGGGCCAGCCTGGCCCGGGGCTACGACGCCGCCGGGACGGGGCTGCTCATCTCCGCCACCGACCGGTCGGGGGCGGCCCTCGAGCAGGAGTACACCCCCCAGGGGTTGCTGGCGGCCCAGGCCCTGGCGGGCGTGAACGCCGACGGCTCCGGCCGGCGCAGCGAGTTCGCCTACGACGGTGAGCACCGCGTGCGGGAGGTGCGCGACAAGGTGCCGGGTGGGACGGACCTGGTGACGACGCTCACCTACCTCGGTGCGGCGCGCGTCCCGGCGACGGTCTCGGGGCCCGCCCCCGCCGGCGACCCTGCCCCACCGGTGACGGCCATCGAGTCCGACGCAGGCCTGGTCACCCGGGTCACCGACCCCGACGGCGTGGTCGTGGCGGCCGCGTGGGACACGGCCACCCGCCGGCGCCTGTCGGTCACCGTCGCCCCCGGCACGGCGGACGTCTCGACCACGACCTTCGGCTACACCCCCGAGGGCTGGCTCGCCACCGTCACCAGCGCGCTCGGCCACACCACGGCCTACGAGTACGACTCCGCCGGGCGCCAGACACTGCGCCGGGACCCCGACGGCGCCGAGTGGCGCACCGGGTACGACGGGGCCGGGCGCGTCTCGGCCGCCGTCGACCCGCTCGGCCACCGTGTCACCTCCCACTACGACCCCACCACCGGCCGGCTGGTGGAGCGGCTCGACGAGCGCGGCAAATCCACCCGCTTCCGCTACAGCCCCGCCGGCGACCTCTCCGAGGTGGTGGGCCCCGACGACGACGCCGACCCCGCCAACGACCCCACGACCCGCTACGCCTACGTCGCGCTGGGCCGCCTCGACTCGGTCACCGACCCCGCCGGCGTCGTGACCCGCTACTCCTACGACGCCAACGGCCGGGTCACGGCCGTCGCCGACGCCAACGGCGACGCGGCCCGCACCACGTACTGGCCCGACGGCCAGGTCAAGACCCAGGCCCACGCCGAGACCGCCACGGGCCAGGAGACCAGGTCCTTCTACGACCGCCTCGGCCGCCTCGACCGCGTGGTGGGCCCCACAGGCGCCGAGACCCGGTTCGGCTACGACGCCGCCGGGCGCCTCGTGCGCACCGAGGGGCCCGTCCCCGCAGCCGTGGAGGTGCGCACCTACACCCCCGCGGGCCGCCTGGCCACGGTCACGGCCCCGACGGGGTCGGTCACCCGGCACGGCTACGACGCCGCCGGCCGGCCCAGCACCGTCACCGCCGGCGACGGGACCGCCTCGGCCGCCACCACGACGAGGTCGTTCGACGCGGGCGGCCGGGTGGTCCGCACCACCTCGCCGTCGGCGCTGGCCACCACGTTCTCCTACGACGCCGCCGGGCGCCTGCTCACCGAGACCGCACCGGGGGCCCGGGTGACCCGGGCGACCTGGACGGCGCGGGGCGAGCTGGCGTCGGTCACCGACCCCGAGGGCGCCACGGTCTCCTACACCTACGACCTGGCCGGAAACCTCGCCACGGTCCGGGACGCACTCGGCAACGCCACCTCCTACGAGCACGACGCCCGCAACAACCGGGTCTCCCGCACCGACGCCCTCGGCGGCGTCGAGCAGTGGTCGTTCGACGCGGCCGACCGCCCGACAACCCACCGCGACCGAACTGGGAGCCTCCTCACCACCTGGGCCTACGACCCCCTGGGCCGCCTCGCCAGCATCACCGACGCCAGCGGCCGGGTCGAGGCCCGCACCTATGACCGGGCCGGCCGCCTGGTGCGCCAGCGGTTCACCAACGGCGCCGAGGCCCTCGACCGAACCTTCACCTACGACCCCGCCGGGCGACGCCGCACCGCCACCGGGACCGAGGGGACGACGACGTGGACCTACGACCCCGCCGGCAACGTCACCTCCGTCGACGCCCCCGGCACCGACGCCGACCTCGCCTACGGGTGGGACCTGGCGGGGCGGCGGACCTCGGTCACCCACCCCGACGGTACGGCGGTGACCTCGACCTACGACGCCCTGGGCCGGCCGGCCACGGTCAGCCACCCCGCCGTGGGCACGACGTCCTACACGTGGCGGGCCGACGGGCGCCTCCTGTCCGAGGACCTCCCGGGTGCCGGCAACGACCGCGCCTGGTCCTACGACCCCGTCGCCGGCGACCCGGTCCGCTACGTCGAGCACCTGGGTGGGGCCACCACTGTCGACACCACCCTCGGCCACGACCGCAACGGCCGCCTGACCTCGGCCGCGACCGCTGGCTCGTCCGCCCAGGCCTACCGCTACGACGCCGCCGGCCAGCTCACAACCGTGCTGTCCGGCGGGGCCACCGCCGCCTCCTACGCCTACGACGTCCTCGGCCGGCGCACCCGCTCCACCGACGCCTCAGGAACGTTCGACTACGCCTACGACCCCGCCGGGCGGCTGACCTCGCGCACGACGCCCGACCCCGACTACCCGCTGTCGGTCAAGGCCCAGGTCAACGGCCAGACGGTCGGCACCCTGGCCGGCCACCGCCCCGGCGACGCCACCTACGCCTACGACGGCGCCGGGCGGCGCACGGCCCGCACCGGGCCCGAGGGCGCCACCTCCTACGCCTACGGCCCCGACGGCCGCCTGGTCACGACCACCGCCGGGGCGGTCACGACCGGGCGCACCTACGACGGCGCCGGCAACCTGGCGTCGGTCACCGTCGACGACGGCAGCCCCGACACCACCCGGCTGGCCTGGGACGACTCGGCCGTCCCCCAGCTCCTCCAGCTCACCGACGCCCGGGGACGCGTGGAACTCATCCGGGGCGAGGGGCTGCTCGGGGTGACCACCAACACCGGCCCGGCCCTGACTTCCGCGGACCACCTCGGCTCGGTGCTGCCGACGACCGCCACCGGCGGGCTGGTAGCCGGTGGCTACGGCCCCTTCGGCGAGCCTGCGGCGACCAGGCCCGAGCCCGTCCTCGGCTACCGGGGCGAGCTGCAGGTCGGTTCCCTGCTCCACCTCCGGGCCCGGGAGTACGACCCGGTGGCCGGGATCTTCACGAGCCCCGACCCCCTCGACGGGGTCGACGGGACGCCGGTCGTGGCCAACCCCTACCACTACGGCGACAACGACCCCCTCAACCGCACCGATCCCACGGGCCTGCGCTCCAAGGACAAGGACCTGGAGTGTGTCAAGGCCGCCGTGGCGCTGGTGCCTGCGGGCGGGTTCCCCGCCGGGGCCGTACTCGTGGGCGGAACGGGGCTCCGGCTGGCCCCCACACCCTCGCCGAGCATCACGGTGCAGCCCGGGGGCGGCACCGTCAACTGCCTCGACCCCGGCACGAAGAAGAAGCGTCCCGGGCTCATGGCGGCGATCGCCGCCGCCATCGCCCTGCTCGGCAGCGGCTCGACCGTCTGGACGTCGAGGCTCCCCGAGCGCAGTGACCAGGGCGAGGGCGGCGGCGGACCCGGGTCGTCGCAGTGCCAGGCCCCACAAACAACACCGACGACCGTCGGGGACGACTGCGACGAGGACGTCGTGCCGCTGTTCAAGGCTCCGCAACCTGGGTTCGGAGCCGACCAGTACGCGAACGGGTGGAACCGCAACAACCTGACCGCCGATGACGACCCGAGCTTCGGCGAGTTCGCTACGTTCGCAAAGGAACGGGAGCTCGCTGACCTCTTCGCGAGCAGCTACGGCGAAGGGGTCATCGAGGTCCTCATCCCGCGGGACATCTACGACGCGAACTTCGCTCGCTACGAGTACCCGTATGAGGGCGGACCGCTCACCGAGCTCGAGATCCCGTTCGGCCAGCTGCCGCTCCTCAACCAGTTCCCGCGAGCGTGGCATCAATGAGCGACGACCTCGACCTGGCTTGGGCCGCCATGAAGCAGGAGTTGCACGTTGGCCAACTCGTGCGAGGCCGCATCGACCGATACGTAGCGTTCGGTGCCTTCGTAGACCTTGACCGTCAATTCCTTGGTCTGATCGAGAACCCCAACTTCTCGTCCGACCGAAGGAGGGACGATCAGCTAGCTCCAGAGGTTGGCTCAGATGTGCAAGCGGTCGTTCTCCAGTTCGACGACCGAAACCGCCAGGTCCGTCTCAGTATCCGTCCAGAGGACGTTGCGGCCGCAGGAGGCGGAGGCCGATAGGGATGCCGCCCACCGTTCAGCGACGTGCCCTGCCCGCCTGCCTCCGCACCGCGGCCGGCCTGCTTCTCATTCTTGTCGTGTGGTTGGCGATGGGAGGCGTCAGCGCCGAGGCCGTGACCCGTGGGTGCGTCTACGACCGGCCGGCTACGCACGCCGGGCCGATCGCCGTCCCCGCGCCGACCAGCCAACAGACCAACGGGGAGCCCGTCGCGCAGCAGGGTCGGTACGGCTACGACGACCCCGCGTCCCTCGCGGGCCGGAGCGCGCGCCCGGCGCAGGAGCTCTTGGCCCCACAAACGACAGACCCCGCGTGTGACGACGACGATGTGTACTTGCACTACACGGACGCTTCGGGCGCCGCGGCGATCCAGTCGTCGGGGGTCATCCAGGCGAACGTGGCAAGGTCTACCTGAGCAAGGCTGCGCTCAGTCCTGAGGAGGCCTTCAACACTCTGTTCATCGGCAACCCTGACTATGCCGGGAAGGGCGATTGGGTCGTCACGCTTCGTGTCTACGACGGGGTCGAGGTGATCCCGTTGAACCCGCCGTTCGAGTATGTCCACTACGGCTCACTGCGTGCTGGTCGTCATATGGACATCCTCGGCGTGAGCGAGAACAGATTCTGACGAGCGAGGTCGAGATGAGTGGTTCCGACGAGAGGAGTGTGAGCGTCGACGACTTGGCCGGGCTCGTCGCGCTGGACAAGGTCCTTCGGGAGGCGAAGTTCAACCCATCGCCAGTCGATGGGGCCATCGCGGCGAGCCCTATCGTCGCCGATCTCTCCCGAAGGGTGCGTGCTGCGGTCAACGTTCGGACATTCGGTAAGTCCGAGCCCGAGGGTCGCGAGGACTTGATCGAGCCGGGTTGGCGGGAATGGGCTGTCAGTGTCGAGGCGGCTCGTCGCCTCAAGTTGTGGTCCTCGTGGACGCGCGAGAAGAAGGCGGAGGTGGCGAGGGATCTGCTCAGCCCGTTCGGGGGTGTCGGATGAGAATCTCGGGTTGTTCCTCGACGAGGTGGATTCGTCGAGGGCTTCGGACGCCTGAACGGGCCACCCGGTTCAGCTGATGCCGCCGGCGAGGGCTTTGAGGCGGGTTTTGGTGACGAGGGCGTCGATGAAGCTGAGGACGAGCTCGCGGTCGTGGTCGCCGAGTTCGCCGAGGCCGGCGAGGCGGTCGCCGAGGCCGTCTTCGGCTGAGCGGAACGGCGGCGGGGTGCGTCGTCGAGGAGCAGGTAGTCGCAGGAGACGTCGAAGGTTTCGGCGAGGCGGACGAGGGCGTCGGCCGAGGGGGTGATGCGCCCGTTCTCGTAGCGGCTGATCTGGGCGGGGTCGGCTCCGATGTGCTCGGCCAGCTCGCCTTGCGACGGCCACCGGGCCGAGGGTGGTCCCGGGTTCGTCTACGAGCTGGCCTGGCACGGCCAGGGACGCGGCGGGGAGCGGTTCGTGATCGGCCTCACCGACCCCGCCACCCTCGCCTACGACCCGAACCGGTCGGGGTCAGACAACGGTCGGTCGGCCCCCGGTCGGGGGCCGGTCGGAGGGTGGTCGGCCCCCAGTCGGGATGAGGTTGCCGGCACGAACGGGCAGGCCAACGGCCACAACCACGCTCCCGATGCCGACGACGCGCCAGAACGCGCTGCTCCCGGCCACGACAACGACGACGTCGTAGTCACAGCGCGGCGGGCTGATACCTCGCCGTGGTGAGCGCTTCCCGAGAACGGTGCCGGGCGATCAGCTCGACCCGTTCGGGTTCCCGCGCATGGTCGGCGAGTTCTGCACCTGGATGGGCACCCGCGGCCTGTCGGACAGGACGATCGACGACCGCCACAAGCTGCTCGGCTACCTGGCCGGCTGGCTGCTGGAGCGCGGCATCACCCGGCCAGCGGAGGTGACCAAGCCGGTCCTCGACGGCTACCAGCGCTGGCTGTTCCACTACCGCCGAGCGGACGGCCGCCCGCTCACTTTCCGGTCCCAGCACACCTACCTGGTCCCGGTGCGGGCGTTCTTCAAGTGGGCGGCACGCGAGAACCGGATCCTCTACAACCCCGCCTCGGAGCTGGAGCTGCCACGCATCGAACGGCGCCTGCCGAAGCATGTGCTGTCGATCGAGGAGGTCGAAGCGGTGCTCGCCCAACCGGACCTCACGGAGCCCACGGGTGTTCGTGATCGGGCGATGCTCGAGGTCCTCTACTCGACCGGCATCCGCCGGGCCGAGTTGGCCAACCTGCAGCACTACGACCTCGACGCCGAGCGCGGCACGCTGCTGGTCCGCCAAGGCAAGGGCCGCAAGGACCGGATGGTCCCCATCGGCGAGCGAGCGATCACCTGGGTCGAGCGCTACGTCAACGACGTTCGACCGAAGCTGGCGCCGACACCGGACGACGGGACGATCTTCCTCACCGTCGACGGCACCGCGTTCTCGCCGGGCACGTTGACCCAGCTCGCCCGCCGCTACGTGAACCGGGCCCAGCTCGGCAAGAGCGGGGCGTGCCATCTGTTCCGCCACACGATGGCCACCTTGATGCTCGAAGGCGGCGCCGACATCCGCTACATCCAAGCCATCCTCGGCCACGTCCGATTGGAGACGACCGAGATCTACACCAGGGTCTCGATCCGCCAGCTCCAAGCGATCCACGCTGCCTGCCATCCCGGAGCGACCAACACCCGGCACC
>JBOGID010000451.1:0-1520 GCA_050742295.1 Acidimicrobiales bacterium | reverse complement strand
CCATGTCGGGCGAGCAGCTGGTGGCGGAGATCCAGCAGGTGATGAAGGCGCTGCTGGGCATCGGCGCCCGCTTCCCCAAGGAGCTGATGCTGTTCGTCAAGAACCTCGTGTTCCTCGACGGAGCCATCGCCCGCCTGGCGCCCGACCTCGACATCTTCGGCGAGATCGCCGCCATCTCGATCTACTTCGCCACGCATCACGGCGACCGCATCGCCGCCGACGTTGGCATCGATCCCCGCGGCATCGAGCTGGACATGACCGGGGTCAAGGCCAGCTTCGGCATCTCCGACGACACGGAGGGCCTGACCCACCGGCAGCTACAGCTGCGTCGGGAGACGATCCGACGGAACCTCTCACGGCGGCGGACGGGGCGTAACTAGCCTCCCTCGAATGCGCCTCATTGTGGCCCGCTGCTCCGTCGACTATGCGGGCCGGCTCGAGGCCCACTTGCCCCCCGCGCCTCGCCTCATCATGGTCAAGGCCGATGGCTGCGTGGCGGTCCACGCCGACGGCGGTGCCTACAAGCCGCTCAACTGGATGAACGCGCCCAACACGTTCACTGAGTCCGTCGACGACGGGGGCCACATGGTCTGGACCGTCCGCTCTCCCAGAGGCGAGACGCTCACGATCACGCTCCACGACGTCCTGTCCGACACCGCCCATGACCTGGGTGTCGACCCGGGGTTGTTGAAGGACGGCGTCGAGTCCCACCTGCAGGAACTGCTGGCCGCCAACTGCGGTGCCATCGCCCCCGGGCTCCGGCTCGTCCGCCGGGAGTACCCGACCGACATCGGCCCCGTCGACCTGCTGTGCCGTGACGCCGAAGGGAACGCGGTAGCGATCGAGATCAAGCGCCGCGGGGAGATCGACGGCGTGGAGCAGCTTGCGCGTTACCTCGAGTTCCTCGAGCGCGATCCCCTGTTGCGCCCCGTGAGGGGCGTGTTCGTCGCCCGGCAGATCAAGCCGCAGGCCCGGGTGCTGGCGACCCAGCGCGCCATCGCCTGCGTCGAGGTCGACTACGACGTGCTGAGGGGCATCGAGCCCGACACCCTGCGGCTGTTCTAGGCGGCGTCGAACGCGACGGAACCGGCGTCGAGCACGACCCGCCCGTCGGGCCCCAGGGTCTGAAACAGGGCCTCGCCCCCGTCTGCGCGCCACATCCGCACGGTGAGCGCCTCGCCCGGGAACACGGGGCTGGAGAAGCGGCCGCTCATGGACCGGAAGCGCGTGGGTTCGCCGCCGCACAGTGCTTGCAGCAACGCCCGGCCGGTGAATCCGTAGGTGCACAACCCGTGGAGGATCGGTCGCGGGAAGCCGGCCATGGCTGCGAACTTGGGGTCGGAGTGCAGCGGGTTGTGGTCGCCGGACAACCGGTACGTCAGCGCCTGGTCGATGCGCGTGGCGTACGTGACCTCGTGGTCGGGCGCACGGTCGGGTACGGCGAAGGACGACGACGGGCCGCGGTCTCCGCCCCAGCCGCCCTCGCCCCGGATGAACAGTCCCGAGCGGTTGGTGAAGAG
>JBOGID010000450.1:0-5981 GCA_050742295.1 Acidimicrobiales bacterium | reverse complement strand
GGGCATGTGCGGCGATCCGGACAAGTAGCTCGTGCTTCCGAAGACTTCGAGACGCGAAGTGAGCAACAGGCTGTCAAACGGCCATGTCGAAGTCCCCGCTGGTGGCCACTGAAAGTTCCCATCTTGGGCAGAGCTCATGAGCCCTTGGTCGAACGGCGGCCTCCCTTCTGTCTTGCTTCGCGCGTGCGGTCGCTCCTGCCCTCGGTGACATCTACGACGGCGTGGTGCAGCAGGCGGTTGAGCAGCGACGGTGCCGTGGTGTGCTCGGGCAGGAACCGTCCCCAGGCCAGGCCTCGAACCGCCAGTGGGCTGGCGATGCCTAGGGAGCGCCTCTCATGGGCGGCGGGCTACGAAGCGGAACAGCAGCTGGCTGCCGGCCAGGTCACGGGGCGCGAAGCCCAGCTTGTCGCAGATGATCAGGTCCCCGCAGCAGCGAGTCGCTGATCTTGGCCACCGAGTTGTCGGCCATGCCCCGGTAGAGCGCCTCGACCAGGTCGGCAGCAGCGAAGTAGCGCACCCGTCGGTCGGCGGTCACGGCGACATGGCCGAGCGTGATCAACGCGTGGGACTTCCCCGCGGCCGTGCCACATGTGACCAGGGCCAGGCTCCTCTTCGAACGATGCGTCGAAGGCGAAGTCCTCATGGTCGGCAGCCATCCGCCCCCGCAGGCCCGAGGGCCGGGGTCGATCCGGCACGAGTGGCTCGGCTTTGTCTACGCACTCACGTTGGCGCGGTCCTGCTGACGGTCCGTCCGGCAGGCGTCGGCCCGACCCAGGAGCACCCAGACGTGGCGGAATCGATGGATGTCCATGGCCAGGGCGTCCAGCGCCATGGCGGCCAGGCCGCTCCACGTCGCCACGTCGGTAGGCCGCCGGCGCCGCTGCCAGAGCACGACGATCAGGGTCACCAGCGCCAGCAGCGCCCACGGGCCCTGTACCGCGGCGATCTCCAGGGGGGTGAAGTGAGCCTGCGCGGGCGCCAGGCCGCGGTCCCAACTCCCGGGATAGGAGCCCAGGCCGTTGCCGAGAAAAGGATGGTCGGCGAGCGTGTCCAGCGACGTCTCGGCGGCCTGGCGGCGGTTTGATGGTTCCGAGCTGAAAGACGCAGCCAAGGGCCGGCTCGGGTCGACCTCCACGTTGACGAGGGTGAGGGTGGCGACAGCGATGGCGACGGCTACGAAGGCGGAGGCGGCGGCAATTCGGCCTCGGCGGCTTCCCGCTCCTGCCCGGATGGCGAGTGCGACGAAGAAGCCGAGGATGGCGCGTGAGAACGTCGTGAGCACGACCACGGCGAGCACGGCTTGTGCGGCTCGCCTCACGCGGGGTGGCAGGTCGTCTGCGGCGCCGGCCAGGCCGGCTGACGCGAACGTGCAGAAGCTGGCCAGCAGGTTCGGGTGGTAGAACCCGGCTTGGGCCCTGGCGTACCGGGTCGATGCCACGAGGTCGCCGTAGGCGCCGACCAGTCGGGTCGTCCGTCCCGCGTAGAACAGGGCGAGCCCGACCACTGACGCCGCGCCGAGGAGGAAGGCGGTCGCGGCCAGGGTCCTGACAAAGGCCCGGTGGACCCGCTGATCGCTCGTGAGCTCGCTGGTCAGCACGAACAGGGCGCCGAGCCCGGCCATGCCGGCCAGAAGCAGCAGGCCCCGGTGGCGGGCGGGGGACACGAGCAGCGAGGCGCCCGACGCCACGAGGTAGACCCCGACCGCCACGTGGGGAACGCGGATGCGGAACGGGAATCCCGCCTGTCGCTGCTCGACGAGCCAGGCGACCGCCGCGGCAAGGACAAGTACGTCGCTCCACTGGGCATGCTCCGACGCGAAGGGGAACGCAGGCACCCATGACCAGGGCAGGAGAGCAATCGATGCGAGGAAGAGGAGCGCCGCCGGTCGCCGCAGCGTGAGCCGATCGGGCGTCAAGCGTCTGCGAAGAAGCGAGCCCTCAGGGCGGCCAGGGCCGCCGCGTCGGGCGCAACGGTGGGTGCTCGCCACCGGTCGGCGGGCGGGCTGAAGATGGCAGCGAAGACCTCGGCGTAGTCCTCGGTCCAGACCTCGTCTCTCGTGTCGGCGGGGAGCCCACGGGCTGCGAGCCACTCCGGAACGAACTGGGGGTCCCGCGTATGGTGCATGTGGCCCAACTCGTGGGCGATGGCGTGTGCCAGGCTCGCCCGGTCCTGTGCCGGGTCGACGTAGATCTCGACACGGGGGTCGTCATACGGGGGCAGCCCCTTGGGGGGCGGGTACGCCTGACCCTGGAGGTCGTCAGTCGCACGCCGCCAACGGCATCTGACGGGCCAATGCACGTCGGCCTTCACCAGCGGGATTGCGTCGGCACATCGGGCTTCGGCACCGCTGGGGTCGAGGGACGAGGCACCGGGATCGACGTCGCGGGCGGCTCCGGTTCGGTTCTCGCGAATCTGGGTCACGGCGAGGCCGAGCAGGATCACCCCGACTCCCGCCAGGGCCCAGCGCACGGCCCACGGCGTCGGGGTGGAGGCTGTCGCAGTGCCCGGCATGGTAGGTTCTCGCGTCGTAGGCTCCCAGTTAGGCGAGGCTGCGCCTTGCTGGGGCACTGGACAATCTAACCAAGGCGGGAGCTCCATGGGGCTTACGAGAGCGGAAGGCCGGAGGACGGAATGACTGGGTTCCGGAAGCCGCTGCAGGTGTTGGCATGCCTGGTCGTGGCGGGATTGGGTGTGTTGGCCGGCGCGGTTCCGGCCCTGTCGGCTCCTCCGTTCCCGCCGGGGGCGGAGGCCACTGCGCTGGTGAGCGGCACGCCGCTGGTCAAGGTCGTCTGCCCCCCTGGTAGCCCGGGCGCGGTGACGGGTGGGAACTCGACAAGGCTTGGGGTATCCGTCGGCTTCCCGGCGGGCGCCCGGTGCACGCCTCAGTCCGCGTCCGCCGACGGCCTCTATGCCATCTCGGGGGTGACCCCGCCGCTCCCGGGCACGCTCCGGTTCTCTTCCTCGTGCCAGAACTCGACGGGCCAGAACGGCACCGCCGTCGATGTGCCGGCGGGAACGAACGTGACCGGCATCGGCGTCGTCCCCCAGCAGACGACCATCACCAGCCTCAACACGGTGGTGACGTTCCCCGGCGGCACGACGGCGATCGTCAACGAAGTGATCGTCGAGCCCACGGCCGTCGTGCGCAACGCCATCCGGATCACCAGCGGCCCCAACAGCGGCACGATCATCGGCCAGGTCATTTGCGGCGTCAGGTACCCGCTCGCCGTCGACCCGCCGGGGGCGGGAACGGCCGCCGATCTGGCCGCGCCGAGCGCCGCCAGCTCGGACGGGGGCGGGATCGCCCTCTGGGTCGTCCTGGGGGTCGGCGTCCTGCTGATCTCGCAGCTGGCCCTCGGGCGTCACCTCTGGCAGCGGCGGAAGGCCGAGCCGAGCGCGTAAACCTCCTGGTCCCCTCTCAGCTCCGTCGGAGCGGGGCGGTGATCAGGTGGTCGGATTCGAGACGCCAGGTCGTCCGCAGTTCGCGTCCGGCGTTCCCGACGCGCCACCCACGTCCGACGTTGAGCGTGGTCGTCACCTCATCGGGCGTCACCACCGGCTGGCGGTACACGTCAAGGCGGTAGGCGCCGTCATCAGGCAGGCGCCCCGACAGCCGGAGCTCCAGCTTGATCGAACCCTCGGCGGGCACGACGAGGCCAGCCGAGTACACCCGACGCCCCAGCTCGGTTGCCTCCTCGAGCTGCACCAGCTCGCCGTCGAGACGGGCGTCGAGGAGGGCCCAGGGCGTGTAAAAGGACAGGTACAGGCGGTTGTAGCCGTCCGGTAGCGGTGGCGGCAGCGCCTGGTTGCCGATGACCGTGCCCGGGAGGCCGCCGGGGGGCGCGTCGTTGTGCAGGGTGACTGTGGCCGTCGCCGACAGGTTCCGGCTACCCGGGTCCAGCTCCACCCGGTAGTCGAGCGAGCGCCTCAGGAAGAAGTCGATCTTGTTGGCGCTGGCGTTCTGGGTCACGAGGCCGACGAAGTCCCCTTGCACCGGTGCGACCCGGCCCGAGATCCCGAGATGGTCGTACAGCGCCTGCTCGTCGGCGTGGAGACTGGCCAGGAGGAGGTGCTTGGCCCGGGCCGCCGGGGCGAGGACGTTCACCAGCTGCTGGGGCGGCGGGAGTACGTCACCGGTGAGGCGCCCCCACGCCGCGTCGGCGACGTCGCCGAGGAAGTCGATCCGCTCGGTGCGGTCCGTGAGGAGGTACTGCTCGTGCAGCATGATCCGCTCGGCGTTGTCGGCCGTGATCGGGACGGGCCAGCCCGCCACCTGGACTGCGCCCACGAGCCTCAGGAGCGCCGCGAGGCCGGCCGGGTCGACGGCGATCACGCCGTCCAACGGGGTACCCGTCGATTGCGCGTAGATGGACGCCATGACCCGTGCGTCGGTCGGGAAGTCGGGCGAGAGGTTGACGTTCGTCCAGGCGAACCCCGGTCCGAAGCGGCCATAGCGTTCGAGGAAGTCGGCGGGTGCATCGAGCTGGCGCTCGTTCGCTCCCGCCGTCCAGTCCAGCTCCTGGGGGCGGCCGAACCGGCTCAGGCTCAGCTGGCCGTTGTCCGCCGTCAGCTCGGCGTAGTTGCCGATGAAGCCTCCCCCGGCCCGGGCTTCGGCCGGCGTCTGCACGGCGATGAAGTACCGCCGCAGGCCTTCCTTGCCGAGCATCGCGGGGAGCAGCGGGAGCGTCCGGGTGAGGGACTGCACCGTCTTTTCCGAGCGGGCGACCCGTTGCAGCTCCGCATCGAGCTTGTCGAGGAGCGGGGGCAGGAGCAGGGGGGAGCGCGCCTCGGTGAGCCGCCGGTGAGCGGCGCTGACATCGGCCGCCACTTCGCCGACCGGGCCGGTCATGGCCTCGACCTTGTCGAGGGGGATCTGACCGTTGGTGACGCGGATGTCGGCCACGGCCGGGGCGGCAAGGGCCCGCTGCGCCGAGGTCGCGATCTCGTCGCCCGTCACCGCCGCGGCATGCAGCACCCGCCAGTGCTGTGCGACGACGGGAACAGCCGCCGCCGGCCGCACCCAGATCGCACCCAGCGTCCGCCGGGCACCGGCGAACTTGCGCTTCGCCTCGGCCAGCTGGGCCGCCGTCTGCTCCGTGCTCGCCGGGTTACCCGACGTCACCGCGTTGGCCGCCAGGGCGAGCCCCTCCCGAAGCCGGTCGGCGGTGGACCACGCCGCGAGCCCGCTCATCAGCGCCCCGAAGAAGGCGAAGCCGGCCGCGCCCAGGGCCACTCGCCGCACCAAGCGCCGGTGGGCGGGGCCGAGCGTTGCCACGGCCGGGACGAGGATTGCCAGGAAGATGACGGCCGCAGCCAGAGCGGTGAGGCCGCGCCCGTCTGGGGTCGTCAACCGCAGCGCGGCCTGGGCCACGAGCCCCGCCGCCGCGGCGCCGAGCATGGGCTCACGGTCGAGCAGGTTGGCGAGCAGCAGCCCGATCCCGCCCAGCGCGAGCGCGAGGGCGGCCGATTCCGCGCCGAGGACCGCAGCCGCCGCCCCGCAGGCCAGGAGGACCTTGCTGCTGACCACCGACCCCGCGTACACCGCCGCCGCTCCGAGGGCGATCAGCAGGACGTGGTCCAGGGCCACCCAGCCGGTGGCAGAACCTCCGGCCGCGACCGCGCCCGCCCCCGATGCCCCAGCCAGGACGCCGAGGACCTGCTTGCGCCGCTCCGCCAGGAGGGGGCGCCCGGCTCGGACGAGCACCGTGCCGACCAGGAACGCAGCGGGCTCAGCCGCCAGGTACGCCCAGTTCACCCCCACGAGGCCGCGTTGTGTTCAGCGCTCGTCACTTGCTCAGGAACTTAGCCGCTCGCTCCCGACGTCCAGCGGCCCGGCGCCATCCGCCGCCCGCGCCGAGCGGTTCGCGCCAGCTTGCCCAACTGTGCGTTCGATCCCACGCCGATCGGGCCTTTCCACTGACGGACCGAAGCAGCCGGCCGCGCTCGGCCCGGCCGCCTACCTCGGCCCGTAGGTCCAGGCT
>JBOGID010000449.1:0-2441 GCA_050742295.1 Acidimicrobiales bacterium | reverse complement strand
GCTACGCCCGCCACCCAGGCCCAGCCCGCTCCGACCGCAGCAACGACGCCGCCCGCCACTGCGGCCCCCGTCACCACGGCGCCGCCGGTGACCCTGCCGGCCCGGCCCAACCCCTCGACGCCCGAGGTCCTGGCTGCGATCGCCCAGTTCAAGACGAGGGTCCCGCTGTTCTCGCCGACCGAGGCCCAGGCCCGCCAGTTCGGCGACATGGTCTGTGACGCCTTCGACGGCGGCCAGACCTACGCCCAGGTCAAGGCCACGGCGCTGGCGCAGGTGGCCGCCGTCCCCTTCATCACCGTCTCCTCGGCCGACGCCGACTTCATCCTGCGCATCGCCGTGAAGGTGTTCTGCCCGGCCTACTCGTCGAAGCTTCCGTGATGAACGACCGAGCCCTGGCCCTGGCCACCCCCTGGCCTGCCCCGACCTCCGCCACCGCCACCGCCGCAGCCGCCACCGTCCAGGACGCGGTCAAGCTGTACCGCACGGCCGACGGTCACGGCCTCGAAGTCCGTGCCCTCGACGGCGTAACCACCGGCTTCGAGCGGGGCCGGTTCACGGCCATCATGGGCCCGTCGGGCTCGGGCAAGTCCACCCTCCTCCACTGCCTGGCCGGTCTCGACACGCTGACCGCCGGCCACGTCTTCATCGGCGACACCCACCTCGGCTCGCTCGACGACCGCAGCCTGACCCGCCTCCGCCGGGACCGGATCGGGTTCGTGTTCCAGGCCTTCAACCTCCTGCCGACGCTGACGGCGGCGGAGAACATCACCTTGCCGCTGGCCCTCGCCGGCCGCCGCCCGGACCCCGCCTGGTTCGACCGCATTATCGACGTCGTGGGCCTGCGGGACCGGCTGCACCACCGCCCGTCGCAGCTCTCCGGTGGCCAGCAGCAGCGGGTCGCGGCGGCCCGGGCCCTGGTCTCCCGTCCCGAGATCATCTTCGCCGACGAGCCCACCGGCAACCTCGACTCCCGCGCCGGCAGCGAGCTGCTCGACTTCATGCGGCGCGCCGTCGACGAGTTCGGCCAGACCATCGTCATGGTCACCCACGACCCCAAGGCGGCGTCGGTGACCGACCGTGTCGTGTTCCTCCGCGACGGCAGCATCGTCGACGACCTGGACGAGCCAAGCGTCCGGTCGGTCATCCGGCGGATGCAGCTGCTCGGCGGCTGAGGACCGCAAGGCCACGACCATGGGCCGGTTGCTGAAGGGAGCGCTGGCCCACAAGGTCCGGTTGATCCACACGGCCGTGGCCGTGGCCCTGGCCGTCACCCTGGTCTCGGGCACGTTCGCCCTCTCCGGCACCATCGACCGGGCGTTTCACCAGGCCGCCACCGCCTTCCCCAACGGCGTGGCCGTGGTCGTGCGGTCCGCCGCCGAGTTCTCGCCCCAGGCCTCGAGCCTGCCCGAGCGGGAGCCGCTGCCCCAGTCGCTGCTGGCGACCGTCCAGGCCGTGCCGGGCGTGAAGGAAGCGTGGGGGACGGTCTGGGGCTACGCCCAGATCGTGGGCAAGGACGGCAAGGCCATCGCCGCCGACGGCCTCCCCGCCATCGGCTCGTCGTGGTCGCCGGGCGACTCGCTCGTCGCCGGACGGGCACCCGCCGGCCCGGGCGAGGTCGTGATCGACGAGGGAACGGCCAAGGCCAACGGCCTCGGCATCGGCGACCACATCAAGATCCTGTTCGAGGGGGTCGTCAAGGAGTTCGTGATCGGCGGCCTGCAGGGGGCGAAGGACTTCATCGGCTCCACGTTCGCCAGCTTCGACCTCCAGACGACCCAGACGGTGCTGGGCCAGGCCGGCAAGTTCGACCAGATCTCGGTGCGGGCGGAGGCCGGTGTCAGCCCCGACGAGCTGCGAGCCCGTATCGCGGGGACGCTGCCCGACCGCTATGAAGCGGTGACGGACGCCCAGGCCGCACGCGAGGCCGAGAAGTCGTGGACGAAAGCCCTGGCCTTCCTCACCACCGGGCTCCTCGTCTTCGCTGCCATCGCCCTACTCGTCAGCGCCTTCATCATCTTCAACACGTTCTCGATCCTCGTGGCCCAGCGCACCCAAGAACTGGGCCTCTTGCGGGCCCTGGGCGCCAGCCGCCGCCAGGTCACGGCGTCGGTGCTGGCCGAGGCGCTGGCCGTCGGCGTCGTCGGTTCCCTGGGCGGGGTCGTGCTCGGCTTCTTCGCCGCCGGCGGACTGCTCGGCATCCTGCGCTCGACCGGGTTCGACGTGCCGCCCGGCTCGGTGGCGTTCACGGCGGACATGGTCGTGGCCGGCCTGGTGTCGGGCGTCCTCGTCACCGTCCTGGCCGCCAGCCTGCCCGCTCGCCGGGCCACGCACGTGTCACCCGCCGTCGGGATCGCCTCCGCCGGCGGCGAGGACACGGGCAGCGCGGCGGCCATGGACCGGGGCCGCCGGCTCGCCGTCGGTTCGGCCGTGGCCGCCGGCGG
>JBOGID010000448.1:0-4165 GCA_050742295.1 Acidimicrobiales bacterium | reverse complement strand
GACCGGGCCTGGCCCGACGCCGCACACGGCGGCGACGTGGCCGCCTGCGCCGGTGGCAAGCCCACGGCCCAGGCACCCACCTGGACGGTGAGGGCCACGCCGTGGTCGGTGAAGGTGCACTCCTTGTCCCACGGCCACTCCCGGTCGGGATGGACGGCGCCGTCGGCCGGCCACACCGCGGCCGGGTCGACCAGGGCCCGCACCCGCGGCGGCAGGAGCTGCAGCAGCGGCGTCGGGATGCAGTCGGCGCTGCTGGCGACGTTGAGGTGGCGCATCGACACCACCAGTCCCCGGTCGCGCACCTCGGCCGGGGCCCGACGCAGGACCGCCTCCACCGGACCTTCCCATTGTTCGAAGCGGCTCCGGAAGTCGGCCGAGGCGCAGTACCGCACGGCCGAGCGCACCTCGCATTCGGGTGCGGGGTTGGTCAGCAGCACGGCCCGGCGGCCAGCCTCGGCGTCGGAGAGCGGCCTGGTCTGGCCGATGGCCGCCACGCCAGCCACCGCGACGGCGCCGGCGAGGGCCAGCGACACCCGCCGGGTGAAGCCGTGCCGGCCCAGGGCCAGGAGCCCCGCGATCAGGATCGTCCCCCCGATGTACAGCACATGCCAATCAACCGGACCGGGGAACCCGATGCCGTCGTCGCCGGGGGCCGACGCCGGCGAGGTGGCATCGGCGGCGAACGCCATCCACCGGAAAGGGCTGACCCCGAGCCCGTCGAGCGTCGTCTGCACGAGCACCGTCCCCACGACCAACAGCGGTCCCACGAGGGGGTGGGGGAGCCACCGGGCGGCGAGCACGCCGAGGGCGGCGGCGCCGGCTACAAGCAGCGGCCCGACCATGAGCTGGGCCACGTTGGGCGACCCGATGGCAACACCGGACCACTCCAGCGCCAGCCACCCGACCAGGACGATCGCCGCTGCGACGACCGCCACCCACCCGGCGAGGAGTTGGGCGGCGGTGCGGGAGGCAGGTGTGCTGGGCAGGGATCCGAACAGCTCGGCGGTACCGTCCCGGCGGCCGCGGAGGGCGGACAGGTTGGTGGCGATCATGGCCGCCCAGCCGAGGGGGACCAATCCGAGGGCGACGTCGCCGTCGGCCTCGGTGAGGATGTTGCCGCTGGCCGCGGTCCGGATGACCAGGACCGACAGCGCCACGCCGATGAGGAACGACGGGTGCCGCACCAGGCGGCGGGACTCGGTCCGGGCCAGCGCCCGCACGACCCTGGCCATCGGGTGGCGGTCGTCGGGCGGGGCGGTGCGGCCGACCGCGTCGGGAGTGGTGACGGCGGCGTTCATGCCGCTTCTTCCCGGGCACCGTCGCCGACGAGCAGGAGATAGCCGTCCTCGATGGTGGGCTCGACCAGGTCGACGCCGGGCGGGGCGTCACCGATGTTGCGGTGGCGGCCGTCGCCGGTGCGCCACGACAGGTGGGCCGACGGGTGGCGCTCGGCCGCCAGCCACACCCGCCCCCGGGCCCCCTCGGCCAGTCCCCGGGTCGTGCCGTCGTAGTGGACGACACCCTCGTGCATCACGACAACCCGCTGGCACAGGGCCGACACGTCCTCGGTCTGGTGGGTCGACAGCAGCACGGTGGCGTCGGTGGCCGCCGCCGAGACCACCTCCCGGAAGCGCAGGCGCTGCTCGGGGTCGAGGCCGGCGGTGGGCTCGTCGAGCACCAGCAGGTCGGGCGAGCCGAGCAGGGCCTGGGCCAGGGCCACCCGCCGGCGCATGCCCCCGGAGAGGGCCTTGATCTTCTTCCCGCTCACGTCCGCCAGCCCGACCAGGCCGAGCGCCCGCCGGACCTCGTCGTGGCGGGCCTGGCGGTCGGTCATCTCCTTGAGGATGGCGACGTAGTCGACGAACTCGAAGGCGGTGAAGTTGCGGTGGTAGCCGGGCTCCTGGGGCACGTAGCCCAGGCGGCGGCGGATGGCCAGCCGACCGGCCGCCTCGCCCGGGTCGTGGCCGAGCAGGCGAACGCGCCCGCAATCGGGCGCGAGGACGGTCGCCACCATCCGCATGAGGGTGGTCTTGCCGGCGCCGTTGGGACCGAGCAGCCCGGTGATCCCGGTCCCGGCCACCAGGTTCACGCCGGCCACGGCACGGGTCCGGCCGTAGGACTTCTCGACGCCGGTGAGGCTGACGGTGGTGGTCACAGATTGCTCCTGATCTCGAACGAGTCCCGCCGACGGGCGACGAGGATGGCGGCGAGTACGGCGACGACGGCCAGGCTGAGCTGGCCGACGGCGGCGAAGGCGGTAAGCAGGTCCCGGGTCTCGGTGGCGGACGCGGTCACAACCACGATCCACCCGACGGCCACCGCGGTGGCGGCCCGCTCCGGGCTCGTGAAGGTGGACAGCGCCAGGCTGGCCAGGGTGAGGGCGAAGGCGGGCAGGACCCAGGCGGCTGCCGTCCACGATTGCCCGGGCAGGGCCAGGGCGGACACTGCCGCGGCCGCGAACGTGGCCCCAAACACGGCCGAAGCCCGCAGGAGGAGGAGTCGGAAGCCACCCCCGGGGGCGGCCGCGGTGATCTCCCAGGTCGGGTCGAGGCCTTGCCCGAAGGCGGCGGCCACGCCCGCCACCGGGATGAGCGGCGCCACCGTGAGGAACATGACCAAGCCCCGGTCGGTGCCGCTCTGGGCGGCGAGGGTGACGAAACCGAGGGCGAGGACGACCGCAAGCAGCCACGATCCCTGCAGGGACGGGGTGGCGGCCAGGAGCCGGGCGGTGTCGGCGCCGACCCCTGTCCGACGGAGCACCCGCTCGACGACGGTCGGGCGGGGGGTATCGAGGGTGTCGACGATGCCCGACCACGCCTTGTCGAGCCGGCCCCGGTCGGCGACCGCCGCCACCTGGTCCCGGCAGTGGGCGCAGGTCACCAGGTGGGCCTCGATCGATCCCGCCCGGGTGTCGTCGATGGCTCCGGCGGCGTACCCGGCGAGCTCGCCAAGGTCTGCGTGCCACGTCTCTGTCATATGAGTCCCTCCCGCAACAGCGGCTTGGCCCGCATCATCCGGGTCTTGACCGTTCCCGCCGGGATCCCCAGGAGGCGGCCCGCCTCCCGGGTGGTGAGGCCGTCGAGCACGGTGGCCTGGACGACGGCCCGCAGCTCGGGTGACAGCCGGTCGAGGGCGCCGGCCAGGTCGCCGTGCTGGACGCCGAGCAGGACCTGCTCCTCGGCCGACGGCGAGGTCGCGTCGGCGGGGTCGACCCGGTGCAGGGTCGTCGGGCGCCGCCGGAGCTGGTCGATCAGCCGGCGGATGGCGATGCCCCACATCCAGGCCGCCACCTCCCCCGACCCCTTGTAGGAGGCTGGCTTGCGCCACACGGCCACGAACGTGTCTTGCAGGGCCTGGTCGACGAGGTCAGGGTCGGCGCAGCGCCGGGAGAGGCGGCTCAGCAGCCAGGCCGAGTGACGGCGGTAGAGCTCGGCCAGGGCCGTCCGGTCGTCGGCGGCCAGGGCGCGCAGCAGGTCGGCGTCGCTCCGATCGTCGATGGTAGCCATCCCCACGTCCCCACTGTCGCACCACCGACGGTGAGCGGTTCAGCTGAACCAGTCACGCGCTCCCCCTCGACAGGCAGGTCACATCCGCAGGACCCGCCCGAGAACAGGGGAACCCACATGAAGCCCACCCGGTGCATCGCCGTCGCCACGGTCGCCCTCGCCCTGCTGGCCGCCTGCGCGGACGACAACCCGTCGGCCACACCGACCACCGTCGCCGGCGCTACCACCGCCCCCACGCTGTCGATCGTGGCCCCGACCAAGGGGACGGCGGTCAAGGGCAACGTCGTGTCCCTCGACGTGGCCAGCGCCGGCCTGACGATCGTCAAGGCCGACGGTGACACCTCGGGCCGCTCCGGCCACTATCACGTGTTCATCGACCGCGACCCGGTCGCGCCCGGTGCTGCCATCCCGGTGGAGGCGGGCGTGGTGCACTCGGCCGACGACCCCATCGTGCTCAGCGGCCTGGCCGTCGGCACCCACCGGCTGGCGCTGGTCGTCGGCGACGGCGCCCACAAGCGTTTGGGCTCGATGGTGGCGGAGACAACGGTCACCGTGACGGGACCGTCGGTGGATGCGTCCACGCCGGCCACCTCGCCCGCCGGCCAGCCGGTCGTGCTCACGGTGAAGGTCGACGGGCTGACGATCGTCAAGGCCGACGG
>JBOGID010000447.1:0-10051 GCA_050742295.1 Acidimicrobiales bacterium | reverse complement strand
CGGCCTTGCGGCGCGCCAGGGCGACGACCTTCTCCTCGATCGTGTCCCTGGCGATCATCCGGTACACCATCACCGGGCGCGTCTGGCCGATGCGGTGGGTGCGGTCGATGGCCTGGTTCTCGATAGCCGGGTTCCACCACGGATCGAGCAGGAAGCAGTAGTCGGCCTCGGTGAGGTTCAACCCGACGCCGCCGGCCTTGAGGCTGATCAGGAAGGCGGGGTCGTCGCCGCCTCGGAAACGCTCGATCACGCGCTGGCGTGATCGCGTGCGACCGTCGAGGTAGCAGTAGGACACGCCCTCCCGGTCGAGGCGCTCGCGCACCTTGGCGAGGAACGACGTGAACTGGCTGAAGACGAGCGCCCGATGGCCTCCGCCGATGACGTCGACAAGCTGCTCGGTGAGGGCGCCGAGCTTTGCGCACGGGACGCCGTGGTGGCGAGCGTCGACGAGCTCGGCGTGCAGGCTGAGTTGGCGCAGCAGCGTGATCGACCGCAGGATCGTGAAGCGGTTGCGATCGAAGTCGCCGAGCAGCCCGAGGACGCGCTGGCGCTCCCGTTGGAGATGGGTGTCGTAGAGCTTGCGATGGCGCGGGTGGAGGTCGACCTCGAGGGTCTGCTCCTGCTTGGCCGGCAGGTCGGCGGCGACGAGCTCCTTGGTGCGGCGCTTGACGAGCGGCTTGATCCGCCGGCGCAGGCGAGCCAGGCGATCGCGATCGCCGTGGCGCTCGATCGGGCGTGCGTACTGCTCGGCGAAGCGCTTCGGCTCGGGGAACAGGCCGGGTGCGGTGATCGACAGCAGCGACCACAGCTCCATCAGGTTGTTCTCCATCGGCGTACCGGTCAGCGCGAGCTTGAACGGCGCCGCGAGCTGGCGGACGCAGCGGTACGACTTCGCCTGGTGGTTCTTGACGTTCTGCGCCTCGTCGCAGATCACGCCGGCCCAGGCCACCGAGCCGTAGGTGTCGGGCTCGATCCGCAGCAGCGTGTACGTCGTGACGACCACGTCCGCCTTGGCGACCTCGTCGATCGTGCGCCCAGACTTGGCGAACGTGTCGGTCACCGCCTCAACGCGCAGGGTGGGGGCGAACTGCGCCGCCTCGCCGACCCAGCCGGGCACGACGCTCGTCGGGGCGACCACCAGGAACGGCCCGACGTCGGGGTCGCGGTCGCGGGCATGGCAGATGAGGGCCAGCGCCTGAAGCGTCTTGCCCAGCCCCATGTCGTCGGCGAGGATCCCGCCGAGCCCCAGCTCCCAGAGGGTGGCAAGCCAGGCGAAGCCGTCGCGCTGGTAGGGACGGAGCTCGGCGAGCAGCGTGGAGGGCAGCGCATGGTCGGTGATGGCATCGAGCTCGAGCAAGGCCTCCACCTGCGATTGCCACGCCCGAGCCTGATGGGTCACCACGCCGAGCGCCACCAGCTCCGCCCACAGCCCGGCCTGGTAGCGGCTGAGGCGCAACGGGGCGGATGGCGAGTCGACCAGGGCGCGGGCTTCCTCTATGAGCTCGCGCAGGGACTGCAGCCGGGCGTCGTGCAGCGAGAAGTGCGCGCCGTCTGGGAGCAGCATCTCCGACTCGCTGCTCGCCAGCGCGACGAACACGTCGGCGAAGGGCAGCAGGCGGCCCTCGACGGTGATCGTCACGCCGAGGTCGAACCAGTCCCGGTCGCCCTCGATCTCGCCGGTCGAGACGCCGATCTCGAGGGAGGCGGCCACGTCGCGATAGTCGGCCGGCTCACCCTCGATCTCCACGGCGATGCCCGGCAGCCCCGACAATCGGGGCAGGTGCTCGGTGGTGAACCGCATGCTGTCGAGGCCTTGGAGCCCCGGCGCGGGCCCGTCATGTGGCCGGCCTCGGTCGTCGACCAGGCCGAAGCGGTCCAGGCCGGCCTCGGCCAGGGCAGTGCCCGCGAGGATCGTGCGCTCGGCGTCGATGTCGCGAAAGCCGATGCCCCGCCCTCCTGCCGTGAGCGGCACGCGGCTCGTGGTCCCGCCGACCTGGTACGCCCACTCCCAGCCGAGCTCGACCGTGTGCGGCGCGCTGTAGCGGGCGCGCAGCACAAGCGAGGGCGGCGACAGCTCCGGGGGGGTGAACGACCCGTCCGACGACACGACGGTCGCGATGCGCAGCAGCGCGGGGCACAGCTCCTCGGAGAAGCGGCGGAGGTCGCCCGCCGGTATCACGAGCGACCCGCCGTCGAGCAGCATCCGTTGCAGCTGCCGGGCGACCGGCCGAGTGAGGCGCACCAGGCGCAGGGGCCGGCTCTCGGGATCGCCGGCTGCAGCCTCGGCGCACACGACCCCGTGGCCGCTCGGGCCGAGGAACAGCAACGGCTCGAGGCCCGCCGCGCCGTCGCCGTCGACGCACAGCCGGGCGCGTACCACAGCATCAGTGCCGGGGGGCCGCGTGACGTCGATCTGGACCTCGCCATTGACGTGACGCGCCAGCTCACCGAGACCGCTGCGGGCGTGGACGAGCGGGAGGCCGATCCGGGCCGCCTCGTCCAGCAGCGGCCACAACTGGGGCCCGTAGTCGCTCAGATCGAGGGCCTTCTCCGCCCCATAGCTCCCATAGCTGTACGAGAACGTCCGTCGGTGGCTGGCGCGGTCGATCGCGTGCAACTCGCTGACCAGCGCCAGATGGTCGGGGCGGAACCCTCCGCTCCTGACCTGCCACGCGTCAAGGCCGCCCCACGCCAACGTCCCATTGACCCAGCCACCCCGTGCCCCCGGCCGCATGAGGCGCGCCAGCAGCCGCCGCCCACCGCGCTCGGCCGCGCCGCCCCCCCGGTGCATCGCCAGCTCGATGGCGATCGGCGTGCCCGATGCCGGCGCCTCGGGCGGCTCGATCAGAGCACGCAGCGGGGCCTCCCACGACGGCAGCGGTGAGGGGCTGCTGACCGGGTGCAACGGGCGTTGTGCCGGTCCGGGCCGAGGAAGCCCGAGGTCGGTGGCGGCGACGACGATCGCCGCGACGTGCTTGCAGTTGTAGCCAACGGGGCAGCTGCATTCCCCGTCCTCGAACGCCAGCGCCCCGCCGCCCGCGGAGGCGAAGAACGCGGTCGTGGCATACAGCGCCACCTGGCCGACCACCGATCCTGTCAGCGCCTCCGCGTGCGGGTCCCACTCGAGCTTGAGGACCCGGCCCTTGCGCGCGTACGCACGGCCACGCTCGAAGGACTGCGGCCCCACCATGGCCTCGATCTCCCCCAGCTCGATGTCCCGAAGATCCGTCATCGTGCTCGCCACAGCCCGAACGTAGCCCGTGCCGTGGGCCGCCGGGTGGATCTCGGCGAGCATCTCGGGTCGGGTGATTTTCCACAACCAGGACCGTCGTAGGATGGGCTGTGGGGACGGCCAAGGCCCACCGCACGCGTGATTCCGATTCACTTCACGCGGCCGAGGTCATCGCCACCTACTCAACCGGGCCACAAACGGCGCGAACTCCGGAGCAACGAACCCGGCCGCGGTGCTTATCGCGGTGCTTATCTCGGTGGAACACCCGAGGTCAGGTCTGGATGGACGGCATGGACATCCCGCCCGACAACGGCGCAGGTCAGCGACTTGTAGCCCTCTCCCAGGACTCGTCGCAGCCGACTCTCAATCCGCGGGTTCAGGGTTCGAGTCCCTGGGGGCGCACTGCTGGGCGGCGCGTTCAAGTGGGCCCGTCGCCGCAAGCTCGTGACGCGCAACCCGATGGCCGGCTACGAACTGCCCAAGAGCAAAGACCAGTCCCACGAGGTCGTCCCGCCCGAGGTCGAGGATCTCGTTGCTCTGTTGAACGCAGCCACCGAGCGGATCCCCGACCATCGAACTTGACCCGCTCCTGCTCCAGCCTCCCGGCGATGTAGTTGGGGACGTCGTCCAACACCACCGGCACGCCGCCGCCCGCCCGGGTGGCGGCGTTGACCGGTCCGCTGGCGGCCGACCACGGGGTCGGGTCACCGCCGGGGGTGCCCCCGTCGAGCTCGGACCGGCCGAGCAGGACTGACGACAGGTGGCCGGCGATGTCGAGGTAGCAGTCCAGGGTGGCCTGGTCGACCTCCCCGCTCCTGATGGCACTGGGACGACGTCCGGACCTTTGTGGAGCCATCCGGCGCACGCTGGACTGCGACCGGCCCGGATTCGCCGGCGGCCGCCGCACCGTCGTCGTCGGTGGTCTTGGCCGTGACCCCGTAGAGGCATGCCTTGCTCCACGCCTTGCTCACCGAGTGGCTGACCTGCGCGGGACGGACCTGGGGCGACGGCGACGCGTCGGTCGGGTTCGGGCCGAAGGTGCTTCCTGCCGACGTCCACCACGCCGTACTTGCCCGTTCCGTCGCCGAACGTCCAGTCGAAACGCAGGTCGTCGGATCCGGGGTCGGACGCCCGATCGGTCAGGCTGAGCTGCTGGCCGGTACGCACGAGCCAGGTCGGCCCACCCGCCGTCGCCACCGCCGTCGAGCGGTCAAGGGCGTGGGTCGGTTCGACGTTTGCGACGGTGAGGCTGCGGCTGTCCGCCACCGCCCCCGTGTCGTCGTCGGTGACGGTCACGGTGATGGTGTACGTGCCGTTGTCCCCGTAGCGGTTGAAGGCCGTCAACGTGTGGCTCGACCCGGCAGCCACGACCACCGTCGTGCGGCGCACGTTCTCATCGGACTCGTCCAGGTCGGAGGACGTCGCGTCCGCCCAGCCTTAGCCTGCGCCCCAGTCGATGACGACCGTGTGGCTGTCGAGCTGCCCGACGTCGGAGAAGCCGAGGGACAGGGCCACGTCGGTGCCGTTCTCGCCGTGTTGTGAGGTCGACAGCGACAGCGCCGTGATCTGCGGCGCCACGTTGCGCACGGTGATCGACGTGGCGAAGTCTTCTGGGTGAGCAAGCCACGACCCTGGTCGGATATGCGCTGGCCCTTGCCGACTCCAGCCAGCTCAACCAGCAGCTGCGGCAGGCGGTTGCCACACGAGAGATCATCGGCTCGGCGAAGGTCGGCGAAGGGCATCCTCATGCAGAGTGAATCCTGCACGCGGGACCAAGCGTTTGACATGCTGCGGCGCGCCTCCCAACGCGAGAACCGCAAGCTGCGCGACCTCGCCGAGGAGATCGTCGAGTCGAAGCTCGTGCCCCCCGCAAGGCCTCGCCCTTGTGATCACCCCCGCCCTACACCGTGCTGGCGGCCGCCCGTACCAACGGGGTTTGAACCATCACGTGCCCTATCGCGACGATCTCGCATGACGCGTCAACCGCGGCCCTAACCAGGTGTGGGGTGGCGGGCCGGCTGGTGGCCCGTCGGCGGTGTCGGTGGATGCCATCCTGGAAGCGTGCAGACCATCTATGAAGCCGTGGGTGGTGCCGACGCGCTGCTGGCCTTGGCCGGCGCATGGCACGCAAGGGTGATGGCGGACGACGTCGTGAGCCACGCTTTCAGTCACGGCTACCACCCTGCGCACACGGAGCGGCTCGCCGCCTACTGGGCGGAGGCCTTGGGTGGCCCGACGTTGTACTCCGAGTCCTGTGGTGACGAGACCTCGGTCGTGCGGATTCACAGTGGCAACGGGCCGCACGAGGAGATGGACCATCGCGCCATCGCCTGTTTCGATCAGGCGCTGACAGACGTCGGCCTCGCTGGCGACGACCGGCTCCGCACGGTCCTGCACGACTACTTCGCGTGGGCAACCACGACCACGATGTCCCGCTACCACCACTCTGCAGACGACGTGCCGGACGGGCTCCACATCCCACGCTGGTCGTGGGACGGACTGGTCACCGAAACGCGTTCCTGACGACGTGTGACGTCGCCCCTCCGGGCACCGTACGGTTTCGACGTGGCGCGGGACGATTCGCTGGCCGGCATCGGCGCCGAGGGACCGGTGCTCCTCGAGGTCTTTGTACTCTGCGTCCGGACAGGCACCATCGAGCTCACCGGGCCGTGCGGCCCTGCGCCGTGGTACATCGAGAAGGCGGCCGACGAGCACCCGGTCGACGTTGTCTACCGCCTGGCGGCGAACGCGATGGGTGAACCAGACCTGGTTCACTCGACCTCGTGGCGGCAGGCAGACGAGGGCGTGGTCCTTAGCTTCTTCGTGGTCGTCGAACCCGCCCTCGCCGAGATCTTGGAGTCGAGGCCGGTAATCCGGGACGAGCTGGCCCGGTCCGGCGCCACCGCGGCGCCGGCGGTCATCGCCTCGGGACAGGTCCTGGAGCACGCCATCCGCCACCTTGCCTGGCTCGCGCTCGACGACGAGATCGTTCACGCCCGGCTTTCCGAGGAGTGGCTGACTGCCCTGGCCGCTTATCGTCCGGAGCCGTTCCGCAATCTGGGGTGAGGTGGCCGATGCGAGTGCGATGCGCGTGCGGGTGGGAAGCGACGGGAGACGAGGAGGAGGTCGTGGCCGCAACCCAGGACCACGGGCGGCGGCTCCACAACATGGAGGCGTCGCGTGAGCAGGTCCTGGCCATGGCGACGGGCGACGCTGACGCTGTGGCCGAGGAGAAGTAGCCGCATCGCCAACGCTGCGGTCGCGCTCAGGTCATTGCGAACCGGCGGATGATGGCACCCACGAGCGCGGGATCGGCCTTGTGCGCCATGTGCGCGTGCCCTTCGAGGACCTCGATTCGTGCGTCAGGGATCGCGCCGCAGGCCCGCCGGGTCGCCTCCGCCAGGTCTGCAGGCGACACGGACCCGGCCAGGAGCAGCGTGGGCGCCTCGATCGTCGCGAACTGGACGGGCGCGTACGTCCAACTCTCCTCCGCACGGCACTCCCGAGGCAGCGTCCATGCGGAGGCGGTGCGGGTCGACCAGCTCGGGCTGGACTGGCTCGACCGCACAGCGGCAATGTCCTCGTCGGACATCTCGAGGATCTCGACGAGGACGGCGACGATCGCCGCTTCCAGATCTCCGGCGGCGACGGCCGCCTCGACCGCCTCGATGGAACCAGGCCGGTAGCTCAGGCCCAGGCTCGGCTCATAGAGCACGAGATGGTGGACGTTGCGGGTGCGGGCCGCGCCGCCCATGGCGCAGTTGGCGCCATAGGAGTGGCCGAACAACGCCACGGGGCCGCCCGTGCGGCCGGCGACGGCGTCGACCACCGCGGCGACGTCCGCGAAGTCCCGCTCGATCGAGTACGGCTGCACATCGGCGCCGGCGCTGGCGCCGAACCCGCGGCGATCCATCGAGAAGGTCGCCATGTCCTTGCTCAACTCGTCCACGAGCGGCGCCAGCGTGGTGTGATCGGCGATGGAGCCGTGCACCATCACGATCGGCGGCCCGTCCCCCTCGAGCCAGACGGCGAGCAACTTCCCGTCGGCGGACTGGACTTCGAACCGGCTCACGGTGGTCGGCGGCTCCTGGCTCAGCCGGGCTGGCGGCCCTGGTGGTACTCGGCGAAGGCTCGGGACAGGGCACCGACGACGTCGTCGGGCACGTCTTCGTCGTGTAGCCGGTTCGCGACCGCAATGGTGCGGCGCATCTGCTCCAGGTACTCGCGGCAGTGGGGGCAGTCGGCCAGGTGGCGTTCGGCCGCCTGCTGGAGGCGGGGAGGCAGCGCCCCCTCCAGGTAGTCGGTCACCATCTCGACCCACTGCTGGCAGATGACCGACGGCCGGCGCCATGGTCGCCACGAGAGCCTCATGGCGTCACCCCCAAGCCGCTCTCGAGCCCGGCCCGGACCCGGCTCCGGGCCCGGTGCAGCAGGACGCGTTGGTTGACCTCGCTCAACTCGAGGAGGTCGCAGACCTCGGAGGACGTCAGGCCCTGTATGTCCCGGAGCACGAAGACCCGCCGCTGGTTCTCCGAGAGCCCGGCGGCGAGGGCGTTGACCTGGTCGAACGTGCTTTGGGCCAGGACGCGCTCGTCCGGCAGCTCGCTCCAGTGGACGGGCGGATCAGCCCAGGCGCCGCGGCCGGGCGGTCCGGCGAACCGTCCGGGCGGCACGGAGGGCGTGCTGTCCGCGAGCTCCTCGGTCACGGTCACGGCCGGCGTGGTCCGGCGCTCACGGGCGCCGCGGGTGCGGGCGATGTTGGCCACGATGCGAAAGATCCAGGTGCTGAGTGACGATCGACCCTCGAAACGGTCGATGCCCTTGATGACGCCCAGCCAGGCGTCCTGTGCCACCTCCTCGGCGATGGCGCGTGAGGGTACGAATGTCTCGGCGAAGTGGACCATGGCCTTGTGATGGCGGCGCACGAGCTCGGCAAAGGCGGCTTGGTCCCCGGCACGCAGCCGCTCGACCATCGCCAGCTCTCGACCCGGGTCCTCCATCGTTGGTCTTGTCCTAGCACGACGATCACCTCGGGCCCGGACCTGCGCCTTCTCGGTATGGTCTCGTCGAGACCCGTTCCCTGTTACGGATTCACGGAAAACGCCGGATGTTCCCCGGCGCCGCGGCTGGCGACGTGTAACGCTCTGCGTCCCGTTGGGACTGTCTTCTGCCCGCCCGGCATGAGGTGGACCGCGACCGAACGTTGGAGGGGAACCGATGACCGCGCTTTCGCCCAAGCAGGAGGAGCTGTGCCAGCAGAGCCGTTGGGACTTCAGCGACCTGCGGGCTCTGTTCATCAACTGCACGCTGAAGCGCTCGCCCGAACCGTCCCACACCCAGGGCCTGGCTCACCGCTCGATGGAGATCATGCGCCGCCAGGGCGTCACGGTGGACCTGATCCGCGCCATCGACCGCGACATCGCCACCGGCGTGTGGCCCGACATGACCGAGCACGGGTGGGACAAGGACGACTGGCCCGCCATCTTCGAGCAGGTCAAGGCGGCCGACATCCTGGTACTGACCTCCGCCATCTGGCTGGGGGAGAAGACGTCGGTGTGCACCCAGGTGATCGAGCGCCTGTACGGCAACTCCCACTTGCTCAACGAGGCCGGCCAGTACGCCTACTACGGCCGGGTCGGAGGCTGCCTCATCACCGGCAACGAGGACGGCGTCAAGCACTGCGCCATGAACATCCTGTACTCGCTCCAGCACCTGGGCTACGTGATCCCGCCCCAGGCCGACGCGGGCTGGATCGGCGAGGCCGGCCCGGGTCCGTCCTACCTCGACCCCGGCTCGGGCGGGCCCGACAACGACTTCACCAACCGCAACACCACGTTCATGACGTGGAACCTGCTCCACCTGGCCCGCATGCTCAAGGACGCGGGCGGCATCCCGGCCCACGGCAACCAGCGCTCCGCATGGGACGCCGGCTGCCGCTTTGACTTCGACAACCCCGAGCACCGCTGACGGCGGTCTCGGCACAGGGAGGCGATCCCGTTCATGGTCGACACGCCGATCCGGGTCCTACCGGAACCATCCCTGGCGCCGCCCGGCCTGCCCGAGGACGGCTACGCCTGGCACCGGGCGCTGAGCCTTGACGAACTGCCCGAAGGGCGGGTCAAGACCGTCTCCATCGGGCGGCGTTCATTGGCCATGACCCACCACCGGGGGGGCTACGGCGCCCTGGACAACCGCTGTCCCCACCAAGGCGGCCCCCTCGGCGAGGGCTCGATCGAGAAAGGGTGGCTGCGCTGCCCGTGGCACGGGTACGACTACTCGCCCTGCAACGGCGCGCCGCCGCCCGGCTTCTCCGACGCCCCGGCCAGCTACCGCACCGAGGTCCGCGGCGACGGGGTGTACGTGGCCCTGCCGCCCGACGAGGTGCGGGCCCGGACCGTCTCGGACGTGATGGTCGAGACGATCGTGAACTGGGGCGTCACCCACGTCTTCGGCATGGTGGGCCACTCCAACCTGGGGCTGGCCGACGCCTTCCGGGCCGCCGAGGAACGGGGCGACCTGCGCTTCATCGGCATCCGCCACGAAGGTGCGGCGTCGTTGGCAGCCAGTGCTTACGGCAAGCTCACGGGCGGCCTGGCGGCGTGCTTCGGCATCGCGGGGCCGGGCTCGACCAACCTGCTGACCGGCCTGTACGACGCCAAGGTGGACCGGGCGCCGGTGCTGGCGCTCAGCGGTCAGGTGCCTTCACAGGTGATCGGGCGGGGCGCGTTCCAGGACGTCGACCTCAACGCCGCCTTCGCAGCCGTCGCCCGGACGTCCCATTGCGTGCAGGCCGGCTCCGACCACGCCGAGCTGGTCAAC
>JBOGID010000446.1:0-19382 GCA_050742295.1 Acidimicrobiales bacterium | reverse complement strand
GCGGCGATGAGCCCCGGCGGGTAGCGCGTGAGCGACACGCCGCTCACGTCGGCAAGCAACTCCCGCCGTCGGCTGACCGCGAACTGCATGAGCCGGGCCGCCAGCGGGCTCAGGGCGATGAGCAGGATCCCCAGGACGCCAAGGATGGCGGCCGGGCCCGCCCCCCGGTCGTTGGAGTCGTTGCGGTGGCGGGGCCCGCCCCACCACATGAACCGCAGGGCGAAGTCGCTGAGCAGCACGATCACGCCCACCATCGTCACGGCCAGGGTGGAGACGAGCAGGTCGTAGTTCTTGATGTGGCTGAGCTCGTGGGCGAGGACGCCCTCCAGCTCGATGCGGTTCATCTTGTCCAGCAGACCGGTCGTGACGGCCACAGCCGCGTGGCGGGGGTTACGCCCGGTGGCGAAGGCGTTGGGGGCGTCGTCCTCGATCACGTAGAGGCGGGGCTTGGGCAGGCCGGCGGCGATGCACAGTCCCTCGACCAGGTTGTGCAGGCGGGCGTACTGCTGGGGGTCGGCGGGCCGGGCGTGGCTCATGGCCAGGGCCACCGAGTCGGACTTCCAGTAGGCGAAGAAGGCGCTCGCCCCGGCCACAGCCAGGGCGATGAACAGCCCGACGATCCCCTGCCCCAACAGGAAGTTGATGGCCCAGACCACGGCCGTCACGAGCAGCACGAAGATGGCGACGAGCGCCACCGAACGCCGCTTGTTGGAGGTGATCTGGTCGAACAGGACGGTCTAGAACTGAACCGAGACGGGGCCCCGGGAGGTGTCGTCGGCCTCGAAGTACTCGTGCTCCCGGAAGCCGAACATGTTGGCGATGATGTTGGTCGGGACCGTCTGGACCTTGGTGTTCATCTGCAGGACGGCGTCGTTGTAGAACTGCCGGGCATAGGAGATGCGGCCCTCGGTCGAGGACAGCTCCTCCTGGAGGTTGAGGAAGTTCTGGTTGGCCTTCAGGTCGGGGTAGGCCTCGGCCACTGCGAACAGCGACTTCAGGGCGCCCGTGATGGCGTTCTCGGCCGCGGCCTGGTTGCCGACGCCCTGGGCGTTGATGGCGTTGGCCCGGGCCTGGGTCACCGCCTCGAACGCCTCCCGTTCGTGCTTGGCGTAGCCCTTGACCGTCTCCACCAGGTTGGGGATGAGGTCGTAGCGGCGGCGCAGCTGCACGTCGATCTGGGCCCAGGCGTTGGCGATGCGGTTCCGCAGCTTGACCAGCTTGTTGTACGAGAAGACCAGGAACAGCGCCAGCAGGACGACGACACCCAGGATTATCCAGAGCATGGCCGCATCTTAGGTATGCGCGCGGGCCAAGACCTGCTCGTAGAGGCCGAGGTAGCGCTCGGCCAGCCTGTCCATGGAGTACTCGGCGGCCCGGGCGTCGCCCGCGGCCACCAGGGACCGCACCGTCTCGGGGCTCTCCAGCACCCGGCTGATCGCCGCGGCCAACGCGCGGGCGTCGCCGGGGGGCACGAGCACGCCTTCCCGGCCGTCCCGGGCCACGTTTCGGTACCCGGGCAGGTCGCTGGCCACGACCGGCGTCGACGCCGCCATCCCCTCCAGCAGCACCAGCCCGAACGACTCGCCGTGCAACGAGGGGGCGCACAGCACGTCGGCGCCCCGCAGGCGGCGGGCCTTCTCCTCCTCGCTGATCCGCCCCAGCCACTCGACGCGAGGATTGCCGGCCGTCGTGGCCTGCAGCCGGTCGGTCTCGGGCCCGTCGCTGGCCACCCACACCCGCACGTCGGGGGGCAGGTGGTCGAGCGCCGACAGCAGCACGGCGAGGCCCTTGCGGGGCTCGTGGCGGGACAGGAACAGGACCGTCGGTCCGTCGGTCGGCCACGGCGTGGCCTTGGCGAACCGGTCGACCTCGATGCCGTTGAACAGCAGCGTGTAGTCCCCGCCCAGGGCCTTCTGGGCCATGGCCCGGGCGTCCTCCGACACGGCGCACCGCACATCGAGATGGCCGGCCACCCAGCTCAGAAAGGGACGCAGCCAGCGGTAGGCGAGGCTGCCGCCGGCGGCGTGGAACGTGCCCACGATCGGCGCGGATGCCACCAGCACGCTGGTCATGGCCGGCCCGGGAACCAGCGGCTCGTGCAGGTGGAGGACGTCGAAACCCTCGTCCCGCAGGGCCCGCATGGTGCGTAACGCACAGGCGAAGTCGGCGGTGATGGGGGCGATCGACCCGTTGGCCCGGGTCGGCACGCACGATCCGACCGGGATCACGCCGATGTCGGGGGGCGGTCCGTCGCAGGGGCCGAGCACCCGCGCCTGATGGCCCATCGCCCGCAGCGTGCGGGCCAGCCCCAGCACCTGCTCCTGGACCCCTCCGGGAACGGACAGGCTGTACGGGCACACCAGGGCAACTCGCACCTCCCAAGGTTAGCTGCGGGCCAACCGGCAAGACCGCCGGCTGCTGCCAGACTGGCGGGCATGCGTGACGACAACCTCAGCCGGGACGAGGCCCAGGAGCGCGCCCGGACCGTCTCCAACCTCGCCTACGACGTCAAGCTCGACCTCACCACCGGCGAGGACACGTTCCGGAGCGAGACCACGATCCGGTTCTGGACCCCCCTCACCGGCCTCCACACGTTCGTCGACCTCGAGGCCGAGACGGTGCACGAGGCGAAGTTCAACGGGCGGGACATGTCCTACGACGCCGAGCGCAATCGCATCCCGCTGCGGGGCAGCCGTCCCAACAACGAGCTTCGGATCGTCGCCGACTGCGCCTACCAGCACACGGGCGTGGGCATGCACAAGATGGTCGACCCCACCGACAACCAGGTGTACCTGCACACCCAGTTCGAGCCCTTCGACGCCCACCGGGTCTTCGCCTGCTTCGACCAGCCCGACCTGAAGGCCGAGTACACGCTGACCGTCGTCGCCCCCGAGAACTGGACGGTGGTCAGCAACATGGCGCCGACCCGTGAGGGGAACACCTGGCGCTTCGCCACCACGCCCAAGCTGTCCACCTACCTGGTGGCGGTCGTTGCCGGCCCCTACGAGATCGTGACCGGCCGCCACGGCGACATCGACCTGGGCCTGTACTGCCGGGCGTCGCTGCGCCAGTACCTCGACCCCGACGAGCTGTTCGAGCTGACCCGCCAGGGGCTCGACTTCTTCGACGAGGAGTTCGGCTACCCCTACCCGTTCCCCAAGTACGACCAGCTGTTCGTGCCCGAGTTCAACTTCGGGGCCATGGAGAACCCGGGCTGCGTCACGTTCAACGAGTACATGGTCTTCCGGTCCCGGGTGACCGAGGCGGCCCGTGAGGGCAGGGCCAACACCCTCCTGCACGAGATGGCCCACATGTGGTTCGGCGACCTCGTGACCATGCGCTGGTGGGACGACCTGTGGCTCAACGAGAGCTTCGCCACCTACATGGCGTCCCACGCGTCGGCCGACGCGACCCGGTTCACCAACGCCTGGGTGCGGTTCGCCTCCGGGATCAAGGCGGGGGCCGTCAGCCAGGACCAGCTGCCCTCGACCCACCCCATCTCGGCCGACATCGTCGACACCGACGCCGTGCGCCTCCACTTCGACGGGATCACGTACTCCAAGGGGGCGTCGGTCCTCAAGCAGCTGGTGGCGTGGGTCGGCCACGAGGCGTTCACCACCGGCGTGCGCAACTACTTCGACGAGTACCAGTGGGACAACGCTGAGCTGGCCCGCTTCCTCAAGGCCCTCGAACAGTCCAGCGGCCGCGACCTGGCGTCGTGGTCGAAGGAGTGGCTGGAGACGGCGGGGGTCAACACCCTGCGGGCGGCGTTCGAGCTGGACGCCGAGGGTCGGTACGCCTCGTTCGCCATCACCCAGGAGGCGAAGCCCGAGCAACCGACGCTGCGGTCGCACCGCATCGCCATCGGCCTCTACGACCTGGGCGAGGACGGCGTGGTGCGCCGGCGCCGGGTCGAGCTCGACGTGGTGGGCGCCCGCACCGAGGTAGGCGAGCTCGTGGGCGAGCACCAGCCCGACCTCCTGCTGCTGAACGACGACGACCTCACCTACGCCAAGATCCGGCTCGACGAACGGTCGCTCGACACCCTGGCCGGCTACCTGGGCCGGATCGTCGACCCCCTGGCCCGCACGCTGGTCTGGGCCGCGGCCTGGGACATGGTGCGCGACGCCGAGCTGCCGACCCGGCGCTACCTCGACCTGGTGCTGGCCCACGCCCCCGGCGAGGAGGACGACAGCACGCTCCAGCGCCTGCTGGGCCAGGCCCGGACTGCGGTCGACGTGTACGGCGACCCCGACAACCGGCCCGCGGCCCGGGCCCGGCTGGCCACCCTGGCCCGGCTCGGCCTCGACGGCGCCGAGCCCGACAGCGACCGCCAGCTCATCTGGGCCCGAGCCGTGCTCGGCACCATCGATGCGCACGACGACCTGGCCTGGGCCAGAGGGTTGCTCGACGGCACCGAGGTCGTCGAAGGGCTCACCGTCGACACCGACCTGCGGTGGGAGATCGTGGGCGTGCTGGCCTCCCACGGGGAGGACGACGAGGGCGCCCTGATCGACGCCGAGAAGGAGCGTGACCCCACCGACATCGGCGAGCGCCGGGCGGCCGCGGCGCGCTCGTCACGGCCGGCGGCGGAGGCCAACGCCGAGGCGTGGCGGAGGCTGACCGAGGAGCCCCTCCACCTGGCCATGATGCGGGCCACGGCCGGCGGCCTGGCCCAGTGGGGCCAGGAGGAGCTGGTCCGACCCTACGTCGAGCCCTACTTCGCCTCCATCCGCCAGTGGTGGGCGGAGCGGCCGCGGGAGGAGGCGCTGTCCCTCATCAACGGCCTGTTCCCCGGCACCCTGGTCGAGCCCGAACTGGTGGCCGCCACCGATGCCGCCTTGGCCGACGAGAACCTGGCCGGCCCCGTCTACCGCATCCTCATCGAGGGCAAGGACGGCGTCGAACGGGCCCTGCGGGCCCGCGCCGCCGACGCCGCCGACTGACGGCCGGGCGCACTCCTACCAGCGGCTGCGGGCGACGGGCTGTTCGAGGGGCTGGCCCGACAGCAGGCGCTCGATGCGGCGGCGGACCTCCAACTCGGGCTCGCGCTGGCCGGCCTTTCGCAGCAGGCTCTCGGCGTCGGCGGGCCAGGCCGGGCGCCCCCAGCCGTGAAGGGCCCGCAGGGCGAGGTTGCGGTTGCGTATCACCGGGCTCGACAGCCCAGCCCGCACCAGCGGCCAGCCGGAGTTGGGCCACGCCGTCAGCCCTGACAGCACGACGTCGAGGCACTCGTGGGCCGCGTGCTTCGGTCCAGACAGGAACTCGCCGGCGGGGCCGGTGGCGATGCCAGCCAGGGGGAGCCGGTCCGCCGCCAGCCTCACCGCGGCGTCGATGTTCGCCTTGTCGACCTGCTCGAACAGGCAACGCCAGGCGCCCGCTTCCAAGCCGTGCGACCGCAGCCGGTCGAGCAGGGCGGGGACGGCCATCACCCCCAGCATGCGGGCCGCCTCGGCCGCCCGCCCGAACTCGGCCTCGCCGTCGGACCGCAGGCCGGCCTCGACCTGGGCCGGCCACCACGACCACGCCGCGATCTCCGCACAGGCTTCGTGCACCACGGTGCGGACCTCGGCCGTCCACTCCCGCTCGGCCCGCCGGTCCCAGTCCCCGCCGCCCAGGACGAACCGGTCGATGTCCTCTACGGCCAGCAGGTGGTTGAGCGACGAGGCCCGCGAGCGGAGGAGGTTCACCACCAAGGCGGTGGCCCGGGCACCATCCGGATAGTCGTCGATGGTCTCCGGTGCGCCCGGGCGCAGCAGGGCGCGCACAATGTCCACGCCGGCGTCGAGCACCTCGTCATCGACGTCACGCGCCGCCAGCGAAGCGACCAGCCGGGCCGAGGTGGCGACGGGCAGGGCGAGGTACCCGTCGCCTACCTGGTTGCGGAAGCCCTTCCGCAGCATCCACGCCAGGGTGTCGGCCCGGCCGGCGGCGCGGGCCAGGTGGCGGACGGCGGCCACCCGCCCCCACCCCGTCGCCTGCTGGGCCAGCTTCACCACCACCGGCTCGGGGTTGTCGAGGCCCCGGCTGAGGGCGTCGACCGCGTACCAGGTGAACTCGTCGTGGCGGCCCAGGGTCAGCAGCACCTCGACGTGGAACCCCTCCTCGAAGAAGCCGAACAGGGCGGTTCCCAGCTTCACCGGCGCCCGGTGGCCCGACGTGGTGACCAGCACGCGGCCCAGGTCGTACAGCCGCTCGGGGTTGATCCGCAGATTGGGGATGAGCTTCACGAGCCGGGCGCGGTAGGTGAGGGGGTCGGACTCCCGGACCCGCTCGTAGAGCGCCGGGTAGGCCTTGGAGTTCCGCGAGGAGGCGCTGGCGGCGACGAGGTCGGCCACCTCGCGAGCGGTGGCCTCGTCGGCGGGGACGTCCCCCCGCAGCAGGCGCACGCCGTCCGCCGCCCCCGGCTCGGCCGGGCCCCGCCCGTCGAGGTCGCCGTCGTCGGGGAGGTCCATGCCGCCGGGGAGGAGCCCTGGCCCATTGGGCGGCACGTGACCGGCCACGTGCTCCCAGATCGAGACGTCGCTCACGGGCAGTTCCCCCCAGGGCCCAGGACTCCGGCCCGCCATTGTGCGTCCAACGCCCCTACGCGTGCCCGCTCGCTCCGTAGGATCGGGCGGAACCGGACGAAAGGAGGCGTGATGAGTGATGCGCCGAACTCTGCCCTTGCGGGCGACAAACCCTCGCTGCGGTACCTCGTGACCGCCATCTGCACGTTCGACTTCGTCACGTCGGCCACGCCCCACCAGGAGAAGGACATCCCCGCCCTGTTGGAGCAGGCCATCCGCGACGCCGTCGACAACTACTCGACCCGGAACACCCAGGCGACCAACGTGGAGCTGGTCTCGGTCAACGAGTTCTGAACGGGGTGCGGGTCCGGGTGGCGGTGGCCGTCGCCCTCGCCGCCGCGCTGCTCGCGAGCTGCTCGGACGGCGACAGGAGCGCGGCGCCACCCGCAACCACCGCAGCGCCCGGAGCCACCACGGCGGGCGCCAGCACGGCCACCTCGGCTCCGCCCGTCTCCACGACGGCGGCACCGACGACGGCGGCGGCCGCCGCTGACCGGTGCTCGTCGTCGACACTCGCCCTGGCGTCGAGGGAGGGCCTGGGCGCCCTTGGCCACGCCCTCTACGTGCTCCAACTCCGGAACACCGCGGGCCAGGCGTGCCGGCTGACGGGCTACCCGGCGGTGAGCCTGGTGGCGGGCGACGGCCGCCTCCTCGCCCAGGCCCAGCCGGGAGCGGGCTACATCCTCCCCGACCGCCCGCCCGCCGCCGTCTCGCTGGCGGCCGGGGGTTCGGCGTACTTCGGCGTCGAGTCCTACAACGTCTGCAACGGCGGGGTCGAGCCGTCCGTGGCCCAGACCGTCCGGGTCACCCCGCCCGACGCGACCACCGCCCTGACCGTGTCCGCCCAAATGAACGTGTGCCCGGGCCAACCCGTGCGCGTCTCGCCCGTCCGCCCCACCGAGCGCGACATCGCCCCCTGAGGCCGGCGCCGCCACCCCTTGGCTCGGGCCGGTTCCGGCGGTAGCGTCCAGATTGTCCGAGGGGAGGTGGGCCGGTGAGCACCGATCAGTTGGAACGGGTCGACCGGTATCTCGAGGCATACGCCCGCCGGGACCGGGCGGCCATGGCCGAGCACTTCGACGACAGCATCGTGTGGCACGTGGCCGGTGCCCACGCCCTCAGCGGCGACTACCGCGGGCGGGAGGATGTGCTCGACTACCTGGCCCGGGCCCAGTACCTGGCCGAGGGGTCGCTCAACCTGGCCCCCATCGAGGTCCTGTCCAGCGACGACCACCTGGTCATGTTCGTCCGGGTGCGGGGCGGGCGCGACGGTCACTACCTCGACGTCGAACTGGTCGAGGTCTTCAGGATCGGCCCCGGAGGGCGGTGGTCGGAGTTCTGGTCGATGGCCGACGACCAGGCCCAGGTCGACGCCTTCTGGTCGGGCATCGCACGGGACGACGAGGAGGCGTGAAATGACCGACACGCTGAAGGCCGAGCCCCGGGGCGTCGCCGCCGTTCGACGCGCCATCGACGCGTTCACGGCGGGCGACTTCGCCGCCTTCTTCGGCCTGTCCCCGCCGGGGCTACGACGTCGTCGTTGCGGTCGACGGGGTCGAGGGGGTCGAGATGGCCGGCTCGGCGACACCCTCATCCTGCTGGACATGAGCCTGCCCGTCCTCGACGAGTGGGAGGTGGCCCGCTCCCTGAAGACGGCGGAGGCGACCAGCTCCATCCCCATCGTCGCCCTCACCGCCCACGCCATGACCGGCGACCGCCAGCGGGCGCTCGACGCCGGGTGCGACGACTACGACACCAAGCCCATCGAGCTGGGCCGGCTCCTCGGCAAGATGCAGGCGCTTCTGGCGCTCCTCGGGGCGGGCTCGGTTCCGGATGCGGTCTTCAGCCTGGCCTAATTGGGCCCTGCCCGCACTGGGTCTCTCTCTGTTCACCGCCTGTCGGTGCCGACCGTTGTCATAGATGGCCTCCTCCTTACCGGCCTCTTCGCGACAACATGGTGGTCCGCAGCGGTGGACACACACTCGACGGCGTCGCTTGGGCCGGGCATCACAGGGTGGCTCTTTGCGCCGACGATGATCGGCGCCACGGCACTCGTCGTCTCAGGTGTTCGGCGAATGGCTCGCCGCTAGCTCAGACGGCTTGGCATTGACTCCGCTCACCGCCGCGGACGATCTCACGCTCCAAGCAGTCGATTCGGGTCTCGCGTTCTCGCGGCCCCCCGGCGGCCTGGCAACGCGCAGACGCCGTAAAGCCGAGGTCACAGCCCTATTCCCGGTCGCTGGGCCAGTTGGGCTGGAAGAGGTGCCACTGGTCCGGTGCCTGCCGGATCAACCCCTCCAACTCGTGGGCGGTGGCCTGGGTCAGGTTTGTCACGTCGGCGCGGAACTTGCCAGTGCGCTCGACCACCACCGGCGGGCGCACGACGGCGTGGTGGGTGGTCGGGCTCTCGAAGTAGATGGCCGTGGGCAGGACCGGTGCTCCCGACCGCAGGGCGAGGGTCGCAGGGCCTCCGGGCAGCGTGGTCTGCTCGCCGAAGAAGTCCACGTCGACTCCCCCGCCGCCAATGTCCCGGTCGCAGAGCAGGCCGACCACCTCGTTGTTGCGGAGGCAGCGGAGCACCTCGGTGCCGGCGCCAACACCAAGGGGGATGACCTTCAGGCCGAACGACCGGCGCAGGCCCGCGAACCACTCGAACAGCTCCGGCGGCTGGATCGGCTCCACCACCACGGCCAGCGGGAAGCCGTTGGCCACGAACCAGGCGCCCCCCACGTCCCAGCCGCCGATGTGGGGGATGGCCAGGACGGCGCCCGTGCCGGCCGAGCGGGCTGCCTCGATGTGCTCCAGTCCCTCGATCGAGAAGCGGGCCTCGATCCTGGCCCGGTCGAGCCGCTGCAGACGCAGCGACTCCATCCAGTAGCGGGCGTAGGAGGCGACCGACGCCCGCACCGCGGCCCGCTGCTCACGCGCCGTCAAGGGCCGTCCGGCGACCCGCCCGGCGTGCCGCACCACCATGCGGCCGCGCTGGCCGAGCAACGGCACGGCGGCCCGCCCAAGCCCCCGCGCCACGACGCCGGCCACCCGCTCGGGCAGGGCCGTGGCCGCGGCGGCACCCGCCCGGTAGGCCCAGTAGGCGGGAGAACGAGTCAGCCGCGAGGCGGACGGGGAGGCCGGCCGCGGCGCTCAGACCACGCAGGCCGGGCCTGCTCACGCCACGGCGTACGGGTGCCCCGTGCGTCGCGCCGGCGGGGCTCGAAGCCCTCGCCCGGACGCCAGCCCCGGAGCCGGGACCGCAGCGTGTCGTCGGACGGCGTGCGCCGCGGCACCGAGCCCTGGCGCCACACCATCACGAACCGGTGGCCGGCGGTGAACAGGGTCAGGGCCAGCATCACCCACAGCACCGGCACCAGGATGGCACTGAAGGCCAGGCCCACCCCCACCAGGATCATGCGCTCGGCCCGCTCCATCAGGCCCCCACGGGCGGAGAAGCCGAGCGACTCGGCCCGGGCCCGCTCGTAGGAGATGAGGTTGGAGGCACCGGCCACCGCGAAGGGCAGCAGGGCGGCGTGCCCGCCATCGATCGACGCCAGGTACCACGCCACGCCCCCGAGCACGAACGTGTCGGAGATGCGGTCGCTGACCGAGTCGAAGAACGCGCCCCTTGGCGACGAGGTGCCGGAGGCCTTGGCCACCGCCCCGTCGAGCAGGTCGGGCACGGCCGACAGCGTCAGCAGCAGCAGGCCCAGCCCGAGCCAGCCCTGGGCCACCGCGAGGCCAGCGCAGATGGAAATGACGATGCCAGAGGCGGTCAGCTGGTTGGCCGTGATGCCGACCTTGCCCAGCCCGGAGCCGACTGGACGGAGCCCTCGCTCCACGCCCGGGCGGCATCTCTTGTCGAACACGGGAACTCCTCGATCCGTCGTCCTGGCCCTCCAAAATACCAGGACGGGCCGGTAGGCTCCCGTATCTGACAGCTGGCTGGCCGGCTTTCGCCGGTCCTGAACCGCAGCGAGGAACCTTGTGAAGAGCTTCCCTCCGGCCAAGATCCGCAACGTCGCCCTGGTGGGCCACGGTGGCGCTGGGAAGACGAGCCTGACCGAGGCGCTGCTGTTCTGCTCGGGGGCGATCAGCCGCCAGGGCCGGGTGGAGGACGGGAACACCACCACCGACTTCGACCCCGAGGAGATCAAGCGGGGCATCTCGCTGTCGCTGGGGCTGGCCCCGTTCGAGCACGACGGGCACAAGATCAACCTCATCGACACGCCCGGCTACGCCGACTTCGTCAACGACGTCCACTCCGCCCTGCGGGTCGCCGACCTGGCCATCCTCGTCGTCAGCGCCGTCGAGGGCCCCGAGGTCGGCACCGACATCGCCTGGAAGATCGCGTCCGACGCCGGCCTCCCGCGCATGTTCTTCATCAGCAAGCTCGACCGGGAACGGGCCGACTTCCAGCAGACCCTCGACGCCCTCCGCGACCGCTACGGCGCGGGCGTGGCCCCCCTCGAACTGCCCATCGGCGAGGAGGCGTCGCTGCGGGGCATCGCCGACGTGCTGTCGGGCACCGCCCACCTGTACGAAGGCAGCGGCAAGACGGGCGCCCCCGGGCCCATCCCTGCGGAGCTGGCCGACCAGGTCGCGGCCGTGCGGGACAACCTGGTGGAGGGGATCGTCGTGGCCGACGACGCCCTCATGGAGCGCTACCTCGAGGGCGAGGACATCGACGCCAAGGAGCTGCGCCAGACCCTGGCCAAGGGCGTGGCCGAGGGGTCGGTGTTCCCGGTGGCGACGGGCTCGGCGACCAAGCTCATCGGCGTCGACCGGCTGGCGTCGCTCATCACCGAGGTCGGCCCCTCGCCCCTCGACCGCCCGCCCGTGACCGTCACCGCCGGCGGTACCGAGATGGAGGTCAAGCCCGACCCCGCGGCCCAGCCCCTGGCCCTCGTCTACCGCACCCTGGCCGACCCCTACGTGGGAAAGGTGTCGTTCTTCAAGGCCCTGTCGGGCACCATCCGCCCCGACGCCCACCTCACCAACCCCCGCACCCACACCGACGAACGGCTCCACGCCCTGTTCACCATGCGGGGCAAGGAGCAGGACCCGGTGCCCGAGGTGCCGGCCGGCGACCTCGGGGCGGTGGCCAAACTGGCCGACACGGCCACCGGCGACACCCTGGCCCCCAAGGGCACACCCGTCGTCATCCCCCCCATCGAGCCGCCCGTGCCCGTCCTGTCGGTCGCCATCAAGCCCAAGTCCAAGGGCGATGAGGACAAGCTCATGACCGGCATCCACCGGCTCCAGGAGGAGGACCCGGCGCTGCAGGTGAGGCGCGACGACGAGACGCACCAGACCCTGCTGTCGGGGATGGGCGAGACCCACCTCTCCCTGGTCACCGACAAGCTGGCCCGCAAGTTCGGCGTGGAGGTCGAGACTGAGGAGGTCCGCGTCCCCTACCGGGAGACAATCCAGGGCTCGGCCGAGGCCGAGGGCAAGCACAAGAAGCAGACGGGCGGCCACGGGCAGTTCGGTGTGGCGTTCCTGCGGGTGGAGCCGATGGAGCGGGGCGCCGGCTTCGAGTTCGTGGACAAGATCGTGGGCGGCGCCATCCCCCGCCAGTTCATCCCCGCCGTGGAAAAGGGCGTGGCCGAGACCATGTCGGTGGGCGGCGTGTTCGGCTACCCGGTCGTCGACCTGCGGGTGACCCTGTACGACGGCAAGTTCCACGCCGTGGACTCGTCGGAGCTGTCGTTCAAGATGGCGGGGTCGCTGGCCCTGAAGGAGGCCATGGGCAAGGCCCAGCCCGTGATGCTGGAGCCCGTCTCGCAGCTGGAGGTCACCGTGCCGTCCCAGTTCCAGGGCGACGTGATGGGCGACCTCAACTCGAGGCGGGGCCGGGTGCAGGGCACCGAGGCGGTCGGCAACGGCGAGCAGATGGTGACTGCGCTGGTCCCGACGTCAGAGGTCATGCGGTACTCGATCGACCTGCGGTCGCTGACGGGCGGGCGGGGCCGCTTCGCCATGCGCCACAGCCACTACGACCTGCTGCCCGCTCACCTCGTCGACAAGGTGGCCAAGAAGGGCGAGTGACCGACGCCTGTGAGGAGTGCGGGTTCGACCTCGAGTCGGTCGGGCCTGCGGAGGCGGTCGCCGCGCTGCGCGCCTTCGGGCGCCGCTACCGGGCGCCGCTGACCCGGTTCCTGCCCGGGGAGGACGGTTCGGCGGTCGTGCGGGCCCGGCCTGCGCCCGACGTGTGGTCGGCCCTGGAGTACGCGGCCCACGTGCGGGACGTGTTCGACTGGTACGCGGCCCGGGTCGAGCGCACGCTGGCCGAGGACCGTCCCGTGTTCGACGTGGTCAACCACGAGGAAGCGGCCGTCCAGCACCGCTACAACGAGCAGGACCCGGCGACGGTGGCGGACGAGTTGGCCGCCAACGCCGACCGCCTGGCCACCGTGTTCGAGGGGGTACCCGACGAGGCCTGGGACCGGTTCGGCATCACCCGGGGCCAGGAGCGGTCGATCCTGTCCCATGCCCGGCGGGGCGTCCACGAGGGGAACCACCACCTCCTCGACATCGGCCGGGGCCTACGGACGGTGCGGGAGCAGGCCAAGAAGTGAGCATGAGCTGGGTCTGCAAGGAGTGCGGGCTCGACTACGAGGAGATCACACCCCATGTGGCGTCGGGCGCGGTGCGGACGTTCCCGAGGCGCTACCGGTCGGTGCTGACCCACTTCAAGCCGGGTGAGGACCTGGAGGAGGTCATCCGGACGCGGCCGGCCGCGGGCGTGTGGTCGGCCCTGGAGTACACGGCCCATGTGGCCCAGACCCTCGACCTCATGGCCCCTGCCATCCGCCAGATCGCCCTGGAGGACAACCCGCCGCTCTTCTCGTTCGACCCCGACGTCCAGGCCGAGGAGCAGGACTACAACGACTGGACCCTGCTCCAGGCCCTCTCCGAACTGGAGTCGGCGTGCGCCGACCTCTCCATGGCCATCGAGTACTGCGCGTCGTCGGACTGGGGCCGCAAAGGGACGTTCTCCTACGGCGAGCGGGAGGCCATCGATGTGGCCCGTAACGCCGTCCACGAGGGCAACCACCACCTGATGGACATCAAACGGGGCCTCAGCTCGATCCTCGACCGCGACATCGGCGAGGGCGTGTGACGCGCCATGATCTGGGCGTAGACGCGTCTCGGTGGGAGTCCACCGTACATTTACCGCTCATGGTCACCGTTGGACGGTCTGCCGCGTTCCTCGTTGTCCACCCGGGCACGAATGAGGAGCGGCTGATCCCACTGCGCGACCGGCTCTGGGTGGGACGGGACTGTCGCGGCGTCGACGAGGAGCACCGGTTTGAGCTCTCCGACCCGAGCATCTCGCGTGAGCATTTCGAGATCCGGCTCGACCTTCACCAGGATCGAGCGTACGTGTTCGACACGAGCACCAACGGCACGCGCCTAAACGGGTCCCGCGTCGAACGGGCCGTTCCCGTGCCGCTCAAACCGGGAGACCGCTTACGTGCGGGTGCGACCGAGTTCGAGTTCAGGTCCGTGCACTTTCAGGGCTCGGGTCTGGATGCCCGCCAGACCACGAGGAATGTGAGCGTTGCCCGTCTGGCAATGGTCGTCGGCGACGTCATCGCCTACTCGACGATCTCCCAGCACACGCAGGAGGGCGTGCTGCTGGAAAGCATTGACCGCCTGTACGGTCAGCTGCGCGGTCTGCTCACGCTTCACCGAGGCACGCTCAACAACTACGTGGGTGATGCGTTCTTCGCGATCTGGGAGCTGGAAAGCATGCCCGACGCGTCCGAGCACGCCCTGAGCTTCGCTTTGGACGCGAATGACAAGGTGGCGGAGGTGGCGCCCAGCCTGGCCATCCGGGATCCCGAGGGGCGCCCCGTCCAGATGGGGTGGGGCGTGGCCCTGGGTCAGGCGGCCGTCAGCACCCTCACCGGATCACTCGTATCGGTGCTCGGTGATGCGACCAACGTCGCGTTCCGCCTGTCCGGCCTCGCCGGCCGGAACGGCTTGGGCGATGTGCTTGCCACGAAGGCCGTCTACGACCTCACCCGTGATCAATTCGTCTTCGCTCGGTCACGCGAGGTCACGGTCAAGGGACGCACGGGGACCGAGACCATTTATGAGGTCGACGGCCGAGCGTGAGTGGCGAGCAGCCACCGAGGTACCAGCGGCCGGAGCTCCTGCTGCTCCTCAGGCGACAGGAAGCGGTAGCCGCGGATAAGCCGCTCCCGACCCTCGCAGACGCAGGTGAACGGCTCGACCATCTCCCATTCCGAGGAGAGATAGTTGAAGGTGACCTCCTGACCGGGGCTGATTTGGACCAGCGCCACGAACTGGGAGCTCTCGACGTCGAGCCGGCAGTTGGGGCGGCAGCTGTGGTTCACGAAGTCGTCCGGGTCGCTGGTGTACATCTGGTGCCGTCGTTCACCGAGCTGGATCGTGTATCGGTCTCGGATCGTCGTGAATGCCTGTGGCAGCGAGATGACTGCTTCACCGGCGCCAATCGTCTGCCGGGCGAACACTCCTATCCCGAGACCGCAGGTCCTCACCTCCACCTTCGATCGGTGGAGGTCGGTCTTCTTGACCATGGCCCGCTCCCTCATAGGTGTGCCTTGTCGAGTTCCGCGCTCCGCTCGCGAAGCTGCCGGGAAACTTCCTGCTCAATGCCTGGCTCCGTTTGCAGGAGATCGAGGAACTGCGCTCTTCGCAAGGTCAGAAGGATGCTCGGCGTCAGCGTGGTGACGGTAGCGGTCCGAGGAACATCCTTGACGAGGGCGATCTCTCCGAAGTAATCCCCCTGTTCGAGCACCGCGATGTTCCGCTCCTCCGCGCCCCCTCTCGAGGCGGTGATGGCGATCCGTCCCCGGGCGATGACATAGAACTTCTCTGCCATCCGGTCGCCCTCGTAGATGACCACGCGGTTCTCGGGAAAGTGCTCCGTCACGAACAGGCGGCACAGCCGGGTGTAGGCCGCGTCGGAAAGGTCTGAGAGAACGGGCACGGAACGGAGGTAGCGGGCGGTGACGCTGGCCAACCGACCGTCGGACGTGACGGCGACGCCGCTCTGCTTCTCCCACAGCTGGCTGTACTGGCCGCCCCGCGCCAGCAGATCCTCGTGGGTTCCTTCCTCGACGAGACGGCCCTGGTGGAAGACGAAGATCCGGTCGTAGCCGACGACCGAGGCCAGCTTGTGGGTGACCGCCACCACGGTGCGATCTGCGGCCAAGCGCTCGATGGTGGCCTCGACGGCCCCCTCTGTCCCAGGATCGAGGGCCGAGGTCGCCTCGTCGAGCACGAGCACCGCCGGGTTTCGGACGATCGCCCGGGCGATGGCGATGCGTTGCCGCTGTCCACCCGAAAGCCGGCCGCCGCGCTCGCCCACGAGTGTGTCGTAGCCCTCGGGGAGCGCCTTGATCACGGCCTCGATCTCGGCCGCCTGGGCGGCTGCTTCGATCTCCTCGTCAGAGGCGTCCAGCCGCCCCATCCTGATGTTCTCCCGGATGGTTGTGTTGAAGAGAAGGCTCTCTTGGAGGACGACGCCCATCTGGGCGCGTAGCGAGGCCTGCGTGACCGCCCTGATGTCTTTGCCGTCGAACGCGATCGTGCCGCTCTGAGGGTCGAAGAACCGCATCAGGAGGCTGACCGCCGTGCTCTTGCCCGAGCCGCTTGTGCCGACGAAGGCTGCCTTGGTCCGGCACCGGATCGTGAGCGAGACCCCGTCGAGGTGCTTGGCGGCCCCTTCGTAGGAGAACGTGACGTCGTGGAAGGACATCGCGTCTTCGAGCGGAGCCAGAGCCTCCGCCCCCGGATCGTCACGGACGGGCGATTCCTCGCCCAGCAGGCGGTCGATGCGGTCTATTCCGCCCGATGCGATCAGCAGGGCAGGCAGAATTCTCGTCAGGCTTGTGATGGCCACGCTCAGGCTGAGCAGGATGGCGTTGAAGGCCACGAGGGTCCCGACCGGGAAATCCCCTCGGAATACCCTGACGGAGCCGACGGCGAGAATGGCGACCTGGAGGGCGAGAAAGGCGACGTTGGGCGTCCGCTCCACCAGGTAGCTCAGGACGTTGAACCGTAGACTCCTCCCGTACAACTCCTCGAGCTTTGCGCCGAACGAGCTGACCTGCTCGCCGCCCAGCCCGAACGCCCGGATCACACTGTGGGTGGTCAGGCTCTCCTGGATGGTGCTGGCCACGCCTCCCTCCACGTCCAGGACCCTCACGCTCTCCGCCTCGGCGCGAGGTGCGAGAAGACGCGGTCCGATGAGGAGCGCGGGGAAGCCCATGACGGCCACGACTGCCAGGCCTGGTTGGAGCGAGAAGAGCAACAGCGTGTAGACGACGATGCCCAACAGGCTGAGCACGGTCTCGGGGAGGGCGGAGACGACCGCAGTGTTGACCGCCCCGATGTCCGTGGTGAAACGGGCCATGACGTCGCCGACGCGAGCCCGCCCGTGGAAGTCCGCCGATAGACGCTGGAGGTGCTCAAACATGCGCAGGCGCAGGTCGTTCATCACCTTGGCCCCGAGGTGCGCGTAGAGGTAGTCCCGGCCGATCGCCGCCACCGAGGCGATGACGACGGCGGCGGCCATCACGGCGATGATGGTCCATAACAGACGGCTGTCGTGCCTCGGGAGGGCATCGTCGATGAGGTACTTGAAAGCAAAGGCCATGACCGCGTTGAACGCGACATCCAGCACCAGCCCGAGGATGAGCAGGACAACCTGCGTCCGGTACGGCCTCAGGTAGCCCGAGAACGTCCGGAGAACCCTCACGGCCATAGTGTGGTGGAGGCTCGAACCTGTGTCGCCGCGCTCGACCGGCTCCGACGGCGGACGCCGACTCCGGCCTGACCCCGCTTCATCGCCAGCGAGCGGACCGCCTCCTTCGGTCAGCTCACCCTGTCAGCCAGCCGGTCACGGCGGCCTTACCGATGGTTCTGAGTAGCGACCTAGGTGGCTGGTGTCTAAGCCCTCCCTCGGCGGCCGACCGCCCCGCTGGCGGCGGCTCTGCATCGCAAAGGTGCAGGTCAGAGGCAGGTCGGCCGCCTCGACCTGAAGGGTCGAAAGCGAAAAGACACCAGCCTCCTAGACCTGCTGGCCGCCGGTCGTCACGCACGGCTGGCTGAAGGTGTGGTAGCGGTTGCCCAGCCACACGTTCGCGTCGCAGTTGGCGCTGCCGTCCTTGAGGTCGAAGCTGGGGCCGAAGACGGCACTGGGGATGAAGGGCAGGGCGCTGTTGCCGACGGCCGTGTTGAAGGCGATGCGGTTGCTCGTGGCTCCGGCGTTCATGCCGACCGGCGGGCGGATGTCGATGCCGCTGTCGGCGTTCCCGTAAACCTGGTTATTCCCGACGATGTTGCGGGCGGCCCGGCTGAACACGGGCCGCTCCCCCGCCGCGCCGTCGTGCGGCAGAAGCCGTTGCGCTGGACATTGTTGTTGCGCACAACGTTGTCGAAGGTGTCGGCGAACAGCGAGATGCCGTCGAGCCCGCTGTCGAAGACGAAGTTGTTGGTGAACGCGTTGACGACGGCGTCGTTCTCCACCCGGATGCCGTCGTTGTCGGTGTTGTTCGTCGAGACCCGGTCGCGGCCGATCTTGTTGCCCACGATGGAGTTGCCGTCGAGAAACGGCCGCCCCGCGGGGCTGACCGTGTAAGACCAAGCCGGAAATGGCCGCCGCCACAACCGCCAATGAGGCCCACATCCTCATCATCCGTTCCACCGCCCTTGCTCCGCACGTCGTGCCGTGCGGGTGAGGATGCTCACCGGTCGTAGGCGGACCAGTCCTCGGGGTTGTCCTCGACGAAGTGGGAGAGGACCTGGCCGTCAACGGCGTCGACGAGGACCAGGCCCCGCTGGGCCGGCGGTTCCTCGCTCGAGTACAGCAGGATCCGCCACGTGGGACGGCTGAGCAGCCCGCGCCACCCCAGTTGGGCGGAGGCGTGGCCCACCGGGAAGCCCACCTCGCCGGCGGCGGACACGAGGGCGTCGGTCTCCCTGACCGCGAGGGGCCACGCCGTGGCCAGGTGGAACGCGCCGATGGCGACCAGGGCGACGGCGATCAGCAGCAGGCCGCCGTTGACCAGGACGGGGTCGTCGCCCTTGGCGAACCACGCCGCCAGGCAGAAGCCGGCGAGGACCAGGTAGAGCCAGCCCGCGATCCGGCGGCGCTTGATGTCGGGGAACGTGTAACGGCCCCGGTAGGCGGTGATGTCCAGGTCTTCGGGCAGCTCATCGCGGGGCTCGTCGGCGTCGGCCATGTCGCCTCTAGCCTGCACCGGGGTGGAACCCGTCGTCGAAACCGTGCCTTCGCCGGATGCCATCATCGCCGACGTCCGGTGGTCTTGAGCACTGCGGGCCGGGCCTGCGCTGCGCCCGGCTCTCCCCCGCTTCGTGGTCGCCGTGGTCGTCCGGTGGCTACGAGCTGACCTTTGTGGGCGAATCGCGTCGAAATCCGACGCGATCGGCCCACAAAGTCAGTGGCCGCCGAAGGCGATGGCGGCGAGGACGTCGGGCTCGGTGACCTCGGCGAGCGGCTGCTCGATGTGGAACACATAGGGGGTCTCGCCCGGAGTTTCGATGGTCAGCTCGGTCACGACCGGCGAGCAACGGGGGTCGTTGCTGTCCTTCTCGCGCACCTTGACGGTGCTGGCGGGGTCGAGGTTGAGCATGTCACGGGCCCAGGCGATGACGTCGTCCTCCATAGCGGTTTCACGCTACCCGGCGCCCATTGAGAACGATGGCGGCCGGCCGGAGCAGGACCTCGGGGTCGTCGCGAGGGTCGGCGGCGTAGGTGACCACGTCGCCGCTCGCCGGCGCGGCGGGCCGGCCGAGGTA
>JBOGID010000445.1:0-16574 GCA_050742295.1 Acidimicrobiales bacterium | reverse complement strand
GCCGACGCCCGCGCCGACCCCGGCGGGCGCGCACGACGGGTGGCCCGGGACCGTCCCGCCTGGCCCCTCGTGTGCTCGTCGGGCTGGCCCAACGTGGCGGTGACGACGCTGTTGCGCCAGCTCGCGGCGGCCGGGGCCCACCTGCGGTGCCACGCCGACTTCGACCCGCCGGGGGTGCTCATCACCCGCCACCTCATCCGGCAGGTCGGCGCCGAGCCGTGGCGTATGACCGCCCGCGACTACCGGGCGGGCGCCGACGAAGCCGACCGCGCCGGCCCCACGTTCGCAGGCTCGGTGCCAGACACACCGTGGGATCCCGCGCTGGCGCGAGCGATGCGGGCCCGGCGCCGGGTCGTGTTCGAGGAGGACGTGATGGTCGCACTGTTCGCTCCGGATGAAGGAGGCACCTGAATGGGCATCAACAACCGTCAGCGCCGCAAGGCCAAAAAGCTCCAGCGCGAGAAGCGGGCCGATCGCTCCCATGCGCAGGGCCACCATGGGGCCCGACAGCACCGGTACGACCGCCCGCTGACCGAGGTCGAACTCGTCCGCCAGGGAGTGCTGCTTGCCGCCCACGCCTTCCGGTTCTACTCCGAGCACGAGTTCGCGCAGGCCTTCGAAGACCTCGGCTGGCTCCGCGAGCGCGTCGGCTTCGGCGCGGTTGACGAGGCCGTCACCTATTGGGTCGAGCTCGCGCTCGACGGGCACTGGAACCAGGGGTGGCAGCCAGGTGATGTCGTCCGTGTCCTGGGCCGCAAGCTGGGCAGCGAGCCGGTGGCGGCGGTGGTGGACCTCATCGCGGCCAGCGCCGTCCGCCGGCCCGAGGCGACGCGTGATAGACGGTGGGAGGCCCAGATCGACGTCCTGCGGGCTGAATCCGGCCCTAGCGCCACGGGCAGCGCCACAGCCTGGGAGAAGCGCCTGCATGCCGCCGTCCGAGCCCTATCCCTGTTGTTGCACCTGCCGCCCCTGCCCAAGCTCGCTCGTTCGTCCGGCGCGGCCAGAGGTGGGACGCGGCACGCGGCCGGAGCGGACGCGGTCCTCGAACGGGTGCGCGCCTTGCTGGCTAAGGCGGAGTCGACGCCCTTTCCCGAGGAGGCCGACGCCTTCACCGCCAAGGCGCAGGAGCTCATGGCCCGCCACGCCATCGACCAGGCCATGCTCGACGCCGGCGGGCGGGGCGACAGCGGGGGGGAGATCATCGGGTGGCGGATCGGGGTCGACGACCCCTATGCCGCCCCCAAGTCCCTGCTCCTGCACGCCATCGCCCAGGCCAACCGCAGCCATTCCGTGTACTCAAGCGACCTGGGCTTCGCCACCGTGTTCGGCACCGAAGCCGACCTCGAGGTGGTGGAGCTGCTGTTCACGTCCCTGCTCGTGCAAGGCACCGAAGCCATGGTGAGGGCGGGTCGCTCGATCGACGGGTCCGGTCGTTCACGTACCCGATCTTTCCGTCAGGCCTTCCTGGTGGCGTTCGCGGTACGCATCGGCGAACGGCTCGACGCGGTCACCCGCGAGGTCGTGGCGGAGGGCGAACGGCGCTACGGCGACGCCCTGCTCCCGGTGCTAGCCAGCCGCGAACAGGCCGTGCAGGACGCTGTCAACCGGGTCTTCCCCGAACTTGTCCAGAAAGGCCTGTCCGTCGCCAACCGGGCTGGCTACGCAGCCGGACGAGCCGCCGCCGAGACCGCCTCGCTCACCCTGTTCGACGAGCTGCCGGAGCGGGCCGTTCGGTACGGCTGAACGCCGCCGAGCACCTGCCCGGCGTGAGGATGCCACGATGTCACCCGCCCTCAGGTGGACGGCACTTGTCGGGGAGCCGCTCGGCGCAGGACTCGGCGCCGGCGGGTAGCAGCCAGTTCTCGCCGGGTGGGGGTCGCACCCGTCGAGGCCCCACGGACGGGACCAACGGCGCGCTCGCTGATCACCGAGACGGTGGCGTCCTGCAGCATCTCGAGGTCGCGCTCGCCGCCCGGCCGCCGCCCGGCGCCGCCGCTGCGGCGACGCAGGCGGTGGCGGCGGACCCGCCTGCCGTAGGGCCGTTCCAGGGCCTCCAGAGGCGCGTTCTGTTGCCTAGCCTGCTGACGTGAACGTTGACGAACGACGAGCGTGGCTGTTCCCCCGTATGGTAGGGCGCCGGCACGGCATCGACCTCAGCCGCCTCGACCCTGACGACGAGGATGACCGGCGCATCCTGATCGAGGCCGAGCACCCCGAACTGGCCGACGCCCTCGAGCGCGGGCTCGACGAGCTGGTTGTCGAGGGCCAGCCGACGAGCCCCCGGATGCACGTGGCGATGCACGGGGTCGTGGCCAGCCAGCTGTGGCACGACGAGCCACCCGAGATGTGGTCCACGGCGGAGCGCCTCGTGTCCGCCGGCTACGACCGCCACGAGGTCCTGCACATGCTGGGATCGGTGGCGGTCGGCGAGCTGTGGCTCGTCTGGCGGAGCGAGGAGCCGTTCGATCGAGAGCGCTACGCCGCCGCGCTGGCCGAGCTCCCCGAGTCGTGGTCGGAGCGGCTGGACGACGACCAGCCCCTCGACTGGCCCGACGACGACGGATTCGAGTTCCCTCGGCTGCCCGAAGGGACGACGCTGACCCACCGCCTCACCGAGGCCGAGATCGCTGGCGGCTTCGTTGCCTACGCTCCCGACCTCGAACCCCTCTCCCCGTTGCTCGCGAACCACGGGCACCTGCACCTCGCCGGCGACGCCGTGGCCGAGCCCGAGGTCGTGGACGACCGAGAGGTGCTGGTCGGGCCGCCGGGCTGGCTGGGGGAGGTCCGCCCGGGTGGCCTGCTCGGGTTCCGGATCTCGGGCGACCACGTCGACGTGGTTCCCGTCGACGCCGCGCCGGGAACCTCGCTCCCCTGTGAGCGCCTGCGCAGCGCGTTCGACGGCTTGAACGAGGGGGACGGAATGCCCGTCCCCGTCGCCGAGCTACTGGCCGAAGCGCTCGCCGACCAGCGCCCCGCGGCGCCAGCCATCCTCCCGCCGGTGGGCGAGCTCCTACCAGGCTGCGGCTTCGAGATCCGAGCCGGCGACGCAGCCCCGGAGGGCGCCGACTGGGAGACCTTCGGCCGCCTCCGGGCCACCGCCGTGATCGCCGCTGTCCACGGCCTCGACCCCGGCGCGGCCCGAGCCCTGGTGGTGGTCTCGGAGCTCTATCGCCTCGTTGCCGGAGGCGAGGTCCCGCTCGAGGAGGCCGAAGGAGCCATGGTCGCCGAGGTGGGAGAGATGCTCGCCGACCCCCGCCTCGGACGGGCGTTCATTGACGTCGCTCAGACGGTCTCGGACGGCCCCGCCCTGGACCGGTTCCTGGAGCAGGTGCTGCGGGGCACGGAGCGGGGCGCGCGGGGTGGCCTGACATGGACCATGTCGGTGGCGGCCCGCGCCGCCGGCGACCATGACCGCGTCGAGGCCCTGCTCAGACGGGCGCTGGAGGCCGATCCCCACCACCCCGAAGCCCTTGACGACGCGGCCTGGTACGCCAGCGACCGCGGCGACGCCCGGCGGGCGATGGAGTTGCTCCGCCGGCTCTGGGAGCTCGTCGGGGAGGGCCACGTCGACCAGCGAGCGGCCGTGCTGCAGCGCTACGCCCGCCCGCTGGTCGCGCTGGCTGGCCGCAACGATCCCTGTCCCTGCGGATCGGGTCGCAAGTACAAGCACTGCTGCCAGCGCAAGGCGACCCTCGTCCCGTTGGCCGAGCGCGTCGGGTGGGTCTGGGAGAAGCTCGAGTGGTTCCTGGCGAGGGAAGGCTACGAGGACCACCTCGACACGGTGTTGGACGCCTTCGGCTACGAGGCGGAGCACGAGACGCTGGCGCCCTCGCTCGTGCTGTTCAGTGACCGCGCCGTCGAGGACTTCCTCACCCGGCGGGGGCCGCTCCTGCCCGACGACGAGCGGAACCTGGTCGCCCAGTGGGCACTCGTCGACCGCTCCGTCCACGAGGTGGTGGCGGTCGAACCGGGGGCCGGCCTGACGACGCGCGACGTCCGCTCCGGCGAGACGGTCGACGTGCAGGAGCGCCTCGGTTCCGGCCAGCTGGCCGTCGGCGACCTGATCTTCGCCCACGTGGTCCCCGACGGCGCGGGGCACCAGATCGTGGGCGGCGTCGTCACGGTGCCGCTGCGGTTGCGAGACCCGCTGCTGGAGCTGCTCGACGACGAGCCCGACGCGGTCGACATCGCCGACCTGCTGGCGGCGGCCACGGCGCCGCCCGAGATCCTCACCATGGAGGGCGAGCCGGTCGTGCTGTGCGAGGCGCGCTACCAGGTGGGCGACCTCGCCGCCCTTGCATCTCTCGACAAGGTGCTCGCCCGCGACGACGAGCTCACCTGGTCGGAGGCGGTGGAGGTCGACCGCCGCCCCTGGATCCGTGGCACGGTCGCGGTCGACGGCGCCGAGCTGGTCGTCACCGCCAACAGCGAAGCCCGTTTCGGTCGCCTGTGCCGCGCCGTCGAGTCCGCCGTACCCGGCCTCGAGCTACTCGCGCAGAAGGCGACGCCCGCCGCCGATCTCATCGCCGCCCGTGGGAGCAGCTCCTCGCTACCCCTGCCGCAGGCCGTGCCGCCCGAGGCCGCCGACGCAGTCGCTGCCTTTCTGCGCGAGCAGGAGGATCGCTGGATCGACGAGCGCATCCCCGCCCTGGGCGGCCTCACGCCCCGGGAGGCGGCGCACGACCCCACCCGGCGCGAGCAGCTCGAGGCTCTCCTCCACGAGTTCGACCGGCGCCAGCCCCCACCCGGTGCGCTGACGCTCGACACCGGCCACATCCGGACCGCGCTGGGCCTCGACGGGTAGCCGCTTGGCGCAACTCAGGTCAGTCCTCGACGTAGCTGAGCGCACCGTCGTCCACCTCGCCGATGGGAAGCCCAGCGGGCGTCAGGTCGACCACGAACATGCGCTGGCCGTCGTGGTGCGTCCAGTCAGGAAGGCCAACCGCCGGTTCGGGCTCCGGGCCGCCATCGCGACTGCGCCCGCTTCGGCCCTTGGGTCGACGGGCGCTCATCGCCAGGAGGCCCCGGCCAGCGCCCCTCTCGCTCGACCCAGCCCGGCGTTCACGTGGTCGAGATCGAACCGCTCGGGGTCGAAGTCCTCCCCCGCCCACTCGAGCAACTCCTCATACTCCACATGTGCGGGGTCGGCCAGTACCTCCAGCAGGTGCTCGTAGCCCCACACCCCGCCGCAGTCTTCGGGCGGGCAGGCCCGCCGACCCGACAGGCAGGTCGGGCCGTCGGCGCCTGGTCCGCCCGCAGCGACCTTTTCGACCTTCTCGACGACGATCCGGTGGTGCCAACCGTCGCCGAAGTCATACTCGTAGGTGAGGCGAGTGCCGGCGGGTGCCACACGGGAGAGCTTGGCCGTCTCCTCGTCCTTCGGGGGCGTGCTCCAGCCGTTGTCGAGGAAGTCCCCCGGGGGGCCGTACCGGCTACCTGCGGCCTCGAACTCGTGGAGGTGACAGTCCTCCCAGCCCATGGCCCTCTGCAGGATGTGATGGAGCTGCCCCAGCGTGGTGGCGCTTGGCACCGCCAGCCTTCGCCACACGGGCGGACTGCTGCCCGAGAGGGTGACCTTCAGGCGGTGGACCGAGCGGGTGCCCGAAGTCGTCGTGGTTGCGCGCGTGCCCATGTATGGACCGTAGCGGAGGGCGCAGTGGCGCTGGTGGACCCCTGGCGCCCCAGGCTCACCACCCGCAAGTCCCCACGGACGGGCGTGGCGCCGCTCGGTGATCAGGCTGGCCGCGCAGTCCTCCAGCACCTCGAGGTCGCGCTCGATGCCCTCTCCTCCGGGCGACAGGCCTGCGCCCCCGCTGCCGCGCCGGAGCCGACCCCATCGAGATCGAGGCGCTCGAGTGGGCCTTTCCGCCGAAGGTAAGGCGGGCAGCACGCGGGCACAGCCGAGCCCTCGACATTAGGTCAGCACCGCAGCACGGGCACCGAAGTACTGCGCAGCTCATCGTTCTTTGTGACCAGCGGACTGCCGAGCGACTCGGCCAGAGCCAGCGCCGCCTGGCCGTCCACGTCTTCCGAGCTGGACGCGGCGATCGCCGCGTCTAGTGCGATCCCGCGCACGGGAAACCACTCGCGCACGACTTGGTGTACGAGCGCGAAGTCGACACGGGCGCGGTCAGGCGCGCCCTCGTGTCCGAGCGCGAGGTACTCGGCGATCAGCAAGGACGTCGCATCGAGAGCGAGGATCTCGTCGACCTCGTGGCGGACTCCCTCGAGCAGCCCGGCGAGGACGAGGAGACCGCCAGCGTCAACGACGACGCTGTCGTGCACTCAGGCCTTCCACTGCGGCAAGCCGTCGTTCGGTCGCCCCCTTGCGGACAGCGGCGAACTCCGTCGCGCTCATGGGATGGGCATCGCGGCGCCGGGCCAACAGCTCCGCCGGCGAGAGACGGGACGAGCTACGGCGGAGCGTCTGGCGGATCCACTCCTGTTGGCTCATGCCCTCTGCATTCGCCTGCTCGGTCAGCCGGGCGACAACATCCGGCTCGAGATTCTTCACGTTGACGTCCATAGATCGATGGTACCAGAGTGGCACCGTGTCTGGCACCATGGTGGCACCGAGGTCGGCTGACGCCAGCGTCAGGCGGCCGGAGCTCCCCAGCCTCCACCCCTCGGCGTCAACATCCGTAGGGACGTCGCCGGCGCGCAGCTCCACCCGTGCACTTGCGAGAAGTAGGTCGGCTCGGGACTCTGGCAGGAGCCAGTTCTCCCCGGGCGCCCAGGCTCGATGCCCGACTGACCTGGCACCGGCGGCCGTCGGGGCGCCATCGGTGGCTCGGGCTCACCCTCCCGCCGCATCGGTGCCATGGGGATCGGCGGTCCCACGCCCGCCGCGGCCGCCCCGCCGAGCACCGGGCGAGATCGCTGGGCCGTGACGCTCGTGCAGCCAGGCGAGATCGGCCTCGTCGTGCCGGCGGGCCTGCGCCTCACGCTCGAACAGCGCCTCCGTCTTCGTCAACACCAGCGTGTAGGGCCGGCCCGTGCGCCTGGTCTGGTGGCGGACCGGGAGCTCGCCTCGATCGAGCCGGCCGTGCACGTGCTGCCTGCGCTCCTGGGCAATCGGCCACTCGAAGGTCCGCCGCGCGCCGTCGGCGAGGAAGTCACCGAGCACGGCGCACAGCTCGCAGCTGCAACCCCCGGGCAGGTCGATCGACCAATCGTCACCCGCTCGCTGCGGTCGGGCCAGGCGGGCCTCGAGCCGTGCTGCGCAGTGGAGGGCCAGCGTGTCGAACGCCGCCACCGGGTGCTCGTTGGGCGGGAGCTTCGTGGCTGCCCGCACCACGTGGATCAGAAGGGGCAGGAGCTCGTCGTTCTCGCGGCACAGGAATCCGACCATCGCCTCCTGAACATCGGTGGCAGCGACCACCGCCGTGCTCGCCAGCACCGCCGCGACGGGGCGGGCCAGCTGAGCCAGCGCCTGGTCTCGCCTGCTCGGAGGCAGCACACCGCACGCGCTCTCGATCTTGTCCCCGAGCCAGGTCCACGAGTCCTCCACCAGCAGCCTGGCCGTGGCCGTCCCGGTGCCGCCTCCGTCCTCGAGCGACTGGCAAAGCCGGGCCAGTGACGGCATCCACTCGGCGCGGCCACGACCGGTCACCGCCCATGCCCGGCCGCGGCCCGACCACCCGGCGAGGAGGTCCCGGGCCCACGGCTCCCCGTAGCGCTCGACCAGTGCCACCAGGGCCCGCGCCTGACCGGGCGCCAGTGCTTCGACCCGAAGCGGCTTCAGCAGCATCGTCGCCAACGCTGGTTCGTCGAGGGCGCGGGCCAGCCGGAGTGCCTTGGCCGTGAAGCCCCGCGGCGGCTCGGCCCCCACACGGTGGGCCCAGAAGGGCGCGAGGGCCGCCGCGTCCTCCTGGGCGCCCGCCTTGTCGCCGGCACGCACGCGCCTGGCCAGCTCGTCGAGGGCCCACCCCGTCGAGGCCTCGGCGCGCACGACGAAGGCCCGTCGGCGCGGCCACAGGACCACGGCAGCCCGGCGGTACCACCGGTCCATCGTGTTGCCGTAGTTGCCCATGTAGCCCTCGTGCTCCGACGCGTAGGGACGGAGGTCGGCCGATGGCGTGGTCGCGCAGACTTCGGTGTCGGCGACGGAGGTGGAGAAGCGCTCCGCTCGATCGGCGGACGGGGCGATCCACCACTCGATCGTGGTGGTGCCGTCGACCAGTTCGTCGAGTTCATACAAGTCGGGGTCGTCGGGGTCGTCGGGGTCGTCGAACCACTCGTCATCGACGTCGTCGCCGGCGTCGTCGCCGGCGTCGTCGTTGTGCTCCCACCTGCGACCGGACCAGCCCCTGGCCCCCCACCCTCCAGCCGGCTCCGCCTCCGAGCAGCTCCAGGTCTCATGGACGTCGGCCAGAGCCAGGACAACGTCGCAGTCGGCTCGGTCGGCGGCCGCCCGGAGCAGCTCGGCGCGCCGAACGTCTTCGCCCTTGAGGCGCGCCCAGTGCAGGCCGCTTGCCGTGTACTCGTGATCGAGCAGGTAGGCGAGCCGGCTCGGCGGATCGGCGGGCGGGCTGCTGCTCTGGCGGTACGGCGAGGGCGCGGGTGTCGAAAAGTGCTCGTCGAGATGCCTGGCCAACGCCTCGACCACTCCGGGGACGGCCTCGACGGCGGCGTCCGCACGGGCCTCGCCCCGGAGGAGCAGGTTGTAGGTCAGGACCACGCGGTAGCCGGACCTCGTGGGGCGGACCTCGTGAAGACAATCGGCGTAGAAGGCCACGAAGGAGAGCGCCGTCTTCGACGGCCGGTAGGTCGCCCGCCGGCCGGCGTGCTCGACCACGAGGCCTCCACCCCCGGCCGAGGTCGGCAGGGTCACGACGAGGGACCCGACCATGGCGTCGACCTTCTCGGAGTCCTGGTGGGGAGCGAAGAACTGGCCCGGCGCGTACACGAGCATCGAGTGCAGCTCGGCCTTCAACTGGCAACCCGGTGCGAGCCCGAGGTCGGCCCGGATGCCATCGAGCACCGGCAGGAGGGTCTTGTTCCACTGCCGCTGGTCGATCTTCACGCGGCTCCTGGGAATCTCCGACGTGTCCCGCACCCGAGTGTCCAAGAGCGTGTGCTCGCCTCGCCCATACCGCGCCGGCCGCCCGACCTGGCAGAGCTGTCGCGCCTGGGCCTTGGACACGGGGAGCGCGAGCTGCCCGACCCCCCGCACCTCGAGGCGCAGGTCGCGCACAGGTGCCGTACGCCGGGTGCTGAACGAACCAGGCGAGGCCACCTCGCCGAGGAGGGCGGCGAGGCGCTCACGAGCGGTGGCGGTCATGGCTGAGCTTGCCACGACATCGTGCGGGTGGCGCCATGACGCGAGCTCGGTGCCCGGGGGCGGCGCGGCGATCTCGTCAGGCCAGGCCTCACGCCGGTCGTCCCCATCCGCCGCCTCCCGGCGTCAGCAGCCGCAGAACGTCTCCGGCCCTGAGCCCGACCGTGCACTTGTCGAGCAACCGCTTGGCTCGGTCCTCGTCGCCGCCCGGTAGCAGCCAGTTCTCGCCCCGTGCGCCGGCTTCGCCGCCAGCGAGCCCCCACGGCCGCGACACCCGCCGCTCGGTGATCAGCGAGACGAGACGGTGCATTCCTCGAGCATTTGGAGGCACGCTCGACTCCTTCTCCTCCCGGCGAGATCCCGGCGCCGCCACTGCCACGCCTTAGCCGGTACCGCAAGACTCGCATCCCGTAGGCGCGATCGAGCGCCTCTCGATCGGCGTATTTTGCGGAGGCCCCTAACGCTAAAATGTGACTACCGATAATTCGAGGAGCGATCTACGCCCGGCAGTCCATCACCCGGGTGTGAAGTGAAGCCCGAACGTCAGTGGATGCGCAGGTGTCGTGTCAGCGGTTGCGCAGCTTCGGTGTCAGTGGTTGCGCAAGTGAGATGTCAGCACGGCCTGACGAGATGCTGGTCCTCATCCCATGGCTCCGACGGGTGTAGCCGGCGGTCGTTGACCAGCAAGGAGTAGTCGACCGGCGCGGTCGTTCTCAGGCAGCCCTGTCGATGCTCGACAAGACCACGTCGTCTGGCGATGTCGGCGTGCTGCTGTTCATTGTCCCGGACCCTCGCCACGCCGGAGACGGCCCGGAGCACCAGGACCGCGATAGGCACCTCAAGGGTCGCCGACGCTCGCGCTCGCTCGATGCTCATGCGCGCCCGCCCTTCGGTAAGGTCCAACCGGCCTGCGAGGGCGACGCGGCCACCGTCCCTGATGCGAAGCCTCAGGCCGCACGGGTGGAGATCCCGGTCCAGCGCAGCGAGTGCCCGCTCGATCCGGTCGAGGGTCCATCCGAGCGCCTCCGCCAGCGCGTCTCGGGTGAGGCCCTCCGGGAACTCCCCCATGTACGCGCCGAGGAACGAGGGGTCGCCTGGGGATTCGGGTGTCTGCTCGGCCCGAAAGTCGAGAAGCTGGAGTGTGCTCAGCCCGAGGATGTCGGCCAGGCGGGCGAGGACCGACGAGGGCAGTCGGTCGTAGCCGAGCCGCTCGACGTCGGCGGGGTCGAAGCCGGCGCGATCGGCGATCTCGGTCAGGGTCAAACCCGACTCGTCGAGCGCCCGCTCCATGTTCCAGGTGCCGTTCACACCGTCAGAGCCAGCTTCCAGTCGGCGCTGAGGGCGACGATGCTGACGCCGTGGCCGCGCACGGGCGCGGTCTGCCAGCCGGCGCGAGGCTCCCGATCGGCCTGCAAGATCGCCGCCATTGTCATCGCCCGGTCGATGCGCCGGCCGAGCACGGCGGGATCGAAACGCCCATCGTTCGCGTCGGTTAGAAGCGTGTCTCCCTTCCTGCCCGCGGCGTCAGCGCGATCGAGCAACTGGGCGCGCACGAGCCCGGCCGCGTAATCGGGAATCTCGTACTCTTGCGCGCCCACCTTGAGGTGCCGGCCGTCTGGGCTGACGGCGTCGATGTTCAGTCGAGCGAGGTCGATGGGGCCGAGCCCGCCGACGTTGGCCAAGGCGAGGGCACACGCCCAGGCCGGGGTGACGAGTCGACGCAGCTTCGACGCCGCCCGCCGGCTCAGCCCGATGTCGGCGACATCGACTGGTCCGAGGCGGCGGATGTCCACCACCTCGACCAGGGCGCCGTCGAGGAAGTACGCGGCCTGGGCGGCCCGAAGCCTCACGATGGTCTCCGCTGACGAGAGGCTCGAGCTGGTGACAGCCCGGAGCTGAGTCGCCACCTGCTCGCTCCCGAGCCTCTCGCCCCGGGCTCGGCGGCGGAGCCACTCTCGAGTGCTTTGGTGGGCGTCCAGGTAGACGGCGTCCACCACGGCGAACTGTTCCGCGTCGAGAAGCCGCTTACACGCGGCCCGGAACGTCAAGAAGTTGTCCACGGGCAGGGCGATGTCGCAATCGATGGACGGAACTTCGACAGAGTCGATGACCGGGAGGAGCCCGAGCAGCTCTCCCGGCGCGCACCGACTCGCACGCCCGAGGCCCTCGGCGATCGTCGGCTGGGTGGCGCCCCGGGCCACGAGCCAAAGGTGCGCCCCCGTCCCGGCTGCGAGCTCTGCCGTACGCGACACCAGCGCCGCCGGGAGTCGCTCGGCGTCGCAGACGATCAGGTGGCGAAGCCTCTCCGCGCGGGCCCACAGGGAAGCGAGCTCCCAGCCGCGGCGCAGGTGGCGCTCACGGGCGAGAGCGTCGAAGTGCTTGCCCATGGCGATCAGGAGGTCGGCAGCCAGGGTGCCGACGCGGGAAACGCCTGGCACCGGACGAACCACCGCCGTCCCGGAGGAGACGTCTGCGCGCCGTTGGAGCTCCTCGTACAGCTGCGGGTCGTCATCGACATCGACTACGACCGTGGCCCGGGGATCAGGCCGCACCGACTCCCCCGCCCAGGAGCGCAAAGGCGTTGCGGGCCACCTGCTCGTCGAGACGCTGGCGCCCGAGCTCGGCGCACAGGTCGAGGGCGGTCACCGTGAACGACGCCCAGTTCCGGAAGTTCCCGTGGCCGCAGTAGTCGTCCACGAAACGGATGAGCTCCTCGGAGGCCTCGGCGTAGATCGGGTGGTAGTCGTGCACGGCCCGCATGATCTCCGGGCCGCGCAGCGGGGCGAAGACGACCCGCCTGAACACGCGGGAGCGCAGCATCGGCTCCCGCGACAGGACCTCCCAGCACCCGTCGCCCCCTACCAGCAGCATGGCTCCCCGCCGACACGGGTCCTCGCCCAGGTGGCGAAGGAACTCGATGCACTCCCGGTTGAGGTTCTGGGCCTCGTCGACCACGATGAGCCGGGGCGCCAGGGCCAGCTCGGCTTTTGAGTAGGCGGGTGATCTTGAACCGGTCGTGATGGCCGTGGCTGCCGCTGGTGGCGGCCAACAGCTCGCTGGCGATCAGCCGCATCGTCGGCCGGGACGGGAAGGACAGCCAAACCGGCGCCCATCCCTCACCGAGATCCTCGATGGCGCGCTCGACGGCGAAGGTCTTGCCCAGCCCTGCTGCGCCGTGGACGACGCCGAGCGCCCGGTGTTGGGCGATGTCGCGCACCGCCCGGGCCGTGAGCGCGAGCGTGTCCGTGACGACGACCGACGCGCCGGGAAGGTCGAGGAAGTGCCGAGCGCTCACCGGGCTCGTGCGCCGGGCAGGCCCAAGAGGTCGGTACGGGCGGCACGACGCAGGCGGTCGGCGTCGCGAGACGTGCTCTCGCCGTCGGACTGGGCCGCCGTCACCACGGTGACGTCCTCGACCGGGCCCGGGCCGGTGAGGGGCGCCAGGCGCTCCCGGGCCCGGCGGGTGGCCCTCCGGGCGAGCTGTGCCTGGCGAGCGGCGTCCTCCCGCCTTCGATCGAGCACCGCCGCCCGCTCATCGGGCCCGAGGGCGCCCTGGGGCAGCGCCGTGCACAGGTGCTGGCCAGCCCGGAAGACCTCGATGCTGCGATCGTCGTGAGGGCGGTGGCGGACCTCGACGGTCTGGCCGACCAGTCCATTGAGCTCCGGAGCGATGAAGTCGATCCCGTGGAAGCGGATGCCGGCCTTGCGAACCAGCCGATCTGCCTCCCCGAGGAGCGTCCAGCGCAGCTCCTGGTCGCAGACGGTGCGCAGCGGCGTGGCGTCCTCGGTCCACCGCTGGAGCGGTGTCTGCCCTCCGAGGCCGGCGTGCCGGAGCTGCCGGTTGTGAGACAGCACCCAGGCGTCGAAGCGGGCCACGAGCTCGCCCAGAGTCAACATCGGCAGCCCGGCTCCCCAGAGCTTTCCCGCCGCGTCTCGGGGCCCGCCGGTGAAGTGGGGCATCTCGGCCAAGAGCTCGCCGACCACGCTGCCCTGGAGCCGTTCGACCTTGCCCTTGAGGTGGGGGCTGTACCCCGGCGTCGGGGACAGGCGGATCGCCAGCAAACCGCACGCCTGCTCCAGGACGCCTGCGGCGAACTCCAGGCCACGGTCGGGCCGGATGGTGGCGGGAACTCCGCCGAAGGGGCCCCGTCCGGCGGCGACGCGGATGGACTGCCCCAGGGCGGCGATCACCGTGGCGGACGACGGCCTGTCAGCGATGGCCCATCCCATGACCGCCCGGGAGAAGGCATCGAGGAAGATCGTCGCCCACGGGCGCCGGGGCCGCTGCGCTCGGGGGAACAGGACCGGGACGTCGAGCTCCTTGTGGTCGGCCTCCCACAGCTCGTTGCGGGCCTCGGGCTCCCACCGCAGGTACACCTGGTGGCGGCGACGGGCCTCGACCCCCTCCCGCATGACCGCCCGCTCCCCTGCCTCGAAGGATCGGGCAAGGCCGGCCTGGAAGGTCCGCAACGGGGGAACGTCGGCGCCCTCGGCCATGCGCTCCCGCCAGGCAGCCGAGGCGTTGGCCTTCCAGCGTAGGTACGCATCGACATCGTCCTGGCTCGGCGCCCAACCCGCCGGCGGCCGCGGGCCTGGGATTCCGTCGTCCAGCCACCGCCAGACGGTGCGCGGAGCAACGCCGAGGGCGGCCGCGCTCGCACGCACCAGGCCTGAGACCGCCTTGCCCGACTCCCGGGCGGCGGCGATCTGGGCAAGGGCGCAGCGTCGCGTCGAATCTCGGTCCTCTCCCCCGGTGGCTTCCCCGCTCGGCGCCGGCGGCGCCGGTACAGTGACGTCGTTCACCTGCCCTCCCTCGTGGGGAATCCGCACGTCGTTATGGAGCGTAACAAGCGAACCGGGAAGGCGCACGGGGCCGGGCCCCGCCGCCTCGACGAGGGCACGTGCGCGGCCCTCGAGATCCTGGAGAGTCGCTGGGCCCTGCGCCTGCTGACCGCCCTGGTGACGGGGCCGGCCCGCTTCAGCGAGCTCGAGGCCGCGGTGCCGGGCGTGTCGAGGCGGATGATGGCCGAGCGGCTGCGGGAGCTCGAGGCGGCAGGTCTGGTGCGCCGCACCGTGGCCCCGGGCCCGCCGATCACGAGCACCTACGCCCTGACCGCCGATGGCGAGGGGTTGGGCGAGATCCTCGACCTGGTCCGCCGGTGGGCGGCGTCCCGCCCCGACCGGGCCGCGTCCTGACGAACGTCCGCTACAGGTCGACGGGCAGGCGCTCGATGGCGGCCTGGCGGTCCTGTTCGGTCGGCAGCGCATAGCGGCGGGCCGTCTCAACGCTGTGGCCCAGGATCTCGGCGACCAGCACGATGTCGGTACCGGCCCGGGTGAGGGTCGTGCCCGCCGTGTGCCGCAGCACGTGCGGGGTGAAGTCGCCGCTACGGCCCACCGAGATGCCGGCGTCCTCGGCGAGCGCGGTCAGCAGGTCGTAGGCGCCGCGCGTGGTGAGCCTCCCCCCGCGGCGGTTGAGGAACAGCGCAGCGCTGGTGTCGGCGCCCGGCCACTTCGCCCGCACGGGCAGCCAGGAATCGATCGTCCTGGCCAGAACCGGGTGCAGCGGCACCTCCCGGTACCGGCCGCCCTTGCCGTAGCGCACGACCAGGTGGCCCCGCCGGGCCGACTTGCGGATGTCGTCGAGGTCCAGGGCCACGATCTCGCCGATGCGAAGGCCGGCGTAGAAGCCGACGTGGGCCAAGGCCTTGTCCCGAGGGGCGGTGTGCTCCACGGCCCGCAGCCAGCTGAGCTGCCCCTTGTGGTCCAGCGCCCGGGGCGCCGCCTTGGGCAACTCCTCTCGCCGGGCCAGCGCCGGGCCGAGGCCCCGCCGCCGATAGAAATCGTCGATGGCCGTGAGGTGGGCGTTGACCGTGGACGGCTTCCGGCGGGCCACGGTCATGAGGTAGGTCCGGTAGTCGCGCACCGCCCAGTCACGCGAGGCCGGCGCGCCCAGCGCATCCCCCTCTACGTCGGCGTCGGCGAGCCAGCGCAAGAACTGGGCCACCCGGGAGCGGTAGACCCGCACGGTGTCGCCGTCGAGCGGCCCACCCGGGCGCTCAAGCAACTGGACGTACGCGTCGAACGCCTCCCCCAGGGCCGTCGGGACCGCAGCTCCCCGCCGGCGAAAAGGACCCTCCGTAGTATCGGATGTAAACTTGATCACTCGATGGCGGCGTTCTGAGGCCGATAGTTGGCGTAGACGGGTCATGTCGCGCCGATGACGAGTGACTCCCGCGCCGTCTCCACCACCTCCTTTGAGATCACCGTGATCTTGTTGATGGCGAGGATCCGCTCCACCTGAGCCAGCAGCCGGTGGACGAGGCGGAAGTTCCCGCTGGTGATCCGGGCCACCGCCGCCATGGCCTCGGCGTCGGTGAAGTCCTCCGGCGAGAACCGCAGACCCAAGGTCTCCCAGTGCGTCTGCAAGATGAAGCGAAGCTCCTCCGCTCCGAGCGGGCGGTACTGGTGGACGAAGCCCACCCGGGAATACAGCTGCGGGTAGCGGGCGAGGCGCTTCTCCAGCCCAGGCATCCCGATCAGGACCAGGCCGATCCTGCGCCGGTCGTAGTGGTCCCGGAGCTGCTCCAGGCTGGGCATCCGCAACCTGTCGGCCTCGTCGACGATCACCAGCTCCACGTGTTGGACCTCGGCATAGCTCGGGACGTGGAAGGTCTCGGCGTCGGCGTCCTCCCCCTCCCCCTCCTCCTCGTCCTCGTCCTCGACGTCGACGTCGACCAGGGTGTCCTCGACCATGTAGTTGAGCCGGCTTGAGAGGTCGACCAGTTCCTTGTCGACCATGCGCGGGGTGTTGGCCACCATGGGCGTGTAGACGACAGTCCGCGCGGCAGCTGCCTCGGGCGAGCGACCGGTGCCGAAGGCGTAGCGGCGAAGCAGGGGTTCGACCACGTCCCAATCGGCGTAGTGGCGGGCAGAGATGGTCTTGCCCACCCCGGGCAGCCCGTAGCAGAGGCCGATGTAGCGCTCCCGCCGACATGCGTCGCAGAACTCTACGAAGCGGCGGTACTCCTTCGTCACCACGAAGCCGGCATCGTCCACGTCATTCCTCCATGTAGCGCTTGAGCGTCGGTCGTGGTGGCGGCGTTGGGGGGTTGCGTGCCGCCTTCGGCGTCGCCGACGCAGGCTGGTGCACGGCGAGGAGACGGTCGACGACGGTCAGGCGTTGGTTGATCCCGTCGCGGAGGTCCTGCCGTCTGGCCCGCCGAGCGGCCACGACTTCCTTGAGGCTCAGGGTGCGGTCGGCCATCTCCGCCGATACCGCCCGGCAGACGAA
>JBOGID010000444.1:0-13089 GCA_050742295.1 Acidimicrobiales bacterium | reverse complement strand
GCCTTGGCCCGCGGCGCGCGGGCCTTGGCCGCCGCCGGCGCGGGTGCCGGGTCGGCGGCTCCGGCCGGTCGTCGCCGGGTGGCCTTGGCCAGCGGTGATGCAGCTTTGGCGGCGGTCTTCTTCGCTCCCGCCGACTTGCGTGGCTCAGCCAACCGTGGCCCCTCCGTCAAGTCGTTCGCCGGCGCCGCAGGGGCGCGTTCCGGCACGATGAACCATGTTGTTCAGCATTGCTCCGCCATCCGACCGTAGCAAGCTGCACGCACTCTGTCCGCCGCCGTACCGCTACCGGGCGCCCTAGGCTGCGGGCACGAGCCCCGAACCCCACTCCGGCGCCGGCGCCGCCGGCACCCCGATCCAGCTGGTCGAGGCCCGCTACGCCACCATGGCCGAGCGGGCCGGCGTGGCGCGGCGCCGGCTGGGGCGTCCGCTCACCCTCGCCGAGAAGATCCTGTTCAACCACGTCGGCGACCCCGAGGGGCAGGGGCTGGAGCGGGGCCGGTCCTACGCCGAGTTCCGCGTCGACCGGGTCGCCATGCAGGACGCCACCGCCCAGATGGCGCTCCTGCAGTTCATGAGCGCGGGGCTGCCCCAGGTGCAGGTGCCGACGACCGTCCACTGCGACCACCTCATCCAGGCCCGCGTCGGCGCCCGTCCCGACCTGGCTACCGCCGAGCAGGCCAACCAGGAAGTCTACGACTTCCTGTGCACGGTCTCCGCCCGCTACGGCATCGGGTTCTGGAAGCCGGGCTCGGGCATCATCCACCAGGTCGTCCTGGAGCACTACGCCTTCCCGGGGGGGATGCTGGTCGGCACCGACAGCCACACGCCCAACGCCGGCGGCCTGGGCATGGTGGCCATCGGGGTGGGCGGGGCCGACGCCGTCGACGTGATGACGGGGGGGACGTTCGGCCTGCGCTGGCCGCGACTCATCGGCGTCCGGCTCACGGGCCGGCTGTCGGGTTGGTCGTCACCCAAGGACGTCATTCTCAAGGTGGCCCAGCGGCTCACGGTCAAGGGCGGCACCGGAGCCATCATCGAGTACTTCGGACCGGGCGCGACCACGATCAGCGCCACCGGCAAGGCCACCATCTGCAACATGGGCGCCGAGGTGGGCGCCACCACGTCGCTGTTCGCCTACGACGACCGGGCCGCTGCCTACCTGCACGCCACCGGGCGGGCCGATCTGGCCGCGGCCGCTGAGCCGATGGCCGAGCACCTGCGCCCCGACGACGAGGTGGCCGACGACCCGGCGCGCTACTTCGACCAGGTGCTGGAGATCGACCTCTCCACCCTGGAGCCCCACATCGTCGGGCCCCACACCCCCGACCTGGCCCGGCCCGTGTCCGAGGTGGGGGTCGAGGCCGCGGCCCACGGGTGGCCCCTCGTCCTGTCCCAGGCGTGCGTCGGCTCGTGCACCAACTCGTCCTACGAGGACATCAGCCGGGCCGCCAGCGTCGCCCGCCAGGCGTCCGCCCGCGGCCTCAAGGCCCGCACTCCCCTGCTGGTCACCCCCGGCTCCGAGCAGGTACGGGCCACGGTCGAGCGCGACGGCCTCCTGGCCGACCTGGAGGCGATCGGGGCGACGGTCCTGGCCAACGCCTGTGGCCCGTGCATCGGCCAGTGGGCCCGAAGCGACATCGCCGAGGGCGAAGTCAACTCCATCATCACGTCGTTCAACCGCAACTTCCCGCGCCGCAACGACGGCAACGCCCAGACGCTGGCCTTCATCGCCTCGCCCGAGACGACCGTGGCCTACGCCCTGGCCGGCACCCTCGCCTTCAACCCCCTTACCGACCAGGTCGACGGGTTGCAGCTCGACGAGCCCGCGGGCGAGGAGCTTCCCGCGGACGGGTTCGCGGCCGACGTCAGCGGGTTCCTCGCTCCGCCGGCGGACGGCCCGGCCGTCGAAGTCGTCATCCGTCCGGACAGCCAGCGCCTCCAGCGGCTCGACCCGTTCCCCCGATGGCACGGCGAGGACTACGCCGAGCTGGCCGTCCTGCTCAAGGCCCAGGGCAAGTGCACGACCGACCACATCTCGGCGGCCGGGAAGTGGCTGCGCTACCGGGGGCACCTGGAGAACATCAGCGGCAATCTTTACTTGGGCGCCGTGAACGCCTACACGGGCGAGGCGGGGTCCGGTTGGTGCCAGGTGCACGACGCCGTCGAACCCTTCCCGGACGTGGCCCGCCACTACAAGGAGGCGGGCGTGGGCTGGGTGGCGGTGGGCGACGAGAACTACGGCGAGGGCTCGTCCCGGGAGCACGCGGCCATGGAGCCGCGGTTCATGGGCGGGCTGGCCGTCATCGTGCGGTCGTTCGCCCGGATCGCCGAGACCAACCTCAAGAAGCAGGGTGTGCTGCCGCTGACCTTCGCCGACCCCGAGACCTACGGCCGTGTCCTGGTCGACACGCGGATTTCAATCACGGGTCTGGCCCGCCTGGCCCCCGACCGGCCCGTACGCTGCCTGCTGCACCAGCTGGACGGCACCGTCGAGGAGTTCGGGTGCAACCACAGCCTTTCGGAGGAGCACATCGCCTGGTTCCGGGCCGGCAGCGCCCTCAACCTCATCGGCGACCGGTTCCGCTCCGCCCGCGGCTGACGGCCTCTCACGAAGTCGTCGCGAAAGTGGTGGCTCTGACCCCCACTTGCGCGATGGCGAGGTTTCCTACGACCGGGGCGCCTCGACGCATTCGACGCCTCGACTGCCGACCGTTGCGGCGTGGGACGTGCCCGGGGCGAGGTCGAGGCGGTCGCCGGGGTTGAGCTCGATGTCGCCGTCGGACTTGGTGTGGAACACGATCGAGCCCGACAGGCAGTAGAGGACCTTGTGGTAGCTGTGGTCGTGCCAGCCGTAGCGGTCGCCCGGGCCGTTGCCCCACCGGCGGGGGTCGAGGCCGTCGGCCCGCATCGAGGCCTCGATGGCGGCGGCGTCGGCCGTGCCGTCCGGGTTCCGCTCCCTGCGCGCCCCCACGGCCGCGAGCCTGGCACGATAAGCCGGTGATCGTCGACCCAGAGGTCGAGCGCTACGCGGCCGAGCGCAGCGCCCCCGAGCCTCCGCACCTGGCCGCCTTGGCCGAGGAGACAACCCGCTCGTTCCCGCGGTCCGCCAACATGATGGTCGGCCCGCTCGAAGGCCAGTTCCTGGCCCTCATGGTCGGCCTCTCGGGCGCCCGCCGCATCCTCGAGATCGGCACGTTCACGGGGTACTCGGCCTTGTCGATGGCGGCCGCCATGCCTCCCGACGGGACCATCACCACCTGCGAGGTCGACCCCGAGCGGGCCGCCGTCGCGCGCCGATACTTCGACGCCAGCCCGTTCGCCGACCGGATCGACCTGCGCCTCGGGCCTGCCCTCGACACCGTGGCCGCGCTCCCCGGTCCCTTCGACCTGGCCTTCATCGACGCCGACAAGGAGAACTACCTCAACTACTCCGAGGCCGTGCTCCCGAAGCTGGCTGCCAGGGGCGTGATCCTGGCCGACAACGTGTTGTGGAGCGGGCAGGTGGTGGACCCCGACGACCAGTCGGCGAGCACCCAGGCCATCCGGGCCTTCAACGACCGCGTGCGGGACGACCCGCGGGTCACCTGCGTCATCCTGACCATCCGGGACGGTGTCAGCGTGATCCGCCACGCCTGAGCCGTTGGCCGACCTTCGGCGTCGGCGGTGGCGCGCCGCCGCCGGCGCTGCACTGATGGCCGCCCTCACCGCCGCCTGCTCCTCGTCCACGGACGGCAGCGGCGACGACGGGATCGCCGCGTCACCGCTCACCTCGGCGCCACGCCAGCCCGGCGGCGCGGCTGAGCCGGCGGTGCCGTCCACCGACCCTGCGGCAACCCAGGCCAGCGGCAACCCGTGCACGACGACCCCCACCCGGCGCCCTCCCGACCCCAACCGGCCCCGCTACACGATGTCGCTCGACATCTCGCCCCCCGCGGCGGCGGTTGACGGCTCGATCGACGTGCGGTTCGCCCCCGACTTCGACACCGACAAGGTGGTGTTCCGCCTGTGGCCCAACGGTCCGAGGCAGCTGGCGGCCGGCACCCTGCTGACGATCGTGGGACCGGTCGAGGTCGACGGCAAGGAGGCGGCGACCTCCCAGGACGACATCTCCATGCTCGTGATCCGCCCCGGCGGGACCATCCGGGCGGGCCAGACCGTCCAGGTCAAGCTGGGGTTCCACATCCGGCTGGCCCGCGCGCGCGACCGCATCTCGGGCGAGGCCGACAGCGTGCGGCTGGGCTCGTTCTTCCCGATCCTCGAATACGAGCCGGGCACGGGATGGACGACCGACCCGCCTACGATCCGGTTCGCCGAGGCCTCGACCGCCCCCGCCGCCGACTTCGACCTGACCATCAACACTCCGCCCGGCTATACCGCCATTGCCAGCGGCAAGCAGGACCGGGCCGGCCACTGGACCGCCACCGGCATGCGGGACGTCTCGGTCGCCGTTGGCCGCTTCACCACCCTCACGGGCGTCGCCAATGCGCCCGACCCGGTGGAGGTCCTGGTGGGGGTGTCCGCCGACGCGGGCGACGTCCCCAAGCCCTACCTCGACCGGGCCATCGCCGTGCTGGAGGCGTCCAGCAAGCGGTTCGGCCCCTACCCGTGGCCCACGTTCGCGGTGTCCGTCACCCCCGGCACCAGCACCGGGATCGAGTACCCCGGCCACATCCTCCACGGCCCCGACACCGCCACCGACATCCTCACCCACGAGGTGGCCCACCAGTGGTTCTACGCCCTGGTCGGCAACAACCAGGCGAGGGACCCGTGGCTCGACGAGGCCCTCACCACCTGGGTCGAGGCCCGCTACGAGAACACCGTCGGCGACTACAAGGCCATGGCCATCCCCGCCGACGTGCGGGGCAAGACGACCGAGCCCATGGCGTTCTTCGACCTGACGCCGAACTTCTACCTGGGCGCCTATGTGCAGGGCATCCAGGCCCTGGCCGCCCTCGGCGAGCCCGACCAGGTGGACTGCGCCCTGCGCCTCTACGCGGCCGACAACGCCTACCGCATCGCCAAGGCGGCGGACCTGTTCAAGGCCCTGGAGCGGGTGTTCCCTGACGCCCGCACCACCCTCGCCCGCTACGGGATCCGGCCGTGAGGCGCGTCGGCCCGGTCCTCGGGCTCGGGCTCGGGCTCCTGCTCGTCGCCACGGCGTGCTCGTCCACCGAGCCCGACACGGCCTCGCTGGGCAACGGGCCGGGCCGCACGGTCACGACCGCGACCGCCACCACCGTGGCCGGGGCCGGCAACATCGTCGTGCCCGCGCCCACACCCGGCGAGGGGGCGGTGGTGACCCCGTCGGGCGTGGTCGTGCCCGTCGTCTCCAAGGCCGAAGGCGGGTGGAACGTGTTCACGCCCTGCGGGCGCCCCGCCACCCTGACCAGCGGGACGTTCGTGCCTGTCGCCACCGTCGTCCTCGACCCCGGCCATGGCGGCTCCGACCCGGGCGCCGTGTCCGACGTCCACCGGCTCAAGGAGTCGACCATCAACCTGGCTGTCTCCCAGCACGCCAAGGCCCTCCTCGAGGCGGCGGGCGTCACCGTCCTTTTGACCCGCACCGGCGACTATGACCTCAACCTGACGCCCCGCGCCGACATCGCCAAGGCGGTCGGGGCCAGGGTCTTCGCGTCAATCCACCACAACGCCGAGCCCGACGGGCCCTGGCCCCAACCCGGCTCTGAGACCTACTACCAGATGGCCTCGGCCGACTCGAAGCGGCTCTCGGGCCTGGTCTACGAGGAGATCGTGCGGGCCATGTCGCAGTTCGACGTGGCGTGGGTGGCCGACACCGACGCCGGGGCCAAGTACCGGCAGGGGAACCGGGGCGACTACTACGCGATGCTGCGCCAGCCTGCACCCGTCGTCAGCACCTTGGTCGAGCTGGCCTTCATCTCCAACCCGGCGGAGGCGGCCCTCCTCGCCCGCCCCGACGTCCAGAAGGTCGAGGGCGAGGCCGTGGCCCGGGGCATCGTCCGCTACCTGACGACCCGCGACGCGGGGTCGGGCTTCACCGAGCCCTACGCCCGGCCCATCCCGCCCCCCGGAACCGGCGGTGGCACACCCTCGCGCTGCGATGACCCCGCCCTGTCGTGAGGCCCTACGTCGTGACGAAGCGGGCCGAGCCCGACAGCTTCACGACCTGGTAGCTCTGCACCTGCCCGGGCACCGTGTCGGGGCCGCCCAGTGACGTCTCCTCGTTGGTGAGGACGGCGACGGTGCGGACCTTCTGCGCAGGCTTGTCGCCCAGGTTGACCCGGGGCACGACCAGGCTGAACGAACGGGTGCGGAGGTCGGCGGTCGCCTCGAGGACGACCGTCACCAGCTTCCCCATCGGGCTGTTGGACTGGCGCACCTCGGTGCCCCGGAACGTCCTGGATCCGGCGCCGTCGTCGTAGGTCAGCTGCGGCTTGCCATCGAGGCTGGTCGGCGACCACGTCACCGTGGTCCCCCCGCCCGCCAGCTCGAACAGGTTCGGTGCCGCTCGCTTCGCCATGGCGCCCTCCCGGTCGGTCGTCGACTCGTAGTCTGCCCCGCCCCCGCTGTTCGTGGGCGGCGAGGCCGGCTCAGGGCCGGCTGCGGACCACCACGATGGCCAGGTCGTCCACGCTCTTCTCGCCCCGGTAGTCGAGGACGGCCAGCTCCAGCCGCCGGGCCACGCCCGCCGCCGACCGGCCCGTGCACGTGGCCAGCAGGCGGGCGAGGCGGTCCAGGCCGAACTGCTCGCCCGTCTCGTCGCGGGCCTCCAGGGCGCCGTCGGTGTAGAGGACGAACGAGTCGCCGGGGCGCAGGGTCACCGTCTCGTCGGTGAGGTCGACGTCGGCGAACACGCCCAGCATCAGCCCGCCGACGGGTTGCTCCTCGACCGTCTCGTCGTCGCGCAGCACGAGGGCAGGCGGATGGCCCCCGCTGGCCACCGTGATGCGCACGTCGCCCTCGTGCGGCTCGATGCGGGCGAACACCGCCGTGCAGAAGCGTTCGCTGGGCTCGACCCGCCGCATGGCGTCGTTGAGCTGTCGCAGGACCTCGGCCGGGCTCTCGATCTGGGAGGCGACGGCCCGCACCGTGTACCGGGCCAGGCCGGTGAGGGCGGCGGCCTCGGGCCCGAACCCGCTCACGTCGCCGACCACCAGCCTCCACGTCCCGTCCCCGAGGTCGAACACGTCGTAGAAGTCGCCGCCCACCAGGCTGTTGGCCCCCGCCGGCCGGTAGGCGGCGGCCAGGTCGACGCCGGGGATGTCGGGCATCAGGGGCGGGAGCAGCGTCCGCTGCATGGCCGAGGCCACGCGCGACCGCTCGGCGAACAGCTCGGCGTTCTCGAGGGTCACGCCCAGCTGGTCGCACAGGACCGTGATCAGGCTCTCGTGGCGGGGGGTGAAGGCCTGGGCCCGGGGCCGGCCCAGGTACAGCGCCCCGATCACCGACCCGTCCCGGCGGCGGACGGGCGCCGCCAGCCAGCTCCGCAGCAACCGCCCGTCGGCCATTAGCCCGTAGGCGTGGGCGGACTGCTCGCCGCCCGCCCACTTGGTGACGTCGTCGATGCGCAGGACCCGGCCGTCGTAGAGGACGGCGGCCAGCAGTGGGGAGTGGCCGGGACGGGGCGGCGTGGCCAGGTCGCCGGGGGCGATGCCGACCAGGTCGGTGAGGTCGTGGGGCGGCTCGACGGGCACGAAGAAGCCGAACCGGGCCTGGGCCATCTCCACCGCCGCCTCGATCACCCCCCGGCGCAGCGCCGCCGGCTCCAGCTCGGCACACAGGGCGGGGAGGCGCAGGAGCAGGCGCTCCAGCCCGTCCCGCTCGGCCTGAAGCTGATCGACAGCCTGGCGGCAGAGCGCCAGGCGGGCGCCGGCATCGTCGTCATTGCCTCCGTTGTTCCACGACGTGTCGGTCACCGGGCGGTGGCCGCGGGCGCGCTCGGCCGGTCGACTTCGAACCAGATCGTCTTCCCGCCCCCGCGTCGCGACCGGACACCCCACGCCCGGGCCAGGCTTTCGACGATGGCCATGCCCCGGCCCGACTCGTCGTAGCCACGGGCGGCCCGGACCACCGGCTCGCCCGGTGCCGAGTCGGAGATCTCGACCCGGGCCGCGTCGGGCGTGAGGTGCACCTCGACGTCGACCACCGACCGGGCGTGGACGACGGCGTTGGTGACGACCTCGCTGACGAGGAGGGCCACGGTGTCGGCCAGCGCCTCCAGCCCCCAGCCGGCGAGGGCGTCGGTGACGAACTGGCGGGCAGCCCGGGCGCTGCTGAGGTCGCCCTCGAACTGGGTCGCGGCCTGGTCCAGGACGTCTTGCACCGTCCCTACGAGGGTTGACAATGCCAGCAGCTCCTCGGCCAGCCGGCTGGCGGGGACGTCCTTGCGGAGGTACCCGACCGCCCCCGCGACGTCGCTTGCCCGGCGGACCTCGTCCTCGCCGTAGCCCGACAGCAGCACGATGCGACAACCGGGGGCCGCCTGGCGAATGCCGTCCAGGGCGTCAAAGGCGTCCGCGCCGGGCATCTCGCAGTCGAGCAGGGCGAGGTCGGGGCGGGTGGCGACCGCCCCTGCCACGGCCTCGTTGCCGTCCGCCGCCTCGGCCACCACGAACAGCGAGGGGTTGCGCTCAAGGGCGAGGCGCACGAGCAGCCGGAAGTCAGCGTCGTCGTCGGCGACGAGGACCCGCATGGCGTCCACCGTCACCGGCGGGCGGCGGGGAGCGTGAACCACACCGTCGCCCCCCTGTCGGCGCCCGGGTCGCAGCCGATCGACGTCCCGTGCCGTTCGACGATGCGCCGGCACAGGGCCAGTCCCGCTCCCGCGCCGCCGGCAAAGACGGTGAACAGGCGCGCCAGGTCGGCGGCCCCGGGCTTGGGCCCGTTGTCGGCGACCGCGACATGGGCCACCGCGTCGTTCACCGACGCCGAGACAGCGACGGCCACGTCGTCCCCGGCCGAGGCCGAAGCCCGGCGCAGCAGCTCGGCGAGCAGGAGCACGACCATGCGGCGGTCGGCGTGCACGGCGGGCAGGTCCCCGTCCACCGAGACCGCTCCTTCGCCCCTGACCTTGCCGCCGACCTGGGCCCGGGCGTCGGCCAGGGCGTCGGCCAGGGCGACATCCTCCATCACCAGGTCGCCGCTGCTGGCCCGGGCGAACGTCAGCAGGTCGCCCACGAGGGTGCGGGCGCGATCGACGCCGGCCGCGGCCCGCTCGGCGAGGAGGGCGGCGTCGTCGGGCAGGCCGTCGCCGGTGCGCAGCAGGTCGAGGAAGCCGGCCACGGTGTGGAGCGGGTCGACCAGGTCGTGGGCCGCCACCTGGGCGAACTGGTCGAGGGCGGCGTTGGACCGTTCCAGCTCGACGGCCTGGTCAGCCAGGGCGTGGTGGGCATGGCTGAGCTGAGTCAGCTGGACGGCCAGCTCGGCCCGCTGGCGGTCGATGAGCACGCCCCGCTCCCAGAGCTCGGCCAGCACCGCCACCTTGGCCCGCAGGATGTCGGGCTCGAATGGCTTGTAGACGTAGTCGACGGCGCCCGCGGCGTAGCCCTTGAGGTGGTGGTCCAGCCCGCCGCTGATGGCGGTCAGGAAGATGATGGGCACGTGCCGGGTGCGCTCCCGGCCCTTGATCAGGCGGGCCGTCTCGAACCCGTCCAAGACCGGCATCTGCACGTCGAGCACGATGACCGCGAACTCCTCGGCCAGCAGCCGGCGCAGCGCCTCCTCGCCCGAACGGACCGAGACCAGATCGAGCCGCAGCGGCTCCAGCACCGCCTCTACGGCGAGCAGGTTCTCGGGCCGATCGTCGACGAGCAGGACCCGCGGCCGCGGCGGGCCCTCGTCCTCCTCCACGGCGACCGTCGACGCGCCGTTCACCGGGTCGCCGCCTCCGGCGGCCTGCCCGCTTCGCAGGGCGCTGTGCTCATTGGTTCGCTCGCCTTCGGCTCGCTCACCGGGTCGCCGCCTCCGGCGGCCGCCCCGCTTCGCAGGGCGCTGTGCTCATTGGTTCGCTCGCCTTCGGCTCGCTCACCGGTACAGCCAGACCCGCATCATCTCGAGGAGGTGGTCGACCTCGACGGGCTTGGTGATGTAGTCGGACGCGCCCGCGGCCAGGCTCTTGTCCCGGTCGCCGCGCATGGCCTTGGCCGTGAGGGCGATGATGGGCAGGTCCCGGAACCCATCAAGCTGGCGGATCGTCCGGGTCGTCTCGTACCCGTCCATCTCCGGCATCATGATGTCCATCAGGACGAGGTCGACGCCGGGGTTGCGCCGGAGCAGCTCGACGCCCTGACGCCCGTTGTGGGCGCACAGCACTTCGAGCCCACGGTCCTCGAGGGCGCTGGTGAGGGCGTACACGTTGCGCACGTCGTCGTCGACGATGAGCACGGTGCGACCGTGGAGCACGGCGCTGGTGTCGGCCGACGCAACGAACGGCACCCGCTCGATGTCCTCCGCGTTCGAGCGCACGACGGCGGGACCGGATGCGGCGTGCCCGTTCGCCACTTCGGGCGCCACCCCGGCACCGACCACCACTGGCGCGTCGACGGCGTCCGTGGTTGCGGGCAGCAGGAGGGTGAACGTGCTCCCCACCCCCGGCTCGCTGCTCACCTGGATCTCGCCACCCAGCAGGCGGGCGATCTCCCGGCTGATCGACAGGCCGAGGCCGGTGCCGCCGTAGCGGCGGCTCGTGGTGCCGTCCGCCTGCTGGAAGGCCTCGAAGATCACCAGCAGCTTCTCGCCGTCGATGCCGATGCCGGTGTCGGTGACCGAGAAGGCCACCACCCCCGGTGCCGACCGCAGCTGGCGGCTCCCGTAGGGCCCGCCCGGCGCCAGCATCTTCACGCTCAGCACCACCGAGCCCTTCTCGGTGAACTTGCAGGCGTTGGACAGCAGGTTCTTGAGGATCTGCTGCACCCGGTGGGCGTCGGTGAGGATCGTCTTGGGCACGTTGGCCGCCCGCGCCACGGTGAACGTCAGCCGCTGCTGCTCGGCGATGGGCCGGAACGTCTGGTCCAGCTCGTCGCACAGCTCGTCGGGCCGGATGGGCGCGAAGGAGATGTCCATCTTCCCGGCTTCGACCTTGGACAGGTCGAGGATGTCACTGATGAGGGCGAGCAGGTCGTTGCCGGCGTCGCGGACGGACGCCGCGAACTCGACCTGGCGCTCGGTGAGGTTCCCATCTGGGTTGTCGGCCAACAGCTTGGCCAGGATCAACAGGCTGTTGAGCGGCGTGCGCAGCTCGTGGGACATGTTGGCCAGGAACTCCGACTTGTACTTCGACGACAGGGCCAGCTGCTCGGCCCGCTCCTCCAGCTCCCGCCGGGCGAGCTCGATCTCGGCGTTGGTGTGCTGGAGCTCGACCTGCTGCTTCTGCAGTTCGTTGGTGAGGGTCTGGGACTGCTTGAGCAGCTCCTCGGTCCGCATGGTGGCCAGGATCGTGTTGAGGACGATGCCCACCGTCTCCACGATCTGCTCCAGGAAGGACTGGTTCACCCCGCTGAACGGCCGGAGCGACGCCAGCTCCAGCACGGCCAGGACCCGTTCCTCGAACAGCACCGGGAACACGACGATGTTCACGGGCACGGCCTCGCCCAGGGCCGAGCCGATGCGCACGTAGCCCTTGGGCACGTTGGTGATGAGGATGGGCTTGCGCTCGACGGCGGCCTGGCCGACCAGCCCCTCGCCCTCGGCGTAGCTCGTGGCCACGCCCTTGCGGGCCTTGAACCCGTAGCCGGCCCGCAGCCGGAACACGGTGCCGCCGTCGTTGGTCGCCTCGGCCACGTAGAACGCCCCGTGCTGGGCCCCGACCAGCGGGGTCAGCTCGGACATGATCAGGCGCGACACGGTGTCGACGTCGCGGTGGCCCTGGAGGACGGCACCGATGCGGGCTAGGTTGGACTTCAGCCAGTCCTGCTCCTCGTTGCGCGACGTGGTCTCGCGCAGGTTGGAGATCATCTGGTTGATGTTGTCCTTCAGCTCCCCGACCTCGCCCGGCGCGTCGACGGTGATCGTCCGGGTCAGGTCGCCTCGGGTCACGCCCGTGGCCACGTCGGCGATTGACCGCACCTGGGTGGTGAGGTTCCCGGCCAGCTGGTTCACATTGTCGGTGAGCGCCTTCCAGGTACCGCTGACGCCTGTCACCTCGGCCTGACCGCCGAGGCGACCTTCGGTACCCACCTCGCGTGCCACACGGGTCACTTCGGAGGCGAAGGCGGACAGCTGGTCGACCATCTTGTTGATCGTGTTCTTGAGCTGGAGGATCTCGCCCCGGGCATCCACCGTGATCTTCTGGGACAGGTCGCCCTGAGCCACGGCGGTGGTGACCTGGGCGATGTTGCGCACCTGGTCGGTGAGGTTGTCGGCCATGGAGTTCACCGACTGGGTGAGGTCGCGCCACGTGCCGCTGACGCCCTTGACCTCGGCCTGACCGCCGAGCTTGCCCTCGGTGCCGACCTCCCTCGCGACCCTGGTCACCTCGTCGGCGAAGGCCGAGAGCTGGTCGACCATGGTGTTGATCGTGTTCTTGAGCTCCAGCAGCTCGCCCCGCACCTCGACGGTGATCTTGCGGGTGAGGTCGCCCTTGGCCACGGCCGTGGTGACCTGGGCGATGTTGCGCACCTGGCCGGTCAGGTTGCCGGCCAGCTGGTTGACGTTGTCGGTGAGGTCCTTCCAGGTGCCTGAGACGCCGGGCACGGTCGCCTGGCCGCCGAGCTTGCCTTCGGTGCCCACTTCCCGGGCGACACGCGTGACCTCGTCGGCGAAGGCCCGGAGCTGGTCGACCATCGTGTTGATGGTGTCCTTCAGCTCGGCCACCTCGCCCCGGGCCTCGACGGTGATCTTGGAGGACAGGTCGCCCCGGGCGACGGCGGTCGTCACCTGGGCGATGTTGCGCACCTGGCCGGTCAGGTTGCCGGCCAGCTGATTGACGTTGTCGGTGAGGGCCTTCCACGTGCCGGACACGCCGAGCACTTCGGCCTGGCCACCCAGCCGCCCTTCAGTACCCACCTCCCTTGCGACTCGGGTCACCTCGTCGGCGAAGGCCCGGAGCTGGTCGACCATGGTGTTGATGGTGTCCTTCAGCTCGGCCACCTCACCGCGGGCCTCGACCGTGAT
>JBOGID010000443.1:0-11477 GCA_050742295.1 Acidimicrobiales bacterium | reverse complement strand
TGACCCCCCTCTCGCCCGGCCGCCGCCGGGCCGCCAACGCATTGCTGGCCGCCGGCTACGGGCTGGCCGGGTGGGCCGGCCTGCGGTTCGTGCCCATGTGGCGGCAACGGCGGGCGCGGCGGTTCGTGGCCTTCGAAGCCGGGACGGGCCTGGTCGCGATCGGCCTCGTCGTGCGCGGCCGGCCCCTCGAGGCGGCCGCCAACGCCATCACCGCCACCGCCCTGGGTCTGGCCTGGGTGGTACGCGACCGCCTCCGTCGCCGTCCGTGAGGCGGTCGCTCGCCGCCGCTGTGGCCGTCGTCGTACTGGCCGCGCTGGCGAGCGCCTGCAGCAAGGGCGAGCCGGCCGCGGTAACGGCCCCGCCCCCTGCCGCGGGCTACACCCGGGTCACCGGCGAGAACTTCACCATCGACATGCCCGTGGGCTGGCACCAGCCGCCCCTCGACCCCGCCTCCTTCGACCAGGCGGCCACCGCCCTGCGGGCCCAGAACCCCAACCTGGCCGAGGGGCTGGAGGCCATCCGGCAGTCGCTGGGCCAGGGCAGCCGGCTCTTCGCCATCGATCCCGCCGACGGGTCGAGCGTGAACCTCATCGTGACCGGCTCGGACGGGAAGTCCCTGTCCGCCCTGGTCGGGGACGCCGTGCGCCAGCTCACCGGTGTGGGCGTCACGGACCTGCGGGAGGAGCCCGTCCGGGTCGGCGCCCGTGCGGGGGTACGGCTGGAGTTCGGATTCCCGGTCAAGGGGACGGCGGGGTCGCTCAGCGTCCCCGAGACCCAGGTCTACGTGGTGAACGACGACCTGCTGTTCGTCCTGACCCTCCTCGGGAGCAACCCCAGCCTGACAGTCGTCGCCGACAGCCTCCGCATCACCTGACGAGGTGGTGGAGGGCCACGGCGGCGGCGGTGGCGACGTTGAGGGAGTCGACGCCGGGGGCCATGGCGATGCGGGCCCGCCTGTCGGCGGCGGCCAGGGCCGCCGGCGACAGCCCGTGGCCCTCGGCCCCCACCAGCAGGGCCCGCCTCCCGCCCGGCGCCACGCCGCGGACGTCCTCCGCCTCGGCGGACGGGGTCAGGGCGATGACCTCGTAGCCGGCCTTTTCCCGTAGCCGGCCGAGGGTCGACGGCCAGTTCACTGGCTCGACCCGGGCGAACGGCACCCGCAGGGCGTGGCCCACCGAGACCCGGATCACCCGGCGGTAGAGCGGGTCACAGGTGGTCGGGTCGAGGACGACGGCGCCCGCGCCGAAGGCGGCGGCGTTGCGGAAGAGGGCGCCCAGGTTCTCGTAGTCGTTCACGCCCTCGACGACCAACAGGACGTCGGCCTGCGCCGCCACCGCCAGCGGGTCGGCCGGTGGCAGCCGGTCGGCCGAGGCAAGTGCGCCGCGGTGGAAGTCGAACCCGCAGATCCGTTCCATTTGCGGTTGCGTCACGAGGTACGCCGGCGCATCGACGCCCGCCAGGTCGGGGGCGAGGTCCTGCCAGCCCCGGTCGGTCACCAGCAGCGACCGGACCGGGAACGGCGAGGCCAGGAGGTGGCGGATGGCCAGCGGCCCCTCGACCACGAACCAGTCGCCGGGCGCGCCCCGCCAGTTGTCGCGCAGCCCGTCGAAGTCGGCCAGGCGGGGGTCGGCCGGGTCGTCGAGGGGGACCGGCGGCGGGCTCAGTTCGACACGGCGGCGACGTTCTGGGGTGCCAGCGGGTCCGTGGCCTGCAGGACCGCCAGGTCCTCGATGCCGCCCACGGCGATCTCGCCGGCGCCGTAGCGGCGGCGCTGGCGCACCTCCAACCGGCGGGCGATGCGGCTGAGGGTGAAGTTCACGACGATGTAGATGCTCGCCACGACGAACAGCGACTGGAGCGGGTTCTGGAAGAACTCGCCATTGATGCGGCCGCGCCGCAGCACCTCCTCCAGCGCGATGGCCGAGCCCAGGGACGTGTCCTTCAGCAGGGTCACGAGCTGGCTGACGATGGCCGGGATCATGCGCCGGGCGGCCTGGGGGATGACGACGAGCAGCATCGTGGGCCAGTAGCCGAGGCCGATCGAGTACGCCGCCTCCGTCTGACCCCGGTCCAGCGACAAGATGCCGGCCCGGAAGATCTCGCCCAGAACGGCCCCGTTGTAGATCGTCAGGCCCAGGACCAGGTAGGCGAACAGGGACCAGCGCAGCCCGTAGCGGGGCAGGCCGAAGGCGGCGAAGAAGATCAGCAGAACCAGCGGCACGCCCCGGAAGAACTCCACGTAGAAGGTCGCCAGCCAGCGCAGGGCGCGGGTGCGCGAGAGCCGGGCGAGGGCCATCAGCGCCCCGATGACCATGGCCCCGCCCATGGCCGCCAGAGCCGCCTCGACGGTGGTGCGCAGGCCGCGGAGCAGGAACCTCCACACCGCCCACTGCGTGAACGGCTCCCACTTGGCCGCGTCGAGCTGGCCCTTGTCGGCCAGCCGGGAGATGGCGACGGCGATCAGCCCGGCGATGATCAGCGTGCTGACAGCGGTCGCGATCCGGGTGTTCCGGCGGCCACGGGGGCCGAGGGCGTCGGCGAGGAAAGGCGCGGTCATGGCGTCACCGCTTGATCGCCACCTTGCGTTCGATCCAGCCGACGGCGAAGCCCGACGGCACGGTCAGGGCCAGGTAGGCGACGGCGGCACCGAGGAAGGCGGGGATGAACCGGGCCGTCTCCGTGCCCACCCGCTCGGCGGCAGCGGTCAGATCCTGCACGCCGATGACCACCGCCAGCGACGAGTTCTTGAGCAGGGCGATGAAGATCCCGCCGAGGGGGGCCACGACCGTCCGCAAGGCCTGGGGCAGCACGACGATGCGCAGGACCTGCGGGAACGTCAGGCCCACCGACCGGGCCGCCTCGGCCTGGCCCTTGGAGACGGCGTTGATGCCCGACCGCACCGTCTCGGCCACGAACGTCCCCGTGTAGGCGGACAGCACGATGATCGCCGACGTGAACGCCGAGTACCTGATGCCGATGCTCGGGAAGGCGAAGAAGAAGATGAACATCAGCACCAGCAGGGGCGTGTTGCGCACCAGCTCGATGTAGGTCGCCGACGCCCACCGCAGCGGTGGCACGGGGCTGACCCGGAAGCCTGCGACGAACGTGCCGAGCACGAGCGCGATGGCGAACGACAGCACGCTCAGCTCGACCGTCCGCCGCATCCCCTCCAGGAAGACGTCGAGGTTGTCAGTGACGACCTCCATCGAGGCCGTCTACCAGCCGGCTCGGCTCACGTATAACGGTTCACAGGCGGGGGCGTCGGGACGGGGATCCCGAGCTTGCCGAGGGTGTCGCCGAAGGCCTTCGCCCACTGGCCGTTGGCGTACATCTGCTCCAGGCGGTCGTTGATGAACGTCCGGAAGGCGGTGTCCGCCTTCTTGAGGCCGATGCCGTAGGGCTCGTCGGTGAACTTGTTGCCGACGATCTTGAACTCGGTCGGGGCCCCGGCCACGAAGCCGAGCAGGATCGAGTTGTCGGTGGTCACCGACTGCACCCGGCCGTCGCGGAGGGCCTGGACGCAGTCCGAGTACTGGTCGAACAGGGTCAGGTCGGCCTGAGGCGCCAGGCGCTGTACGTTGGCGGCCGGCGTGGAGTTGCGCACCGAGCACGTCTTCTTGCCGTTGAGGTCGTTGACGCCCCTGATCGTGTTGTCGTTGGTCTTGACCATGATGTCCTGGCCGGCGATGTAGTACGGCCCGCCGAAGTCGATCTGCTGCTTGCGGGCGTCGTTGATCGTGTAGGTCGCCACCACGATGTCGACCGTGCCGTTCTGGATGAACGCCTCACGGTTGGGTGTGGTCGACTCCTTGAACTCGATCTTGCTCTCGATGTCGTTCAGCGAGCCGCCGAACAGGCCGAGGGCTATGAGCTTGGCCACCTCGACGTCGAACCCTTCGACCTTGCCGCTCACCGGGTTCTTCTGGCCGAGGCCGGGCTGGTCGAACTTGGTCCCGACCACGACCTTGCCGTTGGCCTGGAGCGTGGCCATCGTCGTTCCTGCCGCGAACTGGGGACGGGTCGTGGCCGTCGTGGTCGGCGTAGGGGTCGTGTCGTCGCTCTCCTCGCTGTCGTCGCCGCAGGCGGCGGCCACCAGCGACAGCGTGAGGAGCAGGGGGATCAGAGCCCATCGTCGACTCTGCGGGCTGTACTGCTTCACCATCTCTCATTCCTCCTAATGCGCAAGGATCTTGGACAGGAAGTTCCGGGCCCGCTCGGTGTCGGGTCGGTCGAAGAACTGCTCGGGCGAAGACAGCTCGACGATGCGCCCGCCGTCCATGAACGCCACGCGGCGAGCCGCCTGGCGGGCGAACCCCATCTCGTGGCTGACGACGACCATGGTCGTGCCGTCCCGGGCCAGCTCCACCATGACGTCGAGGACTTCTTTGATCATCTCGGGGTCGAGCGCCGACGTGGGCTCGTCGAACAGCATGAGCTTGGGGCCCATGGCCAGCGACCGGGCGATGGCGGCCCTTTGCTGCTGGCCCCCCGACAGCTCGGCCGGGTAGCGGTTGGCCTTCTCGGCGATGCCCACCCGTTCGAGGAGCTTCATGGCCCGGCCGCGTGCCTCGTCCTTGGACAGCTTGCGCACCTTGATGGGGCCGAGGGTGACGTTCTGCAGGACGGTCTTGTGGGCGAACAGGTTGAAGGACTGGAATACCATGCCGACGTCGGCCCGCAGCTTGGCCAGGGCCTTGCCCTCCTCGGGCAAAGGCTGGCCGTCGATGGTGATCGTGCCGCTGTCGATCGGCTCCAGGCGGTTGATCGTCCGGCACAAGGTGGACTTGCCCGACCCCGACGGCCCTACGACGACCAGGACCTCGCCCCGCTCGACCGCCAAGTCGATGTCGATGAGGGCGTGCAGGTCGCCGAAGCGCTTGTTGACCTTGTCGAGGACGACCAGCGAGGAACCCGTCAGGCTCGGGGCCCTTACGCCGTCAACGGCGTGATCCTGACTTCCCGGTTTCAGTAGGTCGCCCAAGGTGCCCTCAAGGCCGAGAATACCGCTCGCGCCCCGTCTTCGGCGGTCTCCCTGCCGATCAGGTCGGGCGCAGGCCGGACAGAATCGACGGGATCCCGCCCCGCATGCCGAGGAGGCCGATCATGACGAGGATGGCGCCGGCGGCGATGGAACCGGCCACTCGGCGTTGGGCGGCCCGTTCGCAGGCGTGGGCCTTGGCCACGGCGAATAGGCTGGTGTCCTCGGGCTGGACGTCGAGGCTGCGGAGGGCGGCGCCGCACACGGCCGTGGGCGACGGCGGTGACAGCTCGGGGTTGAGGTCCCGCAGCCGGAGCAGCGGGTCGTCGCCGAAGCGGGCGCCCACGGGGAGGACCGAGAAGGTCACGGCCACGAACAGGCCGAGCACACAGATCGCCACCCACGCCTTGCGGGGCAGGTTCACCGACGGGCGCGGCTCTGGCTGCGGCAGCGGGGGCGGCCGCTGCCGTTCGACCGTCTCTGTCCCGGCGCCGGACGTGACGGGCGAGCGCCGGAGCATCGTCGAACTATCCCCGACATGGTGGCCGGGCGCCAACCCGACGGTCAGCGCGCCGCCAACTCCCCGATGATCTCGGGACGGCGGACGATGGAACGGGCTTCCTGGAGCCGGTCGGCCAAGGCCTGGGGCTCGAACCCGAACGCCCCCGACGGCAGCAGGACGTGCTCGGTCGCGGACCGCACGTCGACGCCGCCGCCCTGCACCTCGATATCCTCGACCCACTCCCAGCGGATGGCTATGCGCTGGTCGCCGGGGCCGAAAGTCGAGATGCCGTGCAGGTCGACCCGGAAGATGATCTTGGGCCCGAACCGGCGCGAGCGCATCATGAACTCGGCCACCCGCTGCGCCACGACCGCACTCTACCGGCCGGTGCTCTCCCGGCCGGTGCTCTCCCGGCCGGTGCTCTACCGGCCGGCTCCGCCAGCCGTTCAGGTGCCGGTGGCGGCAGCCGTTCAGGTGCCGGTGGCGGCGGGCTGGCCCATCTCGTCCTGCTCGAGCCGGTACCCCCGCCCCGGCGTGGCCTGCAGCGCCGCCCCGCACGGGCCGAGACGGCGCCGGAGACGGCACACGGTCACCTCCAGCACGTGGGCGTCGACGTCGGGCGAGCCCCAGACCTGGGCCAGCAGCGCGCCACGGGACACGACCGCGCCCCGAGCCGCCACCAGCGCCTCCAACAGCCCCCGCTCGCGCCGTGTCAGCTCCACCCGCTCGCCGTCGACCGAGAGCGCCGAGCCCTGCACCACCACGTCGGCCCCCGCCAGCCCCAGCACGCGGCGGCGCTGGCCCAGGTGCTCGCTGAGGGCCCGTACCAGCAGGCCGAGCCGGCCCACCGAGGGCGCCAGCGGCTCCTCGATGCCCTCCTGGCGTGCCCCCTCGGCGCACACGGGGCCGACGCAGGCGGCGACCACGCCGCCGTTGCAGGCGGCCCGGAGCTCGTCGGCCAGGCCGTGCTCGGCGGCGATGGCGAACAGGTTGTGCACGGCCGGCGCGCTGGTGAACGTGATGGCGTCCACCCGGCCCCCGCACGCCGCCTCGGCCAGGCGCAGGACGGGCGCCGGGTCCTCCGGCACCCGCCACCGGTACACCGGCACCTCGATCACCGCCGCCCCCGCACCCCGCAGCGCCGACGACGGTTCGGGGTTGGGCATGCCGTACTCCTGCACGGCGACCGTCCGCCCCGCCAGCGGTTCCTCCAGCATCAGGTCCACCAGGGCGCCCATCTGCTCGGTCGATGAACGGGCCCACACCTCCACGCCACCCGCCTGCACGGCCGCCGCCGCCTTCGGCCCCCGGGCCACCACCCGTGCCGCCGACAGCACCCCGACCAGGTCCTCCCCCAACCCCCACACGGCCGCCGCCTCCATCCATGCCCGCATCCCGATGCCCGTCGTCGCCACCAGGTAGTCCGGCCTGGCCGCGATCACGGCGCGCGTCGCCCGGCGCAGGTCCTCGTCGGACGCGAGGTACTGCGTGGTGATGGTGGGCCCGTGCAGGACGGCCGCCCCCCGGCGTGCGAGGAGCTCGGCCTGCTCCTCCCACCGCCGGTCGGCCGTGATCCCGACCACGAACCCGTCGAGGGGACGGAGTGACATCGTGACACGGATTGTCCCCGCACTTCGTGAACGAGCGGTATGGCCCGTGTATCCCCCGCGGGAACACAACCTGACCCTGGTCTGACCTCACACCGCCGCCACGGCCGCGGTGAGCGGTCTGACTCGGGGCGTTCACCAGGCAGCAACTCCCGGAACACACGCCCCGGGGACACTCGTCCGATGGAGCTGGACCTGTCCGCGTCCGTACGCCGAACGCTCGTCGTCGCCGGCAACGGCATGGTGGGCCACAAGCTGGTCGAGATCCTCGTCGAACGGGGCGCCACCGCCGAGTGGGACATCGTGACCTTCTGCGAGGAACCCCGCCCCGCCTACGACCGGGTGGCGCTCAGCTCGTTCTTCTCGGGGACCTCGGCCGAGGAACTGTCCCTCGTCGCCCCCGGCTTCTTCGACCAGACGGGCCTCGAGGTCCACCTCGGCGAAGCCGTCGCCACCATCGACCCGGCCGCCCACGAGGTCGTGTCCACAGCCGGCCGGCGCGTCAACTACGACGTCCTGGTCCTGGCCACCGGGTCGTACCCGTTCGTCCCGCCCGTCCCGGGCAAGGACGCGCCGGGCGCCTTCGTGTACCGCACCCTCGACGACCTGGAAGCCATCCGCGACTACGCCGCCGATGTGAAGGTGGGGGCCGTCGTCGGCGGCGGCCTCCTCGGCCTGGAAGCGGCAAATGCGCTGCTCAGCCTGGGTCTGGAGACACACGTCGTCGAGTTCCTGCCCCGCCTGATGGGCGTCCAGGTCGACGACGGGGGTGGCTCCGCCCTCCGCCGCCGCATCGAGGAGCTCGGGGTCAGCGTCCACACCTCGATGGCGGCGGCGGAGGTCCTCACCGGGCCCGACGGCCGGGTCACCGGCCTGCGGTTCAAGGAGGGCGACGACCTCCCCGCCGATCTGGTCGTGTTCTCGGCCGGCATCCGCCCCCGGGACGAGCTGGCCCGCGCTGCCGGCCTCGCCATGGGCGAACGGGGCGGCGTTCTCGTCGACGAGGCGTGCCGGACCTCGGGCCCCGACGTGTTCGCCATCGGCGAGTGCGCCGTGGCCGAGGGACGCATCTGGGGCCTCGTCTCCCCCGGCTACCAGATGGCCCGGGTGGTGGCCAGCCGCATCCTGGGCGGCGACGCCGTGTTCGCCGGTGCCGACCTCTCGACCAAGCTCAAGCTGCTCGGCATCGACGTGGCCAGCTTCGGCGACGCCTTCGCCACCACGCCCGGCTCGGAGGCGATCACCTTCTCCGACCCCGTGGCCAACGTCTACAAGAAGCTCGTCCTCGGCCCGCCCGCCGGCCGGGCGCGCCGCAACGTCATCGGGGGGATCCTGGTGGGGGACGCCTCGACCTACCAGACGCTCGTGCAGATGGCGCGGGGCGACATGCCCACGCCCGACCACCCCGAGGCGCTCATCTTCCCGGCGTCGGCCGCCAATGGCGACACGTCGGCCACCATGGGCGTGGGCGGCCTGGCGCCTCAGGCGACGGTCTGCTCGTGCAACAACGTGACCAAGGGCGAGGTCTGCACCGCCATCGCCTCCGGCTCGACCGACGTCGGCACCATCAAGGCGTGCACCAAGGCCGGGACCGGCTGCGGCGGCTGCGTCCCCCTCGTGACCGAACTTCTCAGGTTCGAGCTGAAGAAGGCCGGCGTCGAGGTCAGCAACAACCTGTGCGAGCACTTCGCCTATTCGCGCCAGGAGCTGTTCGACCTCGTGCGGGTGCAGCGGCTGTCGTCGTTCAGCGAGGTCCTCCACGGCCACGGCACGGGCAAGGGGTGCGAGATCTGCAAGCCGGCGGTGGCGTCGATGCTGGCGTCGCTGTCCAACGGCCACATCCTCGACGGCGAGCAGGCTGCCATCCAGGACACCAACGACCACTTCCTGGCCAACCTCCAGCGGGACGGCACGTACTCGGTTGTCCCCCGCGTGCCGGGCGGCGAGATCACGCCCGACCAGCTCATCGCCATGGGCCAGATCGCCAAGGAGTTCGGCCTCTACACCAAGATCACCGGCGGCCAGCGCATCGACCTGTTCGGCGCCCGGGTCGACCAGCTCCCCCACATCTGGCAGCGGCTCATCGACGTGGGCATGGAGTCGGGCCACGCCTACGGCAAGGCCCTGCGCACGGTGAAGTCGTGCGTGGGGCGCACGTGGTGCCGGTTCGGCGTCCAGGACTCCACCACGATGGCCATCGACCTGGAGCTGCGGTACCGGGGGCTGCGGGCGCCCCACAAGATCAAGGCCGCCGTCTCGGGCTGCTCACGGGAGTGCGCCGAGGCCCAGGGCAAGGACTTCGGCGTCATCGCCACCGAGAAGGGCTGGAACGTCTACGTGTGCGGCAACGGCGGCATGCGGCCCCAGCACGCCGTCCTGCTGGCCGTCGACCTCGACCGGGACACGGTGTTCCGCTACCTGGACCGGTTCCTTATGTTCTACATCCGCACCGCCGACCGCCTGGAGCGCACGTCGGTCTGGTTCAACAAGCTGGACGGCGGCATCGACTACCTGCGCAAGGTCGTCATCGACGACGTGCTCGGCATCGCCGAGGAGCTGGAGGCGGAGATGGCCCGCCACGTCGAGTCGTACGAGTGCGAGTGGAAGGCGACGGTGGAGGACCCGGCCCGCATGGCCCGGTTCCGCACGTTCGTGAACTCCGACGAGCCCGACCCCAACGTCGTGTTCGTCACCGAACGGGGCCAGCCCCGGCCCGCCTACAACGACGAGAAGCCCGACCCCCTGGTGCTCGTCCCCGGAGGGGCACGGTGACGCTGGTGACGGGCTCCCACGCCACCCAGACCTGGGTCGACGTGTGCGCGTTCGAGCTCGTCGTCCCCGACCGGGGCGTGTGCGCCCTGGTCGCCGGCCACCAGGTGGCCATCTTCCGGGTCGACGACGACCTGTTCGCCCTCTCCAACTTTGACCCGTACAGCAGCGCCTTCGTGCTGTCGCGCGGCATCGTGGGAACGCGCCGCGACCGGCTCAAGGTCGCGTCGCCCATCTACAAGCACAACTTCGACCTGCGCACCGGCGAGTGCCTGGACGACCCGACGGTCGTCATCCCGACCTATGAGGTGCGGGTGGTGGACGGCCGGGTACAGGTGGCCGCACCCAGGTGACGGCCACCGCCCCGCCGGCGTTGCTGCCCCTCCAAGACGGCGAGCAGTACCGGTTCACGTTCGCCATGGACGCGTGCGTGGGCTGTCACTCCTGCGAGGTGGCGTGCGCCGAGCAGAACAACCTTCCCGTCGACCAGGCGTGGCGCCGGGTCGGGGAGCTGGAGGGTGGCGCCTTCCCCGACACCCGCCGCTTCAGCCTGTCGATGGCCTGCAACCACTGCGTGGAGCCCACGTGCCTGTCGGGCTGCCCGTCGAAGGCCTACGAGAAGCTGGGCAACGGCCTCGTCGTCAACCATGAGGACGACTGCATCGGCTGCCAGTACTGCATCTGGAACTGCCCCTACGAGGTGCCCGTCTTCAACCCTGTGCGCAAGGTCGTTTCGAAATGCGACCTGTGCCGGCCCCGCATCGACGCCGGCCAGAAGCCGGCCTGTGTGCAGTCGTGCCCCACCCGGGCCATCGGCATCGAGCCCGTCAACGTCGCCGCCTGGCGGGCCGACCACGCCGAGGCCGACGCCCCCGGGCTGCCCCCCGCCGCCATCACGTTGTCGACGACCCGCATCCTGCTGCCCCTCGACCTGCCGGAGGACATCTCCACTGCCAACGAGCGGCCCGTCCAGCCCGAACAGCCGCACTGGCCGCTGGTCGTGCTCACGCTCCTGACCCAACTGTCGTTGGGACTGGTGGCGGCTACCGTCCTGCTCGAGGTGGGCGGGACCGGGCGGGGCCGCCTCGGAGGCGCCGCGACTGCCGCGTTCCTGGCCGGCGCCCTCGCCCTGGGCGCGTCGCTGTTCCACCTGGGCCGTCCCACGCGGGCCCTCAAGGCGCTGCGCAACCTACGCACGTCCTGGCTGAGCCGGGAGGTGGCCCTGTTCGGCCTGTTCTCGGCCCTGTCGTTCGCCTACGCCGCGTCCTGGCGGGTCGACGCCCTCCCCGGGCCGGCGCTTGGTGTCGCAGCCTTCGTGGCCGGCGTGGCCGGCGTCTACGCCAGCGCCCGCCTCTACCTCGTCCCCGCCCGGCCCGTCTGGGACTCGGCCCGCACGCCCGTGGCCTTCTTCGCCACCGCCCTGGCGACCGGCCCGCTGGCCGCCCTCCTGTGCCTGGACCGCAGCCGCCTGTCGCCGTCGTGGATCGCGGCGTTGATGGGCCTCGCCGCCACCGGAGCGGTGGCCCAACTGGCCGTGCAGGCCCACCTCGTGACGGCCGTGCGGCGGCGCCAGGACCGCCAGCACCGGGGCACCGCCGAGCTGCTGGCAGGCCCGTTCCGG
>JBOGID010000442.1:0-2060 GCA_050742295.1 Acidimicrobiales bacterium | reverse complement strand
GGCGTGGGAAGCCCGCTGGCGGGCCACGTCGGCAGCGTGCTCGGCGTGGGGACGAGCGGCTTCGGCCAGCTTCACGGCCCGGTCGCGGGCCACCTCGGCGGCGTGCTCGACTTGGGGACGAGCCTTGGCCGCGGCCTTGGTGGCGGCCTTGGAGGCCCGGCCCGACGCCTTCCCGGCCGACTTGGTGGCGGCCTTCTGGGCCTTCTTGGCGGCCTTGCGGGCCCGGCGGCCGAACTCGCCGGCGGCCTTGGTGGCCTCCAGGATGGCGGCCGCCCTCAGGGCCTTGGCCAGCTTCTTCTGCTTGCGGCCGACCTTGATCCCGAGCTTCTTGGCCGACCGGCGGTCGAGCACCAGCCCAGTGATCCCCCCGGCCACGGCCGCGCCCGCGGCGGTGGTGGCCGCCTTCTTGGCCAGCCCGCCTTCGGCCGGCTCCTCGGTCGCACGCATCGACCGGACGACCACTACGACACCCCCCACGGTCCCGGCGATGACGGCGAACTTGACGGCCTTCCCCATGGGCATCCTCCCTGTTTCGCGACGACTCTGGCGCGCAACGCGCCCATCCCATACTTATCCAGTCCGGCGACGCCGCAAAAACGGGGCCTCAGCCGACCCGGAAGTCGACGTTCCCCTCGACGTCCTTGACGGTCACCATGACCCGCTGGCTGGTGCCGTTGGGCAGCCGGGCCTGGCAGTCGAACGTGGACCCCACGTCCTGCACCAGCGCCCGCTTGTCGGAGCAGGTGACCGTGACGGCCACGCCTGTCTGGCTCCGGATCTCGTCGGTGAGGACGGTCGTCGCCTTGGCCACGTCGATGACCGCCTGGAGCGGCTCGCCCTCGATCTGGCCGTCGTCGTCGGTCTGGGTGACCTGGATGCGCAGGGGTTGGCCGTCGATGATGGCCGTGCACTCGAACTGGTCGCCCTGGCTGATCCTGCGTTCGGGGCAGTCGACCCGCTCGACGGCGAAGCCGGTGTTGGCCTCGATCTGGTCCTCGATCAGCTGCTCACCCTTGTCGACGTCGAGGCTCTCGCCGCCCGCCGAAAACGACACGCTGCACGCGGAGAGGGCCACCAGCAACCAGCCGGCCCGCCCCAGGCGGCTGGTGTCTTTCGCTCTCGACCCTTCGGGTCGAGGCGGCCGACCTGCCTCTGACCTGGACCTTTGCGATGCAGAGCCGCCGCCAGCGGGGCGGCTGGCCGCCGAGGGAGGGCTTAGACACCAGCCTCCCAGGCGCACCAGCACGGCGCCGACGACCTACGAAGCGGCGCGGCGGGTGCGGGGGCTGGCCGTGCGCTCGGTCTCGCCTCGCGGCACCAGGGTGGGGTTGACCTTCTTGAGGACGACCGAGCGGTCGATCACACACTTGCCGATGTCGGAACGGCTCGGCAGGTCGTACATGACGTTGAGCAGGACTTCCTCGAGGATGGCCCGCAGCCCCCGGGCACCGGTGCCGCGCAGGAGCGCCTGCTCGGCCACCGTGACCAGGGCGTCATCGGAGAACTCCAGCTCCACGCCGTCGAACTCGAAGAACTTCCGGTACTGCTTGACCAGGGCGTTCTTGGGCTCCATCAGGATCCGGACCAGGGCGTCCTTGTCCAGGTTGGACACCGCCCCGATGACCGGCAGCCGTCCCACGAACTCGGGGATCAGCCCGAACTTCAGCAGGTCTTCAGGAAGCACCTGGGCCAGGATCGCCCCGACGTCGCGTTCCGACGACCGGCGCAGTTCGGCGCCGAAGCCGACGCCCTTGTGCCCGATGCGGGACTCGATGATCCGCTCCAGCCCGGCAAACGCCCCACCGCAGATGAACAGGATGTTGGTGGTGTCGATCTGGATGAACTCCTGGTGGGGGTGCTTGCGGCCCCCCTGGGGCGGCACCGAGGCCGTCGTGCCCTCCAGGATCTTCAGCAGGGCCTGTTGCACGCCCTCGCCCGAGACATCACGGGTGATCGACGGGTTCTCGCTCTTGCGGGCGATCTTGTCGATCTCGTCGATGTAGATGATGCCCGTCTCGGCCTTCTTGACAACGTAGTCGGCGGCCTGGATGAGCTTGAGC
>JBOGID010000441.1:0-1648 GCA_050742295.1 Acidimicrobiales bacterium | reverse complement strand
CGGGCCCGCAGGGTGAGGAAGGTGATGCCCTCGGCGTCGAGGGCGGCCAGGCCGGCGCCGGTGGTGACCTTGGAGTCGAACACCAGCAGCTCGGGGTAGGCGCCCGACACCTGGCGCCAGTGGCGGGCGAAGGCGAGCGCCTCGCCGGACTGGCCGGCCTTGGCGCAGGTGGCGTTGGCGTAGACCAGGTTGTGGGTGTCGCCGTCCTGGGCGAAGAACGTGAGCAGGGACTCGGTGCGCTGAGAACGCCTTGGCACGTAATGCTTTTCGAGGGCCACGTCCTCGCCGAAGTGCATGATGGCGTGGAAGTCCAGGTCGAAGCTGCCACCGTGGGCCTGGCCGCTGCGCCGGGCGCCCGCGGCCAGGGCGGCGAGCAGCGACTGGTTGCGGGCGCGGCTCAGCCGGTAGGAGTAGGTGCCCAGGGCCGTGGCCTTGGGCAGGGACTCCAGGCCGGCGAAGGTCGCCAGGCCGGCGTCGGAGGCGACGTCGTCGACGTGGGACGCGCGACGCTGGCCGATCAGCTTGAGCGCCAGCAGCGAGAGCGCCGAGCACAGGGCCGGCACCTCCCGGGTGCCCGGCCAGCCGGCTGCGGCCACCGCCGCGGGGAGGTCGAGCTCGACGAGGGCAGGCGCCAGGAGCAGCAGGCCGGCATAGGACGTCTCGTCGGTCACGGGCTGCTCGGGCCAGGCGATGACGCGGGTGCGCGCTTGGCGGTCCCGCAGCGGTGGCGGTCGGGCCGGGCCCCGGGCGGGGAGCCGGTCCAGTCCTTCGTCCCGGCAGATCTCCCACACGCCGGTGCGGTTGAGCGGGGTGGCGGTCGCGGCCAGCGCCTCGGTGATCTCGTCGACCGAGCGCCCCAAGGCCCGCAGGCGCACCACGGCGTCGCGAGCGGCCGCCTTGGCGGGGGCGGTGCGGGGACCCGGGCGGCGATCGACGAAGAAGTCACGGTCGCCGGCCCGGAAGTCCCGGGCCATCGCCGCCACCGTCGCCTCGGTGTAGCCGAGGCGGGCGCCGGCCTCGGCCGCCGAGAGCCCTTCGACGAAGTAGGCCCGCAGCGCCTCGTAGCGCCGGTGCGCCGCACCCTCGGGCGAGGCGAAGAACTCGCCGCCTGTTCGATAGGGTCGTATCGCTGACGCCATCGACCACATCGTAAAGTGCTGGCCGGGCGCGAAGGTGGACCTGGCGGCCGACAGCCAGACACCTACCGGCCGACAACCCTGTAATTACAGCGTTGACGAGCGCTGGCCTCACATGCCCACGGCCACCAGCCAGCCGGGTCCGTGGACCAGCACTTCAGGGATCAGCCCTCAGCCGGTCAGCGATACAGCCCTATCCTCGCCATGACGCGCCACGTTGGGGCCGGAAACAAAGGGGTTTCCACCCTCGGCCAGCGGGACGAGCGCAGCGCCAGCCGGCACACGGCCAGTTCGAGAGTCCGAGCTAACGCCTCGACGAACGCGCTTGCGTCGGCGACGGAGAACCAGCGGCGGAACCGCGGACGCATGAGGACCCCCGCCAGCCCGTCGAGCAGGTGCTCGGTCACGACGGCGCTGACGCTGCCCTCGGCCACCGCCCGCGCCACACGCGCCGGGGCCCCTTCGGGGTTGATCAGCGCGGAGACCCAGACGTTCGGGTCGATCACCGTCCG
>JBOGID010000440.1:0-1899 GCA_050742295.1 Acidimicrobiales bacterium | reverse complement strand
GCCACGGCCTGGGCCAGCGAGTCGCCGGCCGCCCCGTCGCCGGCCAGGGACCGGTAGGCGGCGGACGCCGCGTCCCGGTGCGCGGCGGCGTCGGCCAGCAGGTCCTCCTCTGCCTCCAGCCGTTCGTCCTCGTCGGGGCCGTCGATGGCGGCCGCGTCCAGTTCGCCCAGCTGGAACCGCAGGAGGTCGATCTCCCGGGCCCGGGCCCGCTCGTCCCCGCCCAGGGCGGCGAGCGAGGCCTCGACGGTGGCCAGGCGGTGGCGGGCGTCATGGAGCGGCCCGAGGTCGATGTCGCCGAACCGGTTGAGGGCTTCCCGCTGGGCCCGTGTTGCCAGTAGGGACTGGTGGGCGTGCTGGCCGTGGAGGTCGACCAGGCGCCGGCCCAGCTCGGCCAGCTCCCCGGCCGAGGCGATGCGGCCGTCGATGTAGGCCCGGGAGCGGCCGGTGCGGGGCACGACCCGGGCCACGACCGTTTCCCCGCTCTCGCCGTCGCCGTCGAGGAGGAAGCGGCCCTCGACCCGGGCCTCGGCCGCCCCGGCGCGAACCAGCAGGGCGTCGGCCCGCTCACCGACCAGCAACTCGATGGCCTCGACCACCAGTGTCTTTCCCGCCCCGGTCTCGCCCGTCACGGCCGTCATGCCTGGCCCGAACAGCAGGGTCAGGTCGACGATGACACCGAGGTCTCGGACGTGCAACTCGGCCAGCATCAGCGGTCCGACAGTCCGAACTTGGCCTTGAGCACGCCGTAGAAGTCCCGTTCGCCGAACGTGACGAAGCGGGCCCGGGTGCCGGCGACCTGGCCCGTCACGGTCTCGCCCTTGGCCAGGCGGGCCACCTCCAGGCCGTCCATGGACAGGACGGCGCCCCGGTCGTCGAGCACCTCGGCCCGCACGGGCTCGCCCGCGTGGAGGACCAGGCTGCGGGTGAACGGCGTGTGGGGCGCCACCGGCGTGACGATCAGGGCGTCGTGGCTCGGCGAGACGATGGGGCCGCCGGCCGAGAAGGAGTAGGCGGTCGAGCCCGTGGGCGTGCCCAGGATCAGGGCGTCGGCCACGTGGCTGGTGAAGAAGCGGCCGTCGACGGAGACGGCCAGGTGCACGGTGTGCCCCGGCGAGCTCTTCTCGACGACCGCCTCGTTGAGGGCCAGATGGGTGTCCCCGGCCCCGGTGGTGACGCTGATCATGGTGCGCTCCTCGACCGCATACTCGCCGTCGAGGAACCACTGCAGCGCGCGGCAGAGGTCGTCGGGTTCAACGGAAGAGAGGTAGGCCAGGCGGCCGAGGTTCACGCCTAGGACGGGGATGGCGTGGGCGGCGGCGAGGTGGACGGCCCGCAGGATCGTGCCGTCCCCGCCCAGGGCGAGGGCCAGGTCGATCTCGTCGCCAAGGGCGGCCGGGTCGACGCCCAGAGCGTCGAGGCCGGTGGCGGCCGCGTCCTCCTTGGAGAGGCGGACGTCGTGGCCCCGTTCGGTCAGCCACCCCGCTGCCTCCCGGGCCAGTTCGACGGCCCTGTCGCGCCCGCCGTTCACGACCAGGACGAACCGGCTCATGGCGCCAGCACCGCCTCGAGGTCGAGCGGCGGGGCGCGATCGGTGTCGTCGTCGTCGAGGTCGACCCGGAGGTGGGCCAGGAACTCGACGTTGCCATCCGCACCCCGCAGTGGCGAGACCATGATCCCTATCATTGCGGCCCCCGCCTCGGCGAAGGCGTCTTTCACGCCCTCGATGGCCCGGCGCCAGACCCCGGGGTCGCGGATCACGCCCTTGCCGCGCGACGCCTCCGCCCGCCCCGCTTCGAACTGGGGCTTGATGAGCACGACCAGGTCCCCGTCGGGGCGGAGCAGGGCCACGAGGCTGGCGGCGACCGTCCGCAGGGAGATGAACGACAGGTCGGCCACGAC
>JBOGID010000439.1:0-2078 GCA_050742295.1 Acidimicrobiales bacterium | reverse complement strand
GTGTGTGTTGGCATCGGTCCTCTCCTCACTCGTAGCGAAGCGCTTCGATGGGCCGCAGGGTCGCGGCCCGGTTGGCCGGGTAGATGCCGAAGAACAGCCCGACGACCACCGCCACCCCGAAGGCCACCGCCACCGACGAGGGCACGACGACGGGCGTCACCCCGACGACCTCGACCCGGCTGCCGGCCAGCCCCGCGGCCACGCCGAACACGCCCCCGAGCACCGTGAGCAGCACCGCCTCGACCAGGAACTGGGTGAGGACGTCGGCACGGGTGGCCCCGATGGCCTTGCGGATCCCGATCTCGCGGGTCCGCTCGGTGACGGTGACCAGCATGATGTTCATGACCCCGATCCCCCCGACCAGCAGCGAGATGGCGGCCACCGCCCCCAGCAGGACCGTGAACACCTGGCTCGTGTCGTTCGACGTGGCCAGCAGGGTGGCCTGGTTGCGCACGGTGAAGTCCGGCACGCCGGTGGTGATGCGGTGGGTGCCCAGCAGGGTGGCGGTGACCTCGGCCTCGGCCGCCGCCATCGCCTTGGCCGAGGTGGCCTCGACGGTGATGCTCGACAGCGTCGTGGCCGCCCCTGCGAAACTGTCCTGCACGATGGTGATGGGCGCCATGGCCACGTCGTCGAGGTCCTGGAAGCCGTTGGAGCCCTTCTTCTCGAGCATGCCGATCACCTGCATGTTCGTGCTCCCGAACCGCACCGTCTCCCCCACCGGGTCGGCGCCGGCGCCGAAGAGGTTGGTCACCACCGTCTGGCCCAGCACCACCACCCGGGCGTGGTTGGCCACGTCGTCGTCAGAGAAGAACTGGCCCGACACCACGCCGTAGTTGCGGATGTCGTCGTAGTTGGCGGTGGTGCCGATGAACTGCGACGGTGCGTAGGTCGACCCCTGGTAGGCGCCCGTGACCTGGGCGTTGAGGCTCGGGGCCACCGCCTTGACGTCGGGGTTGGCGGCCTTGTCCTCCAGGGCGGCCACGTCGCGCATGGTCAGGTCCGACGTCCGGCTGGAGGTCCCCGTGCCCGAGCGCCCCCCGGCACCGGGGCCGAAGGCGCCCTGGCGGCTCACCGTGAGGGTGTTGGTCCCCAGCGCCTGGATGCGCTCCTGGACGGCGACGCCCGAACCGTTGCCCACCGCCACCAGCATGATGACCGCGCCCACGCCGATGAGGATGCCGAGCATGGTGAGCAGCGAGCGAAGCCCGTTGGACAGGATGGCCCCCACCGCCACCCGCAGGCTCTCGGACAGCTTCACGCCCGCACCGCCTCTGCGGTCGAGGGCGCCTTCCCGTTCACGGAGTAGCCGGGCGGCGGCCCCCCCACCGGGGCCTGGCGGCGGTCCTCCACAACCATGCCGTCGCGGAGGCGGACGACCCGCCGGGCGTGGCTGGCGACGTCGTCCTCGTGGGTGATCATCACGACGCTGCGGCCCTCGGCGTTGAGCCGGCCGAACAGGCCCAGCACGTCGGCCGTGGACGCGGTGTCGAGGTTGCCGGTGGGCTCGTCGGCCAGGATGATGGCGGGGTTGGCCACGATGGCCCGGGCCACGGCCACCCGCTGCTGCTGGCCTCCCGACAGCTCCGAGGGCACGTGGTCGGTGCGGTCGGCAAGGCCCACCGCGTCGAGGGCGGCGCGGGCCACGCGCCGGCGGTCCCTGGCCCGCACCCCCGCGTAGGCGAGGGGAAGCTCGACGTTGCGCAGCGCGGAGGTGCGGGCCAGGAGGTTGAAGCTCTGGAACACGAAGCCGATCTTGCGGTTGCGCGCCGCGGCCAGCTCGCGGTCGTCGAGGGCACTCACGTCGACGCCGTCGAGGAGGTAGCGCCCGGTGGTGGGCACGTCGAGGCAGCCGATGATGTTCATGAGCGTCGACTTGCCGCTGCCTGAGGCGCCCATGATCGCCACCCAGTCGCCCCGCTCGACGGCGAGGGACACGCCCCGCAGGGCGTGCACCGCCACCGAGCCGACCTGGTAAGTCTTGACCGCCTCGTGCACGACGATCACCCACCGGTCCCGCTCCGGCGCCGCTCCGGCAAGGGACGCTCTCATCGGCCGGCGCCGCCTGTGGCCCCCGC
>JBOGID010000438.1:0-14257 GCA_050742295.1 Acidimicrobiales bacterium | reverse complement strand
CCGCCGCCGTGCACGCTTCGCAGATGTACACGCCCGGCCCGGCGATGAGCTTGCGGACCTCGGTCTGGCTCTTCGAGCAGAAGCTGCACCGGAGCAGGTCGGAGAGCGGTTCGGCCCCGATGATGATGCGAGCCGCGTCCTCGCTGATGTCCACGCCGGCCGCCATCTCGCCCACCGACGCCCCCGCCTCGTGCAGCCGGCGCACGGCCTCGTGGTAGTCGGCCTCCGCTCGACGGGCGTCGGCCCTGGCCGCTTCCATCCGTGCCTTCGCTCGTCGCGCCTGCTCGAGCAGGCCATCGTCCGCGGTCACGGCCCCATTCTCACAGCTTGCGGTAGGCGTCGTAGATCAATCCGAGCCCGGCGATGCCCATGAGGACGGAGGCATGCACGAGGATGAACGCCCGCTCGAACACATCGTGGAGGCGACAGTCGTCGCAGCCCGGGTTCTCGTCCGGACAGCCGCCCGGATCAGGGACATCAACGACCGATACCACCGTGAGAACGCACGTGATGAACCAGGAGGAGCGCTGCGGCGGCGGCCAGAATGCGCCCGATGATGAACGCGGCTTGCGTCACCGCGCCGTGTCCGCACTGCTGAGCATCGGGCCAGGGGGATGAGGAACACCATGATGGCCATGCGGACAGCAATTTCGCCGTCGCAGGCAGCGTCACCGAAATGCTCGCCGGGCCAGAACACGGCGCCACAGTGTGCCCGCCCGCCGTCCTCGTGCAGCCCGCGGGCGGGCAGGGCGCCGACGACGAGGAACGCGACCAGCAGCAGCGCGGCGCCGCCGGTCAGGACCCGTCCGATGAGATACGCCGCTCGGATCATCGATCTGTGGACCACCTGCTGATCATCCTCTTCGCCCTCATTGTCGCGGCCATGGCGGCGGCGCTGGCCGCGGCTGCGTTGCGCCCGTCGCCGACCACGCTCCGGGCCGGGCTGGTGGCGCTGCTCACCGTCCCGGCGACCGTGCTCTTCGTCGTGGTCGCGGCCGCCGTCACCTGATGCTCTACGACGCCGGGAAGGTCGCCGCCGCGTTGGCGGGCACGGTGCTCGGCGGACGGCCGGTGGTCGAGATCCCGATGCTGCAGGCCGACGACATCGCGTTCGGGATCGAGTGCGGCTCGGACGAGGTGCTGGCGGCGTGGGAGGCGGCGCGTGCGGCGCTGCCCGTCACCGGCCGGTGGCCGCTGGTGGTGTGGGCGTGGGAGGGTTTCTCGGGCCCGGACTGGCTGCCCCGCCTGGCCGAGGACCGCAGCCGGCTCCTCCAGATGCAGGCCGAGCTGCGCTACGCCACCGGCGACCACACCCTGGGACGATCGGAGTTCGTGGTGACGGTCCCGACGGTCGACGCCGCCCTTGTCGAGCGGCTGGCCGACCTCGCTCGCGACGGCGCCGAACCGGAGGACGATGCGGCCTCGGCACCGGTCGGCGGCGACCACCTCAACTGGCCCGACCCACCGGGGCCTCCCGCCGTGCTCCTCCTGCCGGTGGCCAACGGGTGGGACACGCTCGTCCACTTCGACCTGCACCCCAGCGGTGGGGCGCTCGGGTCGGTGGGGCGGCTGATCGCCGTCGTGCGCTCGTGGCACGAGCGCTTCGGGGCAGAGCTGGTCGCCAACTGGGGGACGGCGCTCCAGTTCGCCGTGGCGCGGCCGCCCACCACGTTCGACGAGGCGTGGCCCCTCGCCCTCGAACAGGTGGCGGTGGCGCCGGGCACCACGGGGCTCCCGGCCGTCCTCCTCCGCCACCACGCCCAAGCCCTGGTCGGCCGGCGGACGTGGCTCCTGCACCAGAGTCCCTAGCTCACGGGTCCAACGTGCGGGCCACCAGCGCCCGGTAAGCCTCGGCCGCGCCTACCGTCAGGGGACCGGGAGCAGCCGCCAGCCGCCGGCCGTCCACCGTGGCGATGGGCTGGACCTCCCGGGTGCTCGACGTGAGGAACGCCTCGTCGGCCTCGGCCAGGGCCTCCACCGGGACGTCCTTCTCGACCACGTCGACCAGCTCGGTGAGCAGATCCCGGGTCACGCCCGCGAGGCAGCCAGCCGACAAGGGCGGCGTGATCAGCTGGCCGTCCACGGTCACGAACACGTTCGTGCCCGTCCCCTCGCACAGGTTGCCGGCCGTGTTGGCGAACACCGCCTCGTCGGCGCCCCGCTCGTGGGCGAACGCCAGCGCCACCACGTTCTCCCCATAGGAGATGGTCTTGGCACCGGCCAGGGCACCGCGTTCGTTGCGGGGCCAGGGGACGACCACCACGTCCGTGGCCGGGGCCCACTGAGCCAGCGGGCCGGCGGCCACCAGCACGGTCGGCGGCCCCGAGCCCCGGCCCGACCCCAGCGGGGACACGCCGCCCGTCACGGTGATGCGCAGCCGGCCGTCACCCAGGCCGTTTGCCGCCGCCACGGCCGCCATGGCCTCAATCAGCACGGCCGGGTCGGGCATGGGCAGGCCCAGGATCGACACCGATCGGGCCAGCCGTCCCAGGTGCCGGCGGGCCGCGAAAGCAACGCCGCCGTACACGCGCAGCGTCTCGAACACGCCGTCCCCGGTCAGCAGGCCGTGGTCGAAGGGCGAGATGCTGGCCTCCTCGACGGCCACCAGCCGGCCGTTCAGCCAGAGGACGTTCGGCACCTCAGGCCCCGGCCGCCGCGCCCAGGAGGCGGCGGGCCTTCAGTTCCGTCTCCTGCCACTCGCCCTCGGCCGTCGAGCCCCACGTGATGCCGCCGCCCACGCCCAGGTTGAGGCACCCGTCCTCGACCCAGAAGGTCCGGATGGCCACATTGAGGTCGCCCACGCCCCGGTCGGCGTCCACCCACCCGACGGTGCCGCAGTAGACCGACCGCGACACCGGTTCCAGGTGGGCGAGCACATCGAGTGCAGCCAGCTTGGGGGCGCCCGTGACCGAGCCAGGCGGGAACGCCGCCTCCAGCAGTTCCGGCCACCCCACACCCGCCCGCAGCCGGCCCCGCACCGTGCTCACCAAGTGGAACAGCCCGGGGTGGGCCTCCACCTCGCAGAGGCCCGAAACAACCACCGATCCGTACTCGCACACCCGGCCAAGGTCGTTGCGGACGAGGTCGACGATCATCACGTTCTCGGCCCGGTCCTTGGCCGTGAACCCGTCGGTCGAGGCGGCCGTCCCCTTGATGGGCCGGGACTCGACGACGTCGCCGTCCCGCCGCAGGAACCGTTCCGGCGAGGCCGACGCCACCAGCACGCCGGCCGACGGCAGGCTCACCACGGCGGCGTGTGGGGCCGGGTGAGCAGCCAGCAACGCCTCCCCGAACCGGACCAGATCGAAGCCGGCAGGCAGGTCGGCGGACAGCCGGCGGCAGAGGTTCACCTGGTACACGTCGCCGGCCGCGATCGCCTCCCGTATCGCATCCACCCCCTTGCCGAAGGCGGCCCGGTCGAGGCTCGTCCGCCACCCGCCCAGCGGCACAGGGAGCGCCGCCCCCGCCCGACCTGCCGGCAGCCTCCCAGCCAGCTCCCAACGGGCGAACCGCGCACACACCGCCGCCCCCTCGAAGGGGAGAACGACCACCCACCGACCCCGCCCGTCGAGGGCCGCGAGATCGGCGGTCAGCTCCTCCAGACCCTCGCAGAGCCAGCCCCCGACCAGGGCCAGATCGGGGCGTGATTTCACCCCATCAGCGTAGGGGGCGGCCCGGCGGTAGAAGCCGCCACGACTAGCCTGAGGGGGATGGCCGCGCCCACCGACGTCGTCAGGCGGCCCGAGCCGCGGCCGCCGACGCGCTCGCGCCACCGCAAGCGCCCGCGCTGGCTGACGTGGCTGCTCAACACCCTGATCGCCCTGCTGGCCATGGCCGTCGTCGTGACCGGGCTCGGCTACGTCTACCTGCGCAACAAGCTGGCCGACATCCGCCGGGTCGACATCCCCACCCTGGCCGACGACCTGCCCGGCAGCGTCATGAACGTGCTGCTGGTCGGGTCCGACACCCGGTCCAACATCTCCGAGAACCTCAAGATCATCACCGGCAGCGAGTCCGTGGGCGACCGCGACGGCCTGAGCGACACGATGATGATCCTGCACATCGACCCCCAGCAGGGCCAGGCCGCCATCCTGTCCATCCCCCGCGACCTGTGGATCACGGTGAGCGGCAGCAAGGACCGGATCAACTCGGCCTTCGCCATCGGCGGTCCCCAACTCCTCATCGACACGATCCAGCAAAGCCTGGGCATCGCGATCAACCACTACGTCGAGGTCGATCTCGAAGGGTTCAAGAACATCGTCGACACCGTCGGCGGCCTGAAGGTCTACCTGGAGGCGCCCGCCAGGGACGACTACAGCGGCCTCGACCTGCCCGAGGCGGGCTGCGTGACGCTGGATGGGTACCAGGCCCTCGCCTACGTCCGCAGCCGCCACTACATGTCCTACGAGGCGGGCTACTGGAACACCGACGCCTCGTCCGACCTGGGCCGCATCCAGCGCCAGCAGGACTTCGTCCGCCGCATGATGCGCAAGGCCCTCTCCTCGGGCCTGAGCAACCCGCTGACCCTCAACCGGCTCATCAGCATCGGGGTGAACAACCTCACCATCGACTCGGCCATGTCGACCAAGGACATCGTCAACCTGGCCCGGCGGTTCCGGTCGCTCGACCCCGACTCGGTGGACATGCAAACGCTGCCGACCGAGCGGTGGATCACCCCCGGCGGCGCCGACGTCCAGCTCCTCCTTCAGACCGAGGCCCAGCCCCTGATCGACAAGATCAACGGCAGGGCCCCGCTCGCGCCCAGCGCCATCCGGCCCGGTGACGTGTCGGTCCGGGTCCTCAACGGGTTCGGCGGCACCGGGGCGGCGTCCACCGTCGCCTTCGCCCTCCAGAACGCCGGCTTCGCCGTTCCGGGCACGCCCGGCGACGCCGACGCGTTCACGTATGACAAGACGGCCGTGCGGTACGCGCCGGGCAAGGAGGACAAGGCCAAGCTCGTGCAGAGCTACCTCGCCGCCGGCGCCATCCTCGAGGAGGACTCCACCCTCGGCACCGTCGACCTGGCCCTGATCGTGGGCGCCGACTACGCCGGGGTGCGGCCCGCCCCCGCCGGCCCCGACGCCAGCCCCGGCACCACCCTGGCTCCCCAGACCCCGACGCCCGAAGCCCGCGGGTCCAAGTCTCCGGCGTGCTGACCGCGACCGGCATGGCCACGTGAAGGCGCTCATCCCCGCGGGCGGAGCGGGGACCCGGCTCCGGCCCATCACCCACACCAGCGCCAAGCAGCTGGTGCCGGTGGCCAACAAGCCGATCCTGTTCTACGCCCTGGAAGCCATCGCTGCGGCCGGCATCGTGGACGTGGGCATCATCGTGGGCGACACCGCCGAGGAGGTGCGGGCGGCCGTGGGCAACGGCGAGCGGTGGGGCATCAACGTCACCTACCTGCCCCAGGACCAGCCCCGCGGCCTGGCCCACTGCGTGCTGATCGCCCGGGAGTTCCTGGGCGACGACGACTTCGTGATGTACCTGGGCGACAACCTGCTGGGCGAGGGCGTGACCGAGTTCGTCCGCCTGTTCCAAGAGGAACGGCCTGCGGCCCGCATCCTGCTCGTGCGGGTGCCGGACCCCCAGAACTTCGGCGTGGCCGAGCTTGACGCCGAAGGCGCCGTGGTGCGGCTCATCGAGAAGCCGACGTCGCCCCCGACCGACCTGGCCCTGGTGGGCGTCTACCTCTTCGACCCGACGATCCACGAGGCGGTGCGGGCCATCCAGCCGTCGTGGCGGGACGAGCTGGAGATCACCGACGCCATCCAGTGGCTCATCGACCACGACCACCCGGTGCGCAGCCAGGTCGTGGCCGGCTACTGGAAGGACACGGGCCAGGTCGACGCCCTGCTCGAGGGCAACCGGCTCGTGCTGGAATCACTCGAGCCCGGGATCGAGGGCAAGGTCGACGCCGAGTCCCGCATCGTCGGGCGGGTCGTCGTGCAGTCGGGCGCCGAGGTCACCCGGTCGATCATCCGGGGGCCGGCCATCATCGGCGAGGGCACCCGCATCGTGGAGAGCTTCATCGGGCCGTTCACGTCGATCTACTACAACTGCGAGATCCTGCGGTCCGAGGTCGAGCACTCGATCGTGCTCGAGCAGTCGAGGATCGTCGACATGGCCCGCATCGAGGACTCGCTGATTGGCAAGCAGGTCGAGGTCTGCCGCTCGCGGTCGCGTCCCCAGGCCCACCGCCTGATCCTCGGCGACCACTCCCACGTCGACCTTGTCTGAGGGCTGGCAGGCATGAACGTCCTGGTCACTGGCGGTGCCGGCTTCATCGGGTCGAACTTTGTGCGGTACTGGGCTGAGGCCCACCCGTCGGACGGGCTCGTCGCCTACGACGTCCTCACCTACGCCGGGAATCCCGCCAATCTCGACGGACTGGGGGACCGCGTCCCGCTGGTCGTGGCCGACATCTGCGACACGGACGCGGCCGAGAAGGCCCTGCGGGACCACGACGTGGACGTGGTCGTGCACTTCGCGGCCGAATCCCACAACAGCCTGGCCGTGCTCGACCCGGGCCGGTTCTTCCGCACCAACGTGATCGGCACCCAGTCCATGCTGGAAGCGTCCCGCCGGGCCGGCATCACCCGGTTCCACCACATCTCGACGTGCGAGGTGTACGGCGACCTCGCCCTCGACTCCGACGAGTCGTTCCACGAGGACACGCCCTACCGGCCCCGCACGCCGTACAACGCCTCAAAGGCGGGAGCCGACCACGCCGTGCGGGCCTACGCCGAGACCTACGAGCTGCCGGTCACCATCACCAACTGCTGCAACAACTACGGGCCCTACCAGTTCCCCGAGAAGGTCATCCCCCTGTTCGTGGCCCAGGCCCTAGACGACCAGCCCCTGCCGCTCTACGAGTCGGTGCACAACCGCCGGGAGTGGATCCACGTGCTCGACCACTGCCGGGCCGTCGAGGCCGTGCTGCAACGGGGCCAGGTGGGCGAGACCTACCACGTGGGGACGGGCGTGGAGCGCAGCATTGCCGAGATCGCCGACGTCGTGCTGGGGGCGCTGGGCAAGCCCGCGACCCTGAAGACGATCGTGCCCGACCGGCCCGGCCACGACCGCCGCTACCTGCTCGACTCGTCCAAGATCAAGCGGCACCTGGGGTGGGCCCCGGAGATCCCCTTCGACTCCGGACTGGCCGAGACAGTCGCCTGGTACGCCGCCCACCGGTCCTGGTGGGAGCCGTTGAAGGGCCGGGCCCCCGTCCAGGAGACGACGGCGTGGGCCGATCCCGCCGCGTCCTGATCACGGGGGCCGCCGGCCAGGTGGGCCGCGAGCTGGTCGAGGCCTTTGAGGGCGAGGCGGCGTGGACGGTTGTGGCCTGCGACCGGGCCGTGCTCGACGTGGCCGACCGTGAGCAGGTCCTGCAGTTGATTGGTGCGGCCCAGCCCGAGGTGGTGGTCCACGCTGCCGCCTACACCGACGTGGACGGCTGCCAGCTCGACCCCGGCCGGGCCTACCAGGCCAACGCCCTGGCGACCCGGCACGTGGCCGAGGCGGCCCGCCTGGTGGGGGCCCGGGTGGCGTACCTGTCGACGGACTACGTCTTCGACGGCATGGCGTCCCGTCCCTACAACGAGTGGGACGCGCCCAACCCGTTGTCGGTCTACGGGCACTCCAAGCTGGGCGGCGAGGCGGAGCTGTCCGGGGACGACACGGTCGTGCGCACCTCGTGGGTGTGCGGGCACCACGGCCGGAACTTCCTGAAGACGGTGCTGGGGCGGGCGGGGGCGGGGCAGCCCCTCCGGGTGGTGGACGACCAGTTCGGCTGCCCGACCTTCGCCGACGACCTGGCCCAGATGGTGAAGCGGCTGGTCGTGGCCCGCATGCCGGGCACCTACCACGTGACCAACCAGGGCCCGACGAGCTGGTACCGGTTCGCCCGCGACATCGTGGCCGCCGCGGGGCTGGATGCCGACCTGGTCAGCCCCATCTGCACCGGCGAACTGGACCCCCCCCGACCCGCGCCGAGGCCCCACTCGTCGGTCCTCGACAACGCCGCCCTGCGCCTGAGTGGGGTGCCGTTGCTCCCCGACTTCCACGAGGGTTTGGAGCGCCTGGTGAAGGACCTCACGTCGGCCACCTGAGCACTTTCGGTACATCTCGCGTCGAAAACCGACGCGAGATGTACAAGAGAGGGCCGGTCAACGGTCGGTCGACCGGCACCGGTATGGTGAGTCCGTGAGTCGGATCGCGGTGATTGGCAGCGGGTACGTGGGCCTCACGGCGGGTGCTTGCTTCGCCCACATCGGCCACTACGTGCTGTGCGCCGACATCGACGAGGACAAGGTGGCCCGGCTGTCCCGGGGCGACGTGCCCATCCTGGAGGCGGGCCTGCCCGAGCTGGTGAAGGAGGGCCTGGCCGGCCACCGGCTGAAGTTCGTCGTGGGCGCGGCCGCGGCCGCCGCCACCTGCGGGTTCGTCTACCTGTGTGTGCCCACGCCCCAGGGTGAGGACGGCGCCGCCGACCTGACCTACCTGCGGGCGGCGGCCACCGACATCGGCCCCGTGCTGGCCCCCGAGTCGGTCGTGGTCAACAAGTCAACGGTGCCGGTGGGCTCGACGCGGGTCGTGGAGGAGGTGCTCGGGCGCGACGACGTGGCGGTGGTATCCAACCCCGAGTTCCTGCGGGAGGGGTCGGCCGTCCACGACTTCCTGCACCCCGACCGCATCGTCATCGGATCCGACAGCGCCGAGGCGGCCACCCGTGTGGCCGAGTTGTACCGCAACATCCAGGCCCCCGTGATCGTCACCGACCCGGCCTCGGCGGAGATGATCAAGTACGCCTCCAACGCCTTCCTGGCGGCCAAGGTCTCCTACGTGAACGCCGTGGCCAACGTGTGCGAAGCGGTCGGAGCCGACGTACGCGACGTGCTGCTGGGAATGGGCTACGACAAGCGCATCGGCTTCGAGTTCCTGCGGCCCGGGCCGGGTTGGGGCGGGTCGTGCTTCCCCAAGGACGTGAGCGCCCTGGTGCGCATCGCGGGCGACGCCGGGTACGAGTTCGGCCTGCTCAAGGGCGTGATGCAGGTCAACCACGAGCAGTTCGACGTGGTCAGCGACAAGGTGGCGTCGCTGGCGGGCGGGTCCCTGGAGGGGACGAGGATCGCCGTCTGGGGCCTCACCTTCAAGGCCCGCACCGACGACCTGCGCGACTCCCCCGCCCTCAAGGTCATCGCCAAACTCCGGGAGCGGGGGGCCACGGTGCGGGCCTACGACCCCGCCGTGCACCACGCCGGCGTTCGGGCCGGCGTTCGGGCCGGCGTTCGGGCCGCGCAGGCCCCGCTGGACGGTATCGAGGTGTGCGCCGACCCCTACGCGGCGTGCGAGGGTGCGGCCGTGCTGGTCGTGCTGACCGAGTGGGACGAGTTCCGCCGCCTCGACTTCAACAAGGTCGCCGGCCTGCTGGCCGCCCCCCGAGTGGTCGACGGCCGCAACCTCCTCGACCCCGCCGCCCTCCGCCGGGCCGGCTTCACCTACACCGGCGTGGGCCGGTGAGAGTTGTTGTTACGGGTGGCGCGGGGTTCATCGGGTCTCACCTCTGCCGGGAACTGTTGGCGCGGGGCGACGAGGTCACAGCCATCGACAACCTGGTGTCCGGATCGCTGCGCAACATCGAGGAGCTGTTCGGCCAGAAAGCGTTCACGTTCCAGCACCACGACGTCAGCAACTACGTGCACGTGGCCGGCCAGATCGACGCCGTCCTGCACTTCGCCAGCCCCGCCTCGCCCGCCGACTTCGCCCGCATCCCCATCCCCATCCTGAAGGTCGGCAGCCTCGGCACCCACAACCTCCTGGGGTTCGCCAAGGACAAGGGGGCGAGGTTCTTCCTGGCCTCGACCAGCGAGATCTACGGCGACCCGCTGGTGCACCCCCAGCCCGAGACGTACTGGGGGAACGTCAACACCATCGGCCCCCGCGGCGTCTACGACGAGGCCAAGCGGTTCGCCGAGGCCATGACCATGGCCTACCACCGCTCCCACGGCGTGGACGTGCGGATCGTCCGCATCTTCAACTCGATCCTGGCCGACGAGCACGTCCTCTACGACGACGGCCACGAACTGCGCCGGGAGGCGATCGGCGACCTGGCCGCGAGGCTGGGCACGATCGCCGGCCTGCGTGGCCCGAACGCCATGGGAGGCCTCCACGAACTGGACGGCTACTCGGTCCCCGCCTTCGACCGGTCGGGCGCCATCGGCGCCGCCGCCGCCGTCGCCCTCGTCGGCCACCCGCCCGGTGGGCTGTGCTACGAGGTCCGCACCGCCTACGGCCGCAGCGTGCGGGTCACCGGCGACCACAGCCTGTTCGTGGCGGGGCCCGGCCGCCCCGGCGCGCCCCAGGCCCGCACCGTATCCGAGCTCCGCACCGGCGACCGCATCGCCATCGCCGGGCGGATCGACGTCCCGACACGGGACCGCCACGCCGTCGAGCTGGCCGATGTCTGGGACGCCCAGGGCCGCGACCCGTGGCTGCTCGACGTGCGTGTCCCCGGTCTGGGCGACCTCGCCTACCAGCACCGCAACCAGCTGTTCGCCGCCTTCCTGGCCTACGGGGCGACCAACGCCAAGGACTGCCGGCGCGCCGCCAAGGCCCGCGTCCGCACCTGCATCGATCGCCACCAGCTCCCGCTGGGCGCCCTGCGCAAGCTGGCGCTGCCCATTCCCACCGGGGCCACGGTCCGGGTCCACGGCCCGGGCACGTCAGCCCCCCTTCCCGCCACCGTCGGCATCAGCAACGAGCTGCTGTGGCTCCTGGGCCTGTACACCGCCAACGGCTGCCGCTACGACTCGGCCCGGGACGCCTTCGTCACCATCACCGCACCCGCCGACACCCTGGACCGGGCCGAGAAGGTCGTCGAGCGCGACCTCGACCTGCACGTGGCCCGGAACGGAGACGCCGTCTATGTCCACTCCCGGCTGCTGCTCACCCTGCTCGACCACCTCGGCTTCACGGCCGGGCCCAAGGGCACGCCGGGCTGGGTCCTCGGGCTGCCCCTCTCCCGCCTGAAGTGGTTCGTCGACGGCCTGTTCGGCACCGACCCGGCGATCACGACCACGTCCGCCGCCCTGAAGGACGACGTGGTCGTGGCCCTGGCCCGGTTCGGCCTCGTCCCCACCGTGCGCAGGGCCGTCCTGCCCTTCCCGTCGTGGCAGGTCAGCATGGTCAACGTCCAGCCCCCGAACCCCCTCGCCTGGGACCGGGGCGTCACCCAGGACCTCGACGCCCCCCGCACGGGCGACATCGTGTGGGCCACGGTGACGGCCATCGAGGAGGTCGCGCCCACGCCGCTCGTCTACGACTTCTGCGTCCCCGGCCGGGAGAACTTCTACGCGGGAACGGGGGTCATGTGCCACAACACCTACGGCCCCCACATGCGGCCCGACGACGGGCGGGCGGTGTCGAACTTCCTGGTCCAGGCCCTGGCCGGCGAGCCCCTCACCGTCTACGGGGACGGCAACCAGACCCGCAGCTTCTGCTACGTGGAGGACGAGGTGCGGGGCCTGCTAGCCCTGCTCGACAGCGATTACGTGGGCCCCGTGAACATCGGCAACCCCAACGAGTTCACGATCCTCGAACTGGCCAAGGCCGTCCTCGACGTGACCGGCTCACCGTCGGAGCTCCACTACGAGCCCCTGCCGGTTGACGACCCGACCCAACGGCGGCCCGACATCACCCTCGCCCGCCGCCTCCTGCACTGGGAACCGACTGTCGATCTGGCGGCGGGACTGGCGCGCACCGCAGAATGGTTCCGCCGTGGCTGACCTGCCTGACCTGCCTGAAGCCGTCCCCGAGATCGCCGAGCCCGACTACCACACGCTGTCGGTCATCGTCCCCGTGTTCAACGAACGCAACACGGTGGCCGAGATCGTCCGGCGGATGCGCAAGGTGACCATCCCGCTCGACCTGGAGATCGTCATGGTCAACGATGCCTCGTGGGATGGCACGGGCGACATCCTCAAGGCCTTGGAGGACTCCACCGTCCGGGTCGTCCACCACAGCGTGAACAACGGCAAGGGGGCGGCCATCCGCACCGGCCTGGAGTACGTGCGGGGCGACCTCGTCCTCATCCAGGACGCCGACCTGGAGTACGACCCCGACGACTGGCCCAAGCTGCTCAACCCCGTCCTCAAGGGCAAGGCCCAGGTCGTCTACGGGAGCCGGTTCACGGGTGAGCGGCGGAACATGCTGTTCACCCACTGGGTCGGCAACCGGTTCCTGTCGCTGATGACCAACCTGCTCTACAACACGACCCTGTCGGACATGGAGACCTGCTACAAGCTCTTCGACCGCCGGGTGCTGGACGGGATCACCATCGACTCCGACCGCTTCGACTTCGAGCCCGAGGTGACGGCCAAGGTGCTCCGCCGGGGCTACCGGATCTACGAGGTGCCCATCTCCTACGCCGGCCGTGAGTACCACGAGGGCAAGAAGATCACGTGGATTGACGGGTTCCGAGCCCTGTGGGTCCTCGTCCGCTACCGGGTCTGGCGCCCGTAGCTCGGCTCGTGCCGGACGCCGCCGCGGTCATCGTCAACTACAACGCCCGGGACGCCCTCGTGGCGTGCCTGCAGAGCCTCCGGGCCGACGGCGTGCAGTCCATCGTCGTGGTCGACAACGACTCCCAGGACGGGTCGGCCGCGGCGGTGGCCGCCTCCGACCCCGACACCGCCTTCGTGGCCACGGGCGCCAACCTGGGGTACGGCACGGGCGCCAACCAGGGTGTGGCCCGGGTGGACGAGCCCTACGTGCTCATCACCAACCCCGACGTGATCGTGGAACCGGGGACGCTGGAAGCCCTGGTGGCGGCCCTGGAGCGCGATCCCCGCCTCGGGGCCGTCGGCCCACGGGTCGAGGAGCCTGACGGGACGCTCTACCCCTCGGCCCGCCAGTTCCCCGACCTCACCGTCGCCGCTGGCCACGCCTTCTTCGGCTACGTCGCCCCCCGGAACCGCTGGACCCGGGCCTACCGCCTGCTCGACTGGGACCACTCCACGCCCGGCGAGGTGGACTGGGTGTCGGGGTCGTGCTTTTTGGTGCGCCGGGCCGCCTACGAAGCAGTGGGCGGCTTCGACGAGCGGTACTTCATGTACGCCGAGGACGTCGACCTGTGCTGGCGGCTGTGGCGGGCGGGCTGGCGCATCGCCTACGAGCCCGCCGGACGGGTGGTGCACCGGGGCGGCGTGTCAACCGACCAGGCGCCCTACCGGATGATCTTCGAGCACCACCGTTCGCTGTGGCGGTTCGCCCGCACCACCGCGCAGGGCTCGCCCCGCCAGCGGCTGGCCCTCCCGGTGGTGGCCGCCGGCCTGGGCGCCCGCACCGCTCTCTCCTGGGGCCAGCGGGCCATGGAGGGGTGGCGCGCCGGCCGGCCGTAAACCGGTCAGCTTTTCTCAAGGAGCCCCACGGCGGCGCCGATACCTCCATCATCAAGCGGAAACGGTGGAGGCACAGCTCATGGAACATTTCGGTGGCACACACACGTGGTTGCGGCGGGTCGTCGGTTCGGCGGTCCCCCTCCTGCTGGTCGTCGGTGGCGTGAGCGTCGCCGTGGTGTCGGGTGGCGGCGGGGGCTCGGCCTCCGTAGCCGCCCTACAGGCACCCGCGGGAGCGGCGGCCGCCGGCGAGACCGGAGCCGAGGCGCCTGTGCCCGTCCCCACGACGGCGGCGGTGACGACGACGACCAAGAGGCCGGCCCCCACGACGACCGTGGCCCGCTCCGCCCTCGTCTTCGAGGCGCCCCCCATCACCCAGGCCCTGCCCGCGTCGACCCGCCCGACGGCGCCCACGTCGACGGCCGCCCCCGTCACCGCCCCCGTCACGGCGCCGACCACGACGACGACCACGTTCCCGGCCAACGCCGCCATCGTGACGATCGTCAACAACTACGGGGGCGGGGTCCTGCTCGACCTCAACGGCGTGCGCTACGACCTCGAGCCGGGCCAGCGGCTCGTCGACGTGCCCGTCATCCCCGGTCCCAGCGGCAACGACACCTTCACGCTCGTGGCGAAGCTGGTCCCGGCCTGCGGGGTGGGTGACGCCGACAACCTGTTCCTGGCCGGCCAGCGGTTCACGTTCACGATCGTCACCGGTCAGGGCGACTGCGTCTACGGCAACCCCGGTCCCGCCTTCGTGGTCACGCCCACCCTCGCCTAGTATATCTAATCCTGAAACAAGCGCATCTCGCTCGGTGGTGCCCGCCGACGCCTGAGTTTGACGGTTCGCCACTGCTGAC
>JBOGID010000437.1:0-3517 GCA_050742295.1 Acidimicrobiales bacterium | reverse complement strand
GCGTTCCGCCGTCAGGCTTTGGCGTCGGCCCAGCTGTCGCCCCACGAGAGGTTGACTTCGAGGGGCACGGAGAGCTCGCACACGTGGCGCATGGCGTCGAGGGTCAGGGCCGTGACCGCGTCGGCCTCGTCGGGCGGCACTTCGAGGATCACCTCATCGTGGACCTGGAGCACGAGCCGGCTCCGGCACTTCTCTGACTCCAGCACCCGGTCGAGGCGCACCAGGGCCATCTTGAAGATGTCGGCGGCCAGGCCCTGGATGCCGGCGTTCATGGCCTGGCGCTCGCCCGCCTGGCGCAGGCGGAAGTTCGACGACGACAGCTCGGGTATGTGCCGGCGCCGCCCGAACAGGGTCTCGGTGTACCCCCGGTCGCGCGCCTCGGCCACCGTGCGGTCCATGTACGACCGGACGGCCGGGAACGCCTCGAAGTAGGCGTTGAGGATGGTGGCCGCCTCCTCGGTCGGGATGCCGAGGCGCTGGCCCAGCCCGTAGGACTCCATGCCGTAGGCCAGCCCGTAGGAGACCATCTTCGCCTTCGACCGCTGGCCGATGGTGACCTCGGACGGGCCCACCTCGAAGATGCGGGAAGCCGTGGCCTGGTGGATGTCCTGCCCGGTGGCGAAGGCCTCGATGAGGCCGGGGTCCTCGGCCAGGTGGGCGATCACCCGCAGCTCGATCTGGTTGTAGTCGGCGACCAGGAAGCGGCAGCCCTCGGCGGGGATGAAGGCCCGGCGGATGCGCCTGCCCTCTTCGGTGCGGATGGGGATGTTGTGGAGGTTGGGACGGTCCGACGACAGCCGGCCGGTGCGGGCCACCGTCTGGTTGAACGTGGCGTGGATGCGCCCGTCGGGCCCCACCTCGGCCACCAGGGTCTCGCCGTAGGTCGACCGAAGCTTCTCCACCTCGCGGTAGCGCAGGAGGGGCTCGATGATCGCGTGCTGGCCCCGCAGCTTCTCCAACGAGGCGGCGTCGGTCGAGAACCCCGTCTTGGTCTTCTTCTGGGGCTGGAGGCCGAGCTTGTCGAACAGGACGTGGCGCAGCTGCAGGGTGGAGTTGACCAGGAACGGCTCGCCTGCCAGTTCCTGGATCTCGGCTTCGAGGCGGCGACCCTCCTCGACCAGGCCCCGGTTCAGCTCCCGGAGGGCCTCGACGTCGACGCGTACGCCCACGTCCTCCATGCGGGCCAGCACGGGCACGAGCGGCCGTTCCACGTCGTCGTAGAGCCGGCGGAGGCCCCGGGCGTCCATGGCGTGCTCGAGCGCCCGGGCCAGGAGGCGGATGGCCACGGCCCGCCGGCCGGCGTCGTCGGCCGGGTCTTCTGAGGTGCCGCTGAGGTCGAGCTGGCCCGGCGGCGGCGCGCCGGGAGCGGTGATCTCGAGGCCCAGGTAGCGGGCGGCCAGGCCTTCCAGGCCGTAGCTGGTCTCGGCCGGGTCGATCAGGTAGGCGGCGATGGCCGTGTCGATGGCGAGCTCGGGCGGCTCGAGGCCGAGGCGGGCCAGGCCCCGCATCAGCTCCTTGGCGTTGTGGGTGTGGATGGAGGGGGCCGGCGTCCGGAGCAGGCCGGGCGGGGCCCATGCCGCCGTGTGGTCGTCGACGGCGACCGCCATGCCGGCGAGATCGGAGCGACCTTCCTCGCCCGCCCACGTCGCCGCCACGATCACGGGGGCCAGGAACGAGGTGCCCTCGACCAACTCGTGGCCCTCGAGCAGGTCACGGGCCTCGACCTCGGTGGTGACGGTGCGGGTCTCGACCTCCAGCTTCTCGGTGGGAGGCGGGGGCGCGGCCTGCACGCCCGTCCCCGTGCCGATCGCCTCCTGGAGGCGGGGCAGGAGGGTGTTGAACTCGAGGAACCGGAACAGGGCCCGCAGCTCGTCGATGTCGTACTGGCCCATCTGGAGGTCGTCGAGGTCGACCTCGAGGGGGACATCTCGTACCAGGGGGGTGGCGGTGGCGTTGCGGCGGACCTGTTCCTCGGCCGCCCGCAGGTTCTCCCGGAGCTTGGGCGTGTTGGAGTCGACGTTGGCGAACACCCCGTCGAGGTCGCCGTAGGTGTTGATGAGCTTGGCCGCCGTCTTGGCGCCCACACCGGGCACGCCCGGCAGGTTGTCGGACGGGTCCCCGCGGAGGGCCGCGTATTCGGGGTACTTGGCCGGCTTCACGCCGGTGCGGCCCTCGATGCCGGCCTCGTCGAGGAGGGCGTAGTCGCTCACGCCCCGCAGGTTGTAGAGGACCGTGATCCACGGGTCCTCGACGAGCTGGAACTCGTCCCGGTCCCCCGTCACGACGATGACCTCGTCGCCCCGGTCCCGGGCGTAGGTGGCCAGGGTGGCGATGACATCGTCCGCCTCGTAGCCGGGGGCGTCCACCATGGGGATCTTCAGGGTCTCGACGACCTGGCGGATGAGGCCCATCTGCTGGCGGAGGATGTCGGGCGCCTCCGAGCGGCCCTCCTTGTAGGCGGGGACGAGGTCGTGGCGGAACGTCCGCTCGGGACGGTCCCAGGCGACGACGATGCCGTCGGGCTTGTGGTCCTTCAGGAGGTTGATGAGCATGGACGTGAACCCGAAGGCGGCGTTGGTGACCTGCCCGGACGCGGTCGTCAGGCTCGTCGGGAGGGCGAAGAAAGCCCGGTAGGCGAGGGAGTTGCCGTCGAGGAGGAGGTAGCGCGCCATCTCTCGACCGCATGGTACGGCCGCCTGCGTGGCTGAACGCGATGATGGGCCGGCCGGTACCATGGCCGCCCATGGCCGAAGGCTTTCACCCTCCCGTCGAAGAATATCTGGAGGCCATCTGGGAGCTGGAGGAAGAGGGCACCCAGGTCATCCAGGCCCGGCTGGCCGAACACCTCGGCCATTCGGCGCCAACCGTGTCCGAGACCATCCGCCGGCTCAAGAGCGACGGCTACGTCCGCGTCGAGGGCCGCATCCTCAAGCTCACCGCGAGTGGCCAAAAGCGGGCCGAGAGCGTGGTGCGCAAGCACCGGCTGGCCGAGCGGTTCCTGCTCGACGTCATCGGCATCCCGTGGTCCCAGACCCACATCGAGGCGTGCCGGTGGGAGCACGTGATGTCCGACGCCGTCGAGGCTCGGATCAAGGCCATCCTGGGCAACCCCACGTCCTGCGCCCACGGCAACCCGATCCCCGGTGCCACCCAGAGGCACATGGAGCTGCACGCCCTGGCCGACATCGAGCCCGGTGATCGGATCCGGCTTGAACGGGTCACCGAGCAGGTCGAGGTCGACCTCGAGTCGCTCGTCTATCTCGACACACATGGGTTCATCCCGGGGGCCGACGCCGAGGTGCGGGCCAGGGCGCCCGACGGCACCCTGACCCTGGAGCTGAAGGAGGGCACCATGGCGTTGGGGCCGGCCCTCGCCCGCCAGCTGTTCGTCGAGCGGGTATGAGGAACCGGGCTCGCGGCGGCGCCTGGGCGGCGCTGCTGGCGCTGGTGCCGGTTGTCGCGCTGGGGACCGCCGCCTGCGGGAGCGGCGGTGGGGACGCGGGCGCGGCCGAACGGG
>JBOGID010000436.1:0-3564 GCA_050742295.1 Acidimicrobiales bacterium | reverse complement strand
GACCTCCACCGACCCCTCGCGGAGGGCGGCGACCAGGCGGCCCCGGCCCTGGCGGTCGGAGCCTGTGAACGTCGACTGGCGCCCGCTTGCGCCGGCCGTGCCCCGGGCCGGGTCGGGCTCGGGACGGCCGGCGACGTGCCACGCGCAGGCCTCTGTTACCGGACACCGGTCGCACCGAGGCGACGTGGTGGTACACACGGTGGCGCCCAGGTCGAGCATGGCCGAGTTCCAGTCCCAGCCCCGGTTGGTGGGTACCAGGGCGTCCGCCGCCGACTGGGCCTCGGTGCGCGTCAGGGGCCGGCCGGCGACGGCGCGGGCCAGGACCCGGGCGGTGTTGGTCTCCACGACGCCCACGTCGGCGTCGCCCGCGAAGGCCCGCAGGGCCCGGGCCGTGTACGGGCCGATGCCGGGGAGGGCGAGAAGGGCCGCCAGGTCCTCGACCGGCAAGGCGCCGCCGTGGCGCTCGACGACGGCCGCCGCCGTGCGGTGGAGGTTGACGGCCCGGCGGTTGTAGCCGAGCCCGGCCCACGACCGCACCACGTCGGCGACCGGTGCCGCCGCGCACACGCGGACCGTGGGGAACCGCTCGATGAACCGTTCGAAGGCGGGGATGACCCGGCCCACCTGGGTCTGCTGGAGCATGACCTCGCTGACCAGCACCGTCCACGGATCACGCGTCCGGCGCCACGGGAGGTGGTGGCGGCCGGCCCCGGCCCACCAGTCCAGCAGCGGGTCGGTCAGCGGGGGACGGCTCGGCACCACCACACGTCCGTGTGGTAGGGGACGGGGAAGCGGTCGGGCATGCCGTCGAAGATGGCGGCGACGCGGTGGAGCAGGCCGGCCCGTTCGCCGTCGGGCAGGCTGGCGATCCACGAGATCGAGGCCATGCGCTCGACCATGACCGTGGCCGTGACCTCGTGCTCGTAGGGGAAGGCCCGGTGCTCCAATGGCGTGAACAGGTCGGCGCGGTCGAAGGCGTCCCGCCACGTGCCGTCCCGGTACGTCGGGACGTCCCGACGGTAGGGCTCGGTCAGGTCGGCCAGCCGTTCCAGCCAGTCGGCGGTGCGGTCCCGCATGTTCCACACCATGCCCAGCCCGCCACCGCCGATCCGGCGCAGCACCCGGTGGATCTCGGGCAGGGCCCGGTCACCGTCGAACCAGTGGAACGCCTGGCCCACCACCACGGCGTCCACCGACATGTCGTCGAGGGGCAGGGCCTCGGCCGTCCCGTCGATGGCCGCCACGCTGGGCACGGCCGCGATCAGTTGCTCCCGCATCCCGGCCGACGGCTCCACGGCCACGATCCGGGCCCCGGTGGCCACCAGCGACCGGGCCAGCTTGCCAGTGCCGGCGGCCAGGTCGACGACGACGGTGCCCCCACCGATGCCCAGCCGCGCCACCAGTTCGGCGACGGCGTCGGGGGGGTAGCCGGGCCGGGCCCGTTCGTAGGCGCCGGCGCTGGTGTCGAAGCCGTGCGCCGCCCGGTGGACCCGGTCGCCCCTATCCGTGGAGCAGCAGCTGGACGCTGTTGGCGCCGACGACCACGAAGTAGAAGCCGGCCACCATGAACAGGAGGTTGGAGATCTTGCGGTGAGCGTGGGCCGCCACTGCGGCCACGGCGATGAAGGCGATGATCGACATCTTGGCGTGGGGCAGCAGGTCATTCTCGATCAGCCAGCCGGAGACGGGGTTGACCTCCTGGCCGCCGCGGGCCATCGACATATCGGTGCTGATGATGTCGCCGATGTTGAGCACCAGGATCGCCACCACTAACATCGAACGCAGCCAGAGCTCGCGGGGAGCTTCCCAAATGTCCAGCTCTGCCACACGCACAGTCGCCCAGCCTCCCGTGTCAATAGGTCGTTCGACTCATTGTGGACGGACTCGGGGAAGAAGCGCCAGCACTCTGCGTGATTTTTTTCCTGCCGCCTCCGGGCCAAACCGGTGATCGAACTCGGGCTGCGCAACGACGTCTACCGGCGCCCGCTGTCGACCGCCCTTGACCGGCTGGGCCTGCGCGAGGGTTGGCGGTGCGTTGACGTGGGCGCCGGCGGCGGGGACGTGACCGTCGCCCTGGCCGAAGTCGTGGGCCGCGACGGACGGGTCTACGCCGTCGACAGCGACCCCCGCGCCCGGGACGCAGTGGCCGAGGCGGCGGCCGCCCACAGCCAGGTTGTAGCCATCACCCAGGCCGGCGAGGAGCTGCTGCTCCCCGAGCCCGTGGACCTGGCCTTCTGCCGGTTCCTGCTCATGCACGTGATGGACCCGCTGGCCGTCCTGCGGCGCATGGGCGGCGCCGTGCGTCCCGGAGGCTGGGTCGTGGCCCAGGAGCCGGTGACCTCGGCGGGACGGGTCGGCGGCTCGCCCCTGTCCATGCCCGACGCCCGCCACCCCGATATCGGCGCCCTCCTGCCGTCGCTGGTCCAGGCCGCGGGCCTCCAGGTCGTCGACGCGTGGGCCGAGTCCCAGGCGGGGTCGGGCCCCGGCCCGGTACGGGACTACCTGGCCAACCTCACCGGCGTCGACCCCGGCGACGATCCCGTCGTCCTCCCGCCCCTGGTGACGGTCGTCGCCCGCCGCCCGGCCTAGATGGCTGGTGTCAAAGCCCTCATTCGGCGGCCGACCGACCCGTTCGAGCTTCGGCTGCAACGCAAAAGCGCTGGTCAGGGGTAGGTCGGCCGCCTCGGCGCGATGCGCCGATCGCGAATAACACCAGCCATCTAGTCCCGATATTGCGGGCGACCGGTGTCAACCGCTTCACCCCGCCGGACGTTAATACGGGTGTATCGAGCGGCGGAGGTGGGATGAGAACGCCGGACGGGCTGTGGGGCCTGACGTTCTCAACTTCCCTACGCCCCCGCCTCCGCCGTTCGCTCATCGCTCGATGGTGAGCTCCCGCCAGTAGAACCAGTACGTCCGGAAGCGGACGACGCCCCGCACGGGCAGCCCGACCAGGTGCCAAAACATGCGCCACGTCTCGCGCAGGCCCTTGCGGCGCCCGAACTTGTCCCGTTTGGTGCGGTGGGTGACGCCGGACATGATCCGCACCGTCGTGGGCAGCCGGCCCTCGGCGATGACCTCGTTGATCATGATCTCAATGTCATAGCCGCGCCGCTTGGACGGCGGGACCGAGTCCCACACCCACCGGGGGATGATGCGCTCGCCGCTCGACGGGGCCTGCCGCAGCACGATCGGGTTCCAAAAGCCGTAGTCGAACCAGCCCAGCGACATGGCGGCACGGCCCTCGAGGAACGGCCGGCAGATGTCGTCGAGGTGGGCCGCCTTGAGGCCGATGCAGTCGGCGTCGCAGAACAGGATCGCCTCGGCGTCGCTGGCGTTGACCCCCGCCTCCATGGCCGCCGCCTTCGACCCGCCGGAGCCCTCGAGGCGGATGACCTTGGCCCCTGCGCCCAGAGCGATCTCGGCCGTGCCGTCGGTCGAGCCGTCGTCGACGACGATGACCTCGGACGTGTAGGCGCACCCCAGGCACGCCTCCACCACCGCCGCCACCGTCGCCGCCTCGTTGCGGGCGGGGATGACGGCGGCGATCGCCGGCTTCGCGGG
>JBOGID010000435.1:0-12124 GCA_050742295.1 Acidimicrobiales bacterium | reverse complement strand
GCGCTCGGCCGGCAACGGCGCACCCGCCGGCGGCCGCACCCGCATCTCGACCCTCCCCGCCAGCGGCGGCGGCGGGCCGATGTCTCCCGGCGGGCGCCGTCCCGGCGGTGGCGGCAAAGACTCCCGTGACGTTTCGACGAGGGTCGTGACCGGGGCCATCGCCGGCGGCGTCGTCCTGCTGGCCGCGGCCGTCGGCCCAGGGGCGCTGGTCGGCCTGGTGGCGGTGGCCCTGACCATGGCCTCGGCCGAGATGTACAAGGGCCTGCGCACCCGGGGCTACCACCCGGCCACCCTGCTGGGCCTGGTCGGCGCCCCCGCCCTGGTCGGCGCCGTGTACTGGAAGGGCCTCGACGCCTACCCACTGGTCATCTCGCTGTTCGTGGTGTTCACCCTGCTCTGGTACCTGATCGGGGTCGTGCGGGCCGCGCCGGCCATGAACGTGGCCGTCACCCTGATGACCTTCCTCTACATCGCCTTCCTGGGGTCGTTCGCCGCCCTCATGCTGAAGGCGGGCAGCCCCGGCATCCGCATCCTGGTGGGGGCGATCCTGGCCACCGTCGCCTACGACGTGGGGGCCTACTTCGGGGGCCGCTCGATGGGCCGCACGCCCCTCGCTCCCGCCATCAGCCCCGGCAAGACGGTCGAGGGGGCGGTGGCGGCCAGCATCGTCACCCTCATCACCTGCCTCGTCATCGTGCGCAACATCGAGCCGTGGGACGGCGGCAAGGCCTTCTGGTTGGCCGTCGCCGTCTGCCTGGCCGCCCCCCTGGGCGACCTGTGCGAGTCCATGATCAAGCGCGACCTGGGCGTGAAGGACATGGGCAACGTCCTCCCCGGCCATGGCGGTGTGCTGGACCGGATCGACACCCTCCTGTTCGTGATCCCGGCCACGTACTACCTGGTGCGGCTCGTCTTCTGACGGGCAACCCGTGAAGACAGTCAGCCTGGTCGGCTCCACGGGGTCGATCGGCACCCAGGCGGCCGACGTGGTGCGGGCCGAGCCCGACCGCTACCGCGTCATCGCCCTCGGCGCCTACCGGTCTGTGGAGGTGCTGGCCGTCCAGGCCAAGGAACTGCGGCCCGAACGGGTGGCCATCGCCGACGAATCCCTGGCCGCCGAACTGGCCGCCGCCGTCCCCGCCGGCATCGAGGTGCTGGCCGGCCCGGGCGCCCTGGCCGCCATCGCCACCGACGCCGACGTGGTGGTCAACGGCGTGGTGGGGTTCGCCGGCCTGGGGGTCACCCTGGCCGCCCTCAACGCCGGCCGGCGGCTCGCCCTGGCCAACAAGGAGTCACTGATCGCGGCCGGCCCCGTCGTGCAGCGGGCCCGGGCCACGCCCGGCGCCGAGATCGTCCCCGTCGACTCGGAGCACTGCGCCATCCACCAGTGCCTGCGGGCGTCGGCCGGGGCCGGTCGTGAAGTCCACCGCATCGTCCTGACCGCCAGCGGCGGGCCGTTCCGGGGCCGGTCCCGCAGCCAGCTCGAACACGTCACCGTCGACGACGCCCTCGCCCATCCCACCTGGCAGATGGGCCCGAAGATCACCATCGACTCGTCCACCCTCATGAACAAGGGGCTCGAGGTCATCGAGGCCCACGAGCTGTTCGGCGTCCCCTACGGCGCCATCGACGTGGTCGTGCACCCCCAGTCCATCGTCCACTCCATGGTCGAGTTCACCGACGGGGCCACCATGGCCCAGCTGTCGGAGCCGGACATGCGCCTCCCCCTGGCCTACGCCCTGGCCTACCCCGACCGCAGCCCGGTGGCCTTCGGGGCCCTGGACTGGTCGGCGGCCCGCTCGCTGACCTTCGAGCCTCCCGACGGCCAGGCCTTCCCGTGCCTCGCCCTGGCCTACGCGGCCGGGCGCGCCGGCGGCACCGCCCCGGCCTGGCTCAGCGCCGCCAACGAGGTCGCCGTGGCTGCTTTCCTCGACGGCCTCATTACCTGGCTCGAAATTGCCGATGTCATAGAGGAGACGCTGGCGGACCACGATGGAACAGAGCCCACCAGCCCCGACGTTGTGATGGAGGCAGACCGGGTGGCGCGCGTACGGGCGCGGCAGGCGGTAGAACGGAGATCGAGAGCCGCATGAGCCAGACCAGCGACCATCCCCCCGCCCGGGCCGCCGAGCCGCACGCGCCCGGCCACCGTCACGCCGCCTCGTCGCCGTGGCGGGCGGTCGCGCTGCTCGTGGGCATGGCCGCGCTGATCGTCCTGTCGATCGTGTCCGGCTCGTTCCCGGCCGTGGCCTTCGTCCTGGCCCTGATCGCCTCGGTCACGCTCCACGAGGCGGGCCACTTCGTCAGCGCCAAGTGGGCGAACATGAAGGTCACCGAGTTCTTCTTCGGGTTCGGTCCCCGGCTGTGGTCGTTCCGCAAGGGCGAGACCGAGTACGGCGCCAAGGCCATCCCCGCCGGCGGCTACGTGAAGATCATCGGGATGAGCAACCTGGAGAAGGGGATCGACCCCGTCGACGAGCCGCGGACCTACCGCCAGCAGTCCTACCCGCGCCGCCTGGTGGTGGCGGTGGCCGGGATCGTCACCCACTTCGTCATCGCCTTCTTGATCCTGATGCTGATGTGGACGGTCGTGGGCGTGCCCCGCGACGACAAGCCCACCCTCACCATCGGATCGATCAGCCGGCTCGAGAGCGGGCCCAGCCCCGCCCAGGAAGCGGGCTTCAAGATCGGCGACCGCATCGTCTCCCTCGACGGCCAGCCCGTCACCGCCTGGGAGGAGCTGCCCCGCCAGATCCGGGCAAGGCCCGGCCAGCCCATGACGTTCGTGGTCGAGCGGGACGGGCAGCAACTGACGCTGACGGCCACGCCCGCGGGGGTCAACCCCGAGGGCGAACAGGTCGGCTTCATCGGCATCGGGTCGAAGGTGGCGGTGGAGACCGTGCACCCGCTGGTGGCCGTGGGCCGGTCGGCCGAAGACCTCGGGCGCCTGACCGTGGGGTCGGTCAAGGCCCTGGGCGCCTTCTTCTCGCCCAGCTCGCTGGGCGACTACACCGACCAGCTCATCGGCGGCCCGTCGTCCCCGGAGGACGAGGAGTCACGGCCGGTGTCGGTCGTGGGCGTGGTCCGGATCGCCGACCAGGCGGCCGAGAGCGGCCTGTTCGAGTTCCTGGCCATCCTGGTGATGATCAACATCTTCGTGGCCGTGTTCAACATGGTCCCCCTGCTGCCCCTCGACGGCGGCCACATCGCCATCGCCACCTACGAGCGCATCCGCAGTCGCAAGGGCGAGCGCCACTACGCCGACGTGCAGAAGCTGCTGCCGCTGACGGCGGCGGTGGTCATGTTCCTCGTGATCCTGGGCGTTACCTCGGTCTGGCTGGACATCACCAACCCGGTCGGCAACCCCTTCCAGTAATGCTTCCACGCCGGGCCACCCGCCGGATCCAGGTCGGGACGGTGCCCGTGGGCGGGGGCGCGCCCATCTCGGTGCAGTCGATGACCACGACCAAGACGGCCGACGTCAACGGCACCCTGGCCCAGATCTACTCGCTGGCCGGCGCCGGTGCGGACATCGTGCGGGTCACCTGCAACGACGCCGACGCAGCTCTGGGGCTGGCCCAGATGCTGCCCCGCTGCCCGGTGCCGATCGTCGCCGACATCCACTACCAGTACCGGCTGGCCCTGGCCGCCCTCGACGCCGGCGTCCACTGCCTCAGGCTGAACCCCGGGAACATCCGCAACCCGGCCCAGATCAAGCTGGTGGCCGAGGAGGCCAAGGCCCGGGGCGTGCCCATCCGCATCGGCGTCAACCTCGGGTCGCTCGACAAGGACATCTCCGACCGACTCGGTTTCACCGCCGAGGCCCTGGTGGCGTCGGCCCAGCGCGAGCTGGGCTACTTCGACGAGGTCGGGTTCGAGGACGTGAAGATCTCGGTGAAGGCGTCGTCCGTCCCGCTGATGATCGATGCCTACCGTCAGCTGGCCGAGGTCACCGACCACCCCCTCCACCTGGGAGTGACCGAGGCGGGACCGCCGCCCGCCGGTGTCATCAAGGCCACCGCCGGCATCGCCACCCTGCTGGCGGAGGGCATCGGCGACACCATCCGCTACTCGCTGACGGCCGACCCCATCGAGGAGGCCAAGGCCGGCCGCCAGCTGCTGGAGGCGCTCAACCTGCGGGAGCGCAAGACCGTCGACCTCATCGCCTGCCCGTCGTGCGGCCGGGCCGAGGTCGACGTGATCGGTGTCGCCCGGGAGGCCCAGGCCGCCCTCGCCGAGCGCAACCTGCCCATCCAGGTGGCGGTCATGGGCTGCGCGGTGAACGGGCCCGGTGAGGCCCGGGGCGCCGACCTGGGCGTTGCCGCCGGGCGGGGCAAGGCCCACCTGTTCGTGAAGGGCCAGGTCGTGCGGGTTGTGCCCGAGGCCGACATGGTGGCGGCCCTGGTCGAGGAGGCCGAACGGCTGGTGGCCGAGGGGGCCGAGGCCCGCATCGCCGCCGCCGACGAGGGCGCCGCCGAGGAGGCCGAACGCACCCGCCAGGCCCTGCTCGAGGTCCAGGGCGACGACCCCAACGCCGTCAGCCAGCGCGTCGAACTGATCCGCAAAGACCTCAGTAGCGGCTTGCCTGAAGCCTGAACAGGGTGGCGTAGCGGCCGCCGGCGGCCAGCAGGTCGTCGTGCGTGCCCAGCTCCTCGATGCGGCCGTCGTGGAGGACGACGATGAGGTCGGCCATCCGCACCGTCGAGAACCGGTGGGACACCAGCAGGGTGATCGGCCGGTTCCCGTTGCCCCCACCGGCGGACATCTCGGCGAACCGCTCGAAGACCTCGTGCTCGGCGCGGGGGTCGAGGGCGGCGGTCGGCTCGTCGAGCACGAGCAGGACGGGCGCCGGCCGCATCAGTCCCCGAGCCAGGGCCACACGCTGCCACTCGCCCTCGGACAGGTCGACACCGTCCTCGAAGGTGCGGCCCAGCTGGGTCTCGAACCCGCCCGGCAGGCGCTCGATCACCCGGTCGGCGCCGGCCCGTTCGGCCGAGGCGCCGACCCGGGCCAGGTCGTCGATGGCGGGCAGGTCCCCGACGCCCACCGACTCGCGGGCGACCAGGTGGAAGCGCACGAAGTCCTGGAAGGCCACGCTCGTGCGCTCCCGCCACCCGTCCAGGTCGAGGTCGCGGAGGTCGGTGCCGTCGACCAGGATGCGCCCCCCGGTCGGGTCGTAGAACCGGCACAGGAGCTTGACCAGGCTGGTCTTGCCCGCCCCGTTCTCGCCCACCAGGGCCACAGTGGCGGCCGCCGGCAGGCGCAGGGACACGTCCCGCAGCACCACCTCGTCGCTGCCGGGGTAGGCGAACGTGACCCCGTCCAGCACGATCCCGTCGGTGATCGACGCCGGCGCCTTCTGCGCATCGGGCTTGGATACGACCGCGGGCTGGTAGTCGAGGAGCCACAGGTAACGCTCGCCCGTGAACGACAGCTCGGCCAGCCACGCCGCCTGGCGGGTGGCGCCCGCCAGCTCGCCGATGGCGGTGCGGGCCACCTGCACGGTCAGGGCCACGTCGCCCAGGCTGGCCCGGCCCCGCAGGGCCAGCCACCCGCCGTAGCCGATGGCGGCGGCCAGGGCGGCGCCGTACAGGATCCCGGCCAGCACCGAGGTGCGGGCCCGCTTGAGCTGGTCCCGGAACAGCAGCCGGATCGTGCGCTCGGTCAGCTCCTCGTGCCGGCGCAGCAGCTCGGGCCCCAACCCGAACAGGCGCACCTCCTTGGCCGCCGGCGGCTCGGTGGCCAGCTTCAGGTAGTGCTGTGCCAGGCGTTCGTCTGGGGCGGTGCGGTCGTAGCGGGCGAAGTGGCGGCGGTAGGCCCGGAACTGCAGGATCACGCCCGGCGCCGCCACCACCGGCATGAGGGCCAGGACGGGGTCGACGATGGCCAGCAGGACCACCGACCCCACCAGGCCGCACACCGTGCCGGCCACGCTGTTGAGGTTGGTGAAGGCGAAGTAGGGGACGTAGCTGCGTTCCCGGACGAGTTTCACCTTGTCGGCGAACTCGGGCCGTTCCAGGTGCTCCATGCCGGCGGCAGAGGCGGCGACGCCCATCAGCCGCTGCTCGACTGCCTGGCTGACCTTCTCACCCAGTTCGGCCTGCCACAGCCCGCCCGACAGGTCGTTGACCAGGCGGGACACGACCACGACGGCCAGCCCCGCGATCCCGGTCACCCACGCCCGTGTCGCGTCGCCCGCCGCCACCGCGTCGACGACGAACTTCAGCATGAGGGCCGTGACCGTGGTCAGCACGCCATAGACGACGGCCACGACGAGCAGGGCCACGGCCCGGTCGCGGGCCTCCTCCCACGCCAGCCGCAGCAACACGCCGAACACCCGCCTGACCCGGGTCATTCGAGGGTCCCCGTCAGGCGGTAGTGCGAGGCCTGGAGGTCGTAGAGGGCGGCGTAGCGTTCCCCGGCGGCGACCAGGTCGTCGTGGGACCCGTCCTCGGCCACCCGCCCGCCCGCCAGCAGGACGATCCGTCCCGCCATGCGAACCGTCGAGAACCGGTGCGAGACGAGCAGCGTCGTGCGGTCCCGGCTCAGGTCGGCGAAGTGCCCGTACAGGTCGTGCTCGACCCGGACGTCGAGGCTGGCCGTGGGCTCGTCGAGCACGAGCAGGTCGGCGTCGGCGCCGAGCTGGGCCATCATGGCCCGGGCCAGAGCGATGCGCTGCCACTCGCCGCCCGACAGGTCGACGCCCCCGAACTCCCGGGCCAGCACCGTGTCCCAGCCATCGGGCATGGCCGCGATCCGGTCCAGCACGCCCACCGACGTGGCGGCCTCGTCGAGGAGGGCCGCGTCGCCCATCCGGGCCACCCCTCCGAACCCCACGTTGTCTCGCGCCGGCAGCTGGTAGCGGACGAAGTCCTGGAAGATCACGGCCATCCGGGCCCGTAGCGCGGCAAGGTCGTAGCCCCGCAGGTCGGCGCCGTCGAGGGTGATGCGCCCCTCGGTCGGGTCGTAGAAGCGGGCCAGCAGCTTGATGAGCGTGGTCTTGCCCGTCCCGTTCTCGCCGACCAGGGCCAGCGACGACCCCCCCGGGACCCACAGGTCGAGCCCGTCCAGCACGTCCCGCTCCGTGCCCGGGTACCGGAACGTCACGCCTTCGAACCGCAGCCCCCGCTCCGCGGTGGCCTCGACGGGCACAGCCGGCCCGGCCCGGACCTCCAGCCGGGGCTCCTTCCTGGCCAGGTCGAGGATCCGCACGGCCGACGGCAGGTAGTACGAGTTCCTACGGGCCTGGCCCACCGACTGCGACGTCATCATCACCGAGGCCAGCAACCCGACGGTGGCCGTTCCCGCGGCCGTGAACGTCCCCACGTCGGTCCGTCCGTCGATGGCCGACGACAGCATGGCCACCCAGGCGAGCGACAGGCCGGCCAGGGCCACCACGTTGAGCCCGAGGAGGATGAGCATCGTCCGGCGCCGGGCCGTCCACATCTGCTTGACGCTGGCCAGCCAGTGGCTCCGCTGGCGCTCGCCCGCCCACCGCCCCAACCCGAAGACCCGCAGCTCCTTGCCGCTCTCCCGCAGCACCGACAGGTCGCGGTAGTAGTCCGCCCGGCGGGCGTCGGGCGACCCGTGCCAGCGGGCCATGCCCACCACGGCCTGGAAATGCCAGGTGGCGACGGCCCCGGGTAGGCAGGCCAAGATCACCAGCGCCGGCACCCACCCTGCGAACGAGGCGGCCACCGCGGCCATGGCCGCCACCTGGGCCAACTGCTGGAAGACCTGCACCAGGGCCTGGAGGGTGTGCACGGGCCCGAAGCCGATCCACCCGGCCACCTGGAGCTGGTCCCGGAAGGCCGGGTCCTCGAACCACGCCAGCCCCGGCAACGCGATGGTCGCGGCCATCACCCGCCGGGCCAGGTAGGCCTCGAACCGGCGCTGCAGCCCGAACAGCACGGCCTGGGACACCGGCCCGATGACCTGGCTCACGAACACGGCCACGGCGATGAAGGCCAGGGCCGACCGCACCGTGCGGCCCGGCGCCGAGGACGAGCCCAGGGCGATGGCGTCGGGCATGGCCCGCAGGAACCGCCCCGTCTGGGCCACGACCACGGCGGGCGCCACGCCCTGGGCCAGGGTCAGGGCCAGCAGCGACAGGGCGAGCGGTGGCGACGACTTGCACACCAGTCCCAGGCCACGCAGGTTGGCGGCCAGCTCCTCGCGGCCGGTGACCCCGTCGGCCTTGGTTTCGCTGCCTGAGTGCCCAGCCATTTGCCGAACGTAGCTGTGCCGGACGAGATAGACCTGGCCCGGTGGACATCGAGATCCGCACGCCGTCGCCCGACGAGCTCGAATCCGTCGTGGAAGCGGCCGACGCCAGCTGGGGCTACCACGCCACTGAGGAGGAGTTCGAGGACGCCCGCACGCTGGCTGAACTCGACCGGGCGTTCGTGGCCTTCGACCGGGGCCGGCCCGTGGGCGTCGCTGCGGCCATGTCCTTCGACCTCACGCTGCCGGGCGGCGCCACCGTGGCGGCGGGCGGGCTGAGCGAGGTGGGCGTGGTGCCGACCCACCGCCGCAGGGGCGTGCTCACGGCCCTGATGGCCCACCACCTCGACGACTGCCGCGACCGGGGCGAGCCCTTCAGCCTCCTGGTGGCGTCGGAGGGGACGATCTACCCCCGGTTCGGCTACGGCCCCGCCACGCTGGCCATGGCGGTGGAGATCGACCGCCGGCGGGCCGCCTTCGCCCCCCACGCCCCCGACCCGCCCGGTGGGCTCCGCCTGCTCGGCCCCGAGGAGACGGCCCTGCTCGTCCCCGAGGCCTACGACCGCTACCGACGGGCCCAGCCCGGTGAGGTCAGCCGCAGCGAGGCCTACTGGCAGTTCTGGCTACGCGACCGCGAGCGGTGGCGCGACGGGGCCAGCGCCCGGTTCGTCGTCGCCCACGAGGCGCCCGACGGCGACATCGGCGGGTACGTCAGCTACCGCATGCGGGCGGCCTGGCCCCAGGGACTGCCGGCCTTCAACCTCGACGTCGAGGAGCTGGTGGCCGCCGACCCAGCCGTACGGGCCGCCCTGTGGCGCTACGTCCTCGGCGTCGATCTGGTCGGCACCATCAGCGTGTGGAACGTCCCCCTCGACGAGCCCCTGCGCTGGCTGCTCGCCGACCCCCGCGCCCTGCGGGTGACGGCCGTGCGGGACCTGCTGTGGGCCAACCTCACCGACATCGGCGCTGCCCTCGCGGCCCGGGCCTATGCGGCGAGCGACAGGCTCACGATCGAGGTGTCCGACGAGGAGCGGCGGTACGTCCTGGAGGGCGGGCCCGACGGCGCCTCGTGCCGGCCGGCCGCGACCACGACCCCGCCCGACCTCTCGCTCAAGGCCGCCGACCTGGCCATCGCCTACCTGGGCGCCACCACGTTCTCGACGCTGGCCCGGGCCGGCCGGGTCGTCGAGTACGCGGCACGAGCCCTCGCCCGGGCGGATGCGTTGTTCTCCTGCGACCCGCCCGCCCACTCCGTGACCGACTTCTGAGTTCGGCGCCCCACCCGGTGATCGAACTCGGTCGCTGAGGGGCCATATACTGGTCTGGCTCGACCGTTCGAAGGAAGGTGCTGACACATGCGTGGGCGGAGAGCCCACGCATTTGTATTTCGTCACGAGAGGAGGCCCGTGCGCAGCGAGGACGTCAGCGAGCGGGTGCGCGTTCTCGTGGCCCCCCCGCTCGAAGCAGCCGGCATGGAGCTGTTCGACATCGAGCTCGCAGGCAGCGGTGGCAACACCGTCCTGCGGGTGACCGTCGACCGTCCCGGCGGCGTCGATCTCGACGCCATCAGCGATGCGACGCGCCTGGTCTCGGGCGTGCTCGACCACGACCCCGACCTGGTGCCGGGCCGCTACCTGCTCGAGGTGTCCAGCCCGGGAATCGAGCGCCCGCTCCGGCGGCCCGACCACTTCAGGGGCGCCGTCGGCGCCACCATCAGCGTGAAGCTCGCGCCCTCGTCCGAGGGCGAGCGGCGGGTCGAGGGCGTCCTCGAAGCCGCCGACGACGACGGGATCACCATCGCCGGTCGAGCCATCCCTTATCCGGACATCGACAAGGCCCGCACTCGCTTCGTGTGGCCCGAACCCAAGGGAAAGGCAGGGGCGCGGCGATGACGACGAACTTCGAGCTCATGGAGGCTCTGCAGCACATCGAGCGCGAGAAGGGGATCTCCGTCGACACGCTGCTCGAGGCCCTGGCCAACGCCTTGGTGTCCGCCTACAAGCGCATGCCCACCGCCGCCGAGGAGGCGTTCGTCACCATCGACCCCGACACCGGGGAGATGCACGTCTACGCCCAGGATCTCGACGAGGACGGCAACGTCACCCGCGAGTGGGAGGACACGCCCGCCGACTTCGGCCGCATCGCCGCCCAGACGGCCAAGCAGGTCATCCTGCAGCGCATCCGCGAGGCCGAGCGGGAGATGAAGTACGAGGAGTACGCCGGCCGCGAGGGCGACATCGTCACCGGCATCATCCAGCAGGGTGACTCCCGGTACACGCTCCTCGACCTGGGCAAGGTCGAGGCCCTGCTGCCCCAGGCCGAGCAGGTCCCCTACGAGCGCTACGACCCCGGCACCCGCCTGAAGGCCTACATCGTCGAGGTGCGCAAGACGTCGAAGGGGCCCCAGATTGTCGTGTCGCGGACCCACCCCGGCCTCATCAAGCGGTTGTTCGAGCTGGAAGTGCCCGAGATCTCCGACGGCGTCGTCGAGCTGAAGGCCGTGGCTCGCGAGCCGGGCCACCGCACCAAGATCGCGGTGTGGTCCAACGACCCCAACGTCGACCCCGTCGGCGCGTGCGTCGGGGCCCGTGGCGCTCGCGTGCGCATGGTGATGAACGAGGTCAGGGGCGAGAAGGTCGACATCGTCCCCTTCTCGGAGGACCCGCCCGAGTTCGTCATGAAGGCGCTGTCCCCGGCCCGGGTGAAGGAAGTCCGCATCGACGACCGCACCGGCGCGGCCGAGGTCATCGTCCCCGACTACCAGCTGTCGCTGGCCATCGGGAAGGAGGGGCAGAACGCCCGCCTCGCCGCCCGCCTGACGGGTTGGCGGGTGGACATCAAGAGCGAGACCCAGTTGGCCGAGGACGAGGCGAACTACGCCGAGCAGGACTGGGCCGAGGGCGCGTGGGTCCCCGACGACACCGGCGAGATGGTCTGGAAGCCGGCCGACGGCTCCGAGTCGGTCACCGCCGACCAGTGGTCGTCAGGCGAACCGCCGCCCGATGGCGGCAACGGTGACGGGGACGCCCCGCTTCCGGTACCGGCGCCGCCCGAACCCGCTGCTGCGAACGGGTCGGAGACGACCGCATAGCGCCGCGCCGGACATGCATCGGCTGCCGGCGCGTCGCTCGCCCCGACGAGCTGGTCCGGGTCGTCGCCGGGCCCGACGGCGGGCTGGTCGTGGGGCGTCACCTGCCCGGCCGGGGGGCGTGGTTGTGCCAGGATTCACCCCGCTGCGTGGAACTGGCGGGGCGCCGGAAGGCGTTCAGCAGAGCGTTGCGGACCGACATTCGTCCCGACGCCGCGGCCGCACTGCAATCCAGCGCGGCAGATCGTGCGAGGATGGAGGAGTTCGAGTCGCACGGCCCGGCGGCCGGATGACAGGACAGCCCGATTCGCCATGAGGATCGGGAACCGCGGATTGCGGGCAGTGAAGGCAACGACAAGGAGGAAGTACCGCAGCTTTGGCAGCCAGGATCCGGCTCTACGAGTTGGCCCGCGAGCTCGGGCTCTCCAACAAGGAGACGCTCGACCTCTGCGTCGCGCTCGGCATCGGAGTCAAGAGCCACTCGTCGAGCATCGAGGACGCCCAGGCCGACCGCGTCCGCCGCAAGGCTGACCGGGAGGGGCTCCGGCGCGCGTCCCAGCCCGAGGAGCCCAAGCCCGAGGCGGCCGGCGACACGGGCGCCCCGCCCGAGATCGCGGGCCGCCCCCTCGTCGACTCCCGCCGGCCCGTCACGTCCGGCGCCCCCCGGGGCGACCACGGCGACCAGAGTGGCCGCCCGGCGGCGTCGCGTCCCCTCGTGCCGAGCGGCCCTCCTCCGGCCCCGCCCCGCCCCCTCGTCTCCACGCCGTCGGCCGCTGCGTCTGCCGGGCCGGCTCCCACGCCCACGCCCACGCC
>JBOGID010000434.1:0-16846 GCA_050742295.1 Acidimicrobiales bacterium | reverse complement strand
CCGAACTCTCCGCGCGAATGGTGGCTATGACCCCCACTTGCGCGATCTCGATGTTCGGGCGGTTGGCACGTGGGGCACCAGTACACGGTGCGGGCATTCTCGCCGGTGCGGCGGGACTGGACTGTGGTCCCGCACCGGCGACAGGGGCGGCCGTTGCGCTTGTACACCTTGTGCTGCGGCCCCGGGCCCTGCCACGGGCCGAGCTGGGCCCGCATGAGCCGGCTGGCGGTGAGGACCAGGTGGCGGAGGGCGTCGTCGGTGAGGGCGGACTGGGGCGTCCACGGGTTCACCCGGTCGGCGAACAGGGACTCGCAGCGCCAGATGTTCCCGATGCCGGCGACAACGCGCTGGTCGAGGAGCAGTTCGCCGAGGGGGAGGTCGGGCGGACTCCGGCGGCCGCGCCGAACGACCTCGTCCGTGTCGAACGGGTCCACGAGCACGTCGGGGCCGAGCCCGGCCAGTCCGGGGTGGAGCGCCTCGGCCCGGGGCTGGAGCAGTTCCACCACCGGGGCGTTGAAGCAGACGGCCAGGCGGTCGCCGCAGGTCACGGTGAGGCGGGCCTGGGAGCCGGGCTTCCGCCACCGGTCGCCGGCCCGGTACACGTGCCACGAGCCGGTCATCTTCATGTGGCTGTGCACGGTCTGGCCGGAGTCGAGGCGGATCAGGAGATGCTTGCCCTGCGCCTCGACCCGGTCGACGGTCTGGCCGACGAGGCGCTGGGCCGGGAACCCGGCCACCTTGGTCTCGGCCGCGGTGATGGTGCGGCCCGCGAGCCATCGGTGCAGGCTGGCGGCGGTCCGGTAGAGGGTGTCGCCCTCAGGCGTAGCGCACCAGGCCCTTGGGCGAGGGCACGAAGCCGGCGGCCCGCAGGGCCGGCTCCAACTCGGGGTCGTACCGCTCGAGGGCGAGCCGGCGGATCCGGCCCCCGGCGATCAGCGTGTCGAGGGCCGTCACCGCGGCCTCCTCCCACGTGCGGTCGTGAGGGCGCAGGCTGATCAGCCCCCGGCCGCCCCGCTCGAGGTAGAGGGAGGCGACGCCATCGAGGAGGACGACGTAGGCCCCTGCCAGTCTCTTCGGGCCGGTCACGGGCCACGGCAGGGCGATGCCGTAGGCGTTGGCGGGGTCGGTGGCAGCCAGGACGAGGGCGTTGGGCCGGCCCGACGTGGCGGGACGGGTGCGGAGGCGGTCGACGGCCCCGGCCAGGGCGAACTGGGCGCCGCCCAGCCCCGAGACGAAGTAGCCCCGGCGGGCCCGGCCCACTTCCTCGAGGGCCCGCAGGACGGGGTAGACGCCGGCGTACCCGCCCGGGTGGCCCTCGGCGCGGACCGCCTCCCTGGTCACGACTCCGTGGCGCTCGAGCAGGGCCCCGGCCAGGGCGCGGGAACGTTCGGTGGGGGACAGGTCGGCGGCGGGCAGGTCGTTGTCCACCAGCGACCAGCGGCCCTGGGCCGTGGGCGGGCCCAGGACGGTCAGCGAGCCGAGGTTGGGGCGGCCCCGCCGGCCGCCGGCGGGGCGCCTGGCTGTGGCCGTACGGGCCGCCGTGCCCGTGAACGCCCGCATGGCGGCGAACGAGTCGTTGGTGACCTCGCCCGCCCACACCAGGTCCCAGAGGGCGTCGAGGGAACGCTTGTCGTCCGCGCCGCCCCGCAGTTCGGTGAAGAAGCAGGCGCCCCGGCGGGCCAGGACCTCCCGGATGCGCTCGTGCTCCGGCTCGGATGGCCGTTCGCCGCCGACAGGCGGCGCCCGCAAGGCCGCCGCCTCCTCCCGGAGGAACAGCAGCGCCTTGCCGTCGTCCCGACCGAGCGGGCCGGCGCCGACCCACACGACCTGCCCGGCGGCGGCCAGCTCGTCGAGCATCCGCGGCGAGTAGTCGGTGACCCGGGCCGCCAGCACGTCCCGTTCCAGGACCGAAGCGGGGATGGCCACGCCCTGGAGCTGGGCGATGGCCTCGATCAGCCGGTCGAGCCCTCGTGATTCGCCGCCGATCCCGTGCCACGCCGGCAGGAACCGGGCCAGGGCCTCGGTTTCGGCCGGCTCGACCTCGGCCCGGAGGGCAGCCAGCGACCGCTGGCGCAGCCGCCGCAGCACGTCGGGGTCGCACCACTCCCGCTCCGAGCCCCCGGGCTTGAACTCGCCCCGTAGCAGCAGGCCGGCGTCGAGCCGGTGCTGGAGCACGGCATCGACGGCCGCGGGCGGCAAGCCGAGCCGCGCCGCCGGCTCGGCCGACAGGAACGGACCGTGGGACCGGGCCCAGCGGGCCAGCAACGTCCCCAACGGGTCTTCGACCGGCTCCAGGAAGACGTCAGGCAGGCCGGGCGGGGGCTGCACGCCCAGCGCGTCGCGGTAGCGGCCGGCGTCCTCGGGCGCGATCAGGCGGGCCTCGCCTGCGATCCGCACTTCCACCGCCCTGCGCTCGGCCAGCAGATGAGCCGCGAAGTCGGCGGTGGACCGGGCGGCCAGCTCGGCGGCCGTGAGGTCGCCAAGTCGCCGCAGCAGGTCGTGGGCGGCGTCGGCGTTGGGCGCCCACCGGTCCTCGTCGAGGTACTGGAGGTCGGCCTCCAGCTCGGCCAGGGCGACGGGCGAGATCAGCTCCCGCAGTTCCTCCGACCCCAGGAGGTCGGCCAGCAGGCCCCGGTCCAACGTGAGCGCCTGGGCCCGCCGCTCGGCCAGGGGGGCGTCGCCTTCGTACAGGAACGAGGCGACGTAGGCGAAGGCCAGGGACTGGGCGAAGGGCGAGGGCCGCGCCGTGTCGACCTGGACGACCCGTGTCGTCCGCTGGCGGATCGAGCCCATCAGATCGATGAGGGCGGGCAGGTCGAACACGTCCCGCAGGCACTCCCGGTACGTCTCCAGCAGGATCGGGAACGAGCCGTGCCTCGAAGCGACGGCGAGCAGGTCGGCGGCACGCTGGCGCTGCTGCCACAAGGGCGTGCGGGTGCCGGGGCGGCGGCGGGGCAGGAGCAGGGCCCGCGCCGCGTTCTCCCGGAACCTGGAAGCGAACAGGGCGGAGTTGGCCAGCTGGCCCACGACCAGCTCCTCGATCTCCTCGGGGTCGAGGAGGAGCGAGTCGATGGGCGGCGCCTCGTCGGCCTCCGGCAGCCGGATGACCAGGCCCTCGTCGCTCCACATGGTCTGGACCTCGAGGCCCAGCCGGTCGTGGACCTTGGCCTCCACGGCCAGCGCCCACGGGGCGTGGACCCGCCCGCCGAGGGGTGAGAGCACGCAGATCCGCCAGTCGCCTAGCTCGTCGCGGAACCGTTCGACGACGATCTGGCGGTCGGTCGGCAGGGCGCCGGTGACGGCCCGTTCGTCGGCGAGGTAGGACCGCAGGTTGGTCACCGCAAGCGGGTCGAGGGAGCACTCCTCGGCCAGCTTCTCGTCCGACCAGGAGTCGACCTCGCGCAGGAACGCGCCGATGGCTTTGCCCAGTTCGGCCGGCCGCCCGACCCCGTCGCCGTGCCAGAAGGGCATCTTTCCGGGCTCGCCGGGCGCCGGGGTCACGACCACCCGGTCCCTCGTGATGTCCTGGATCCGCCACGTGGTGGCGCCCAGGACGAACGTCTCGCCCGGGCGGCTCTCGTACACGAACTCCTCGTCCACCTCGCCGACCCGTCCGCCTTCGGGCGTGAAGACCCCAAACAGGCCACGGTCGGGGATGGTGCCACCCGAGATCACGGCCAGCATGCGGGAGCCGGCCCGGGCCCGGAGGCGGCCCTCGACCCTGTCCCAGACGATGCGGGGGCGCAGTTCGGCGAACTCGTCGGACGGGTAGCGGCCCGCCAGCATGTCGAGGACCCCCTCCAGCACGGGCCGGGTGACCTCGGCGAAGGGCTCGGCGCCCGCAACGACCGAAGCCACCTCGTCGACCGTCAGCTCCTCGATGGCGACCATGGCCACGATCTGCTGGGCCAGGACGTCAACCGGGTTCTTGGGGATGCGGGTCTCCTCAATGAGGCCCGCCTTCATCCGTTGGGCGACGACGGCGGCCTCGACCAGGTCGCCCCGGAACTTGGGGAAGATGCGTCCCCGGGACGGCTCGCCCACCGAGTGGCCGGCCCGGCCGATGCGCTGGAGGCCGGAGGCGACCGACCTGGGCGATTCCACCTGCACGACCAGGTCGATGGCGCCCATGTCGATGCCTAGCTCCAGGCTGCTGGTGGCGACGAGGGCGGGAAGCTTGCCCGCCTTGAGAGCGTCCTCGATCTCCAGCCGCTGCTCGCGGGCCACCGACCCGTGGTGGGCGCGAACGAGGTCGGTCTCGGCCAGGTCGTTCAACCGGTTGGCGAGCCGTTCGGCCAGGCGCCGGGAATTGACGAACACCAGCGTCGACCGGTGCTGCTTGATGAGGTCGAGCAGGACAGGGTGGATTGCGGGCCAGATCGAGTGGCGGACCTCGGGGTCGCCGGCGGCGGCCCCCGCCATCACGTTGCCGTCGTCGAGGGGACGACCGATCTCGGCCATGTCCTCGATGGGGACGCACACCTGGAGGTCGAGCTCCTTGCGCACCCCGGCGTCGACCACCGTGACGGGGCGGCGGTCGCCGGTGGTGCCGTCCCGCCCGCCCAGGAACCGGGCGATCTCGTCCAGGGGACGCTGGGTGGCCGAAAGCCCGATCCGCTGGGGGGAAGTCGCTGTGAGCCGTTCCATGCGCTCCAGGGACAGGGCCAGGTGGGCGCCCCGCTTCGTCCCCGCCACCGAGTGGATCTCGTCGATGATCACGTACTCCACCGTCTTCAGCACGTCGCGGGCCGACGACGTGAGCATGAGGTAGAGCGACTCGGGCGTGGTGATGAGGATGTCGGGCGGGTGGCGGACGATGTCTCGCCGGTCGGCCGCGGGCGTGTCGCCGGTGCGGGTGGCGACCTTGATGTCGGGGGGCGGGAGCTTGCGGCGACTAGCCTCGACGTCCATACCGGTGAGCGGCGCCCGCAGGTTGCGCTCGACGTCGTAGGTCAGGGCCTTGAGGGGCGATACGTAAAGGACCCGGCAGCCGGCGGCCTGGCTCGCCGAGGGCGTGGTTGCCAGCCGGTCGAGGGCCCACAGGAAGGCGGCGAGTGTCTTGCCCGATCCGGTCGGGGCAAGGATGACGGTGTGCTGCCCCTCGCTGATCGCCGCCCAGCCCTGCTCCTGGGCCGCCGTGGGCGCCTCGAACGTGGCCTCGAACCAGGCGCGTGCGACGTCAGAGAACCGGTCCAGCGATGCCACGCTGCCAGGCTACGACGGCCTGGCGACAACGTCGGGTGGGTGTTTCCGCAGTTCGTCGACGAGTGGGCGCAACTCAGTTGGCAGGCGAGCGAGGGCCGCAGCCGACCCGTCGACGGCAGCCTCAGCCGTAGCCAGGAGGTCGAGGGTCCTACGGGCCGGGGATTCCGGCGGGCGATCCAAACCCGGCACCGGCTCACGTGCGTGGAGCAGCCTGATGCCGGCGGACCAGAGGCCCCCGCGTAGAGTGTTCTCGAGCTTCTCGTTCCCGGCCGAGGCCGCATCGTCGAGGGCATTGGCGGCGATGATGGCGGCCTCTCGGTGGCGGCCGACGGAGGACATAAGCCTGACCTGGATCACGCGAAGGTCGAGTGTTTCCGGATGTGTCGCACCGAGTTCCTGCGTGCAATCATCAACGACTGATTCCAGCAAGATCAACGCATCCGGGGCACGTCCCCCCCACCACATGAAAGTGATGGGTACGAGACGGGCCTGGAGAGCGGTGATCGAGTCGCGCGGACTTATGCTCGCCAGAGAGCCAGCAATGTTATTTGAAGCCGCGATGGCCTCCTCGTGACGCCCGAACATCGAGAGGCTCCAGGCGCGGTAGAAGTCCACAGACTCCGCTGCTGCGGGGACACTCCTGGTGTCTAGTGCGAGACCATCAAGGGTCGATAAGGCTCGATCGACGTCGCCCGCCGCCGCCAGAGCCACCGCAAGCATCCCTTTGGCGTGCACCGCATCGGGGTCGGTTGACCCAATCGACCTCTCGTAATCCCGGACCAATGCCGTCAGCATCTTTGCTGTTTGATCGTAGAGGCCTAGTCGCCGAGCTTGAAGGGCGAGTGCTTGGCCCGCACGCAGGGTGTCGCGATCGAGGGGCCCAAGCACCCGGAGGCGAGCATTACGCAGTCTCGTTAGGTTGATGCGAGCATCCTCGTGGCGTTCGGCGGAGTCGAGAACCAATGCCTGTGTTTCCAGCGCAGCGAGCGCTTCGCGATCATCAGATCCGAAGGTACGGTCGTAATCGTCGATCACGGACCCCAGCACAGCCAATGCTTCGCGTTGGCGCCCGCCGCGGTGGAGCCAGTATCCGTAAGCGTGCCGAATAGCAAGGCCGAGCCGGCTAACCGGCGACGCCGGGGCGAGAGCGCCGAGCCGACTTGCGGTGGCCGCCGGATTTCGTTCACCATCCCAGCATGCGGCTACGAGTTCGAATACCGGCTCACCATTGACCGTCGATAGCAACCTGATTGCCGTCTCCAGGCGATCGTGCGCGCTACCCTCATAGTCGATTCGTTCAATGACCGCCTCAGCGCATGCGCGGATAGTGCCGGGCGCCTGTCGCGTCTCGAGCGTTGACAGCGCAATGTCGCGTGACTGTAAGGCTGCGAGGAGCACGGCCTCCAAGAGAACGCCCGCGTCTGGTGTGGCTAGCTGGTGCTCATCTGCGATCCACCGGCGTGCTTCCGCCACTAACTCGTTTCCGTCCCACCGACCGAAGAAGCCCCGGAGCGTCCCGGGAGGGTCGAGGGCCATCGTAGCCAGGAGGTAGCGCTCACTCTCCGATTGCGCCGCGGCGGCGGCAAGATGGCCACTGCGCTCGTACGCGTCATACCAGGCGCGGAGGATCTCGACGATCAGGCGGAGGGGCTCGATCCCGGTGCTGCGGTACTGGAAGTGGTGCCGGAGCAGGGGCTCGCGGAGGCGGTACCAGGTGCGGCGGCGGTCGGCGCCGGGCAGCTTCTCGCGCCGCACCCAGCCGGCGTCGGACAGGCGACCCAACGCAGTCGCCGCCGTGCGCTCGTCCAGTCCGCAAGCCGCTGCCAGGTCGCGGACGGTTGCCGAGGGCGGGCCCGTCCCTAACGCCCGCACCAGGCGGGCCTCGTTGGCCGGCAGTTCCCAGAGGCGTTGCTGGAAGTAGGTGACGAGGTTTTCTAGGAGCTGCTCGACGGCAGGCACCAGTTCGTCGAGGAGCTCGACGGTGGCGCCCGCTGCCAGGACCATCCACAGCCGGTGCGAGCCGCCGGCCAGATTGTGGAGAGCAGCCAGTCGAGCCTGGCCCTTCGGGCTTTCCAGGAACTCCACGAAGCGGTCGTCATGGTCGTCCGACGCCAGGCGGCAGAGCAGCTCCGTGCCCTCGGCCAGGGACAGCTCGGAAAGGTGATCAATCGAGAAGGAGCCGAACCACGGCTCGTCCCGGGACCCCACCGCCCGGAACAACAGGGGCGTCGACGCCAGCAGGACGATCTGGCCGCTGTTCTCGACGAGGGAGCGAAGGGCCCGCTGGCCCGACGTCCTCATGCTCTCGAACACACGAGCCAGGTTCTCGATGACCACGACGAGCACTCGTCCGTCGAGCGACGCCAGCAGGTCCGCCTCCAGGTCAGCCGCCGGGCGCCGGCCGGTCGGCGATGTCCCGATCAGGGCGGCGAGAAGGTCGGCGTAGGACGCGATCCCGACCGCGTCCTCGTCGATTCTGGCCACAAGCAGCCGCTCCTGGCAGGCCGGGTCGGCGGCCAGGTGGTGGAGGGCTACCTCGATGACGTGCGTCTTGCCTGACCCGCGCGGGCCCACCAGCAGGGTGTGGGGGCGGTTTCCTGACGTCGCCGCCGCCCGGAGACGGCGCAGCACGGCTTCGAGGATGTCGTCGCGCCCAACGGTTCGGGCCGCCAAGTCTTCCGGACGCTCGCGAGACGGCGTGAACGGTCGGAGCGACGTCCGGCCTCGTCGCGTACCTGACATCAGATCCGGCGCATCTGGCGCCAGGCGTCCCGCAGGATGCGAGAGGCGAAGGTGTCCGACTGTCCCGTCCGGCGTAGGTAGTGGTCGGATTCGAGTTGCTCGACGAGCCGGAGCAGGTCGTCCCGGCTGGGACGCTCGTCCAAGTCGACTGCCGCAAGCCATGCCATAACGCCGGGAACGTCAAGGGGCTGGTCGGCGGTGGCGTAGGCATCGAGGATATGGCCGGCGAGCGTGTGGCGATCGCTGTAGTACAGGGGCAGGCGGTCGCGGTAGTGACGCAGGTTCCACGGATCGTCGGGATCCGCCAGCGCTGCGTCCCGCAGCGAAACGACGCCGGCGGGCTCAAGAATGTCCCGACTCCGGCCGGCTACGCCCGCCAGGTGGTGGATGAAGTACGGGATCGAGTCGCTGGCATCGGCCATGGCCTGCGCCACCGCGCCCGCGTCGGAGACGGCCAGCTCCTCCCCCAGGATGAGGCACCGGGCGAGGAAGACGGCGTCATCGATTGCAAGCGGTCCGATCCGAACCTTGTGAAGGTCGTTGACGGGAGCGTTGTCGGGGATGGCGTGGTGCAGCCCGACCGACCCGGCCAGGACGATGGCGACGTTGTCGAGCTCCTGACGGGGGCGGCGAAGGCTGCGGAGAAACTCGACGGCTCCGCCGGGGCGGTCACGCTCGATCGCTCCCGCGAGCACGGCGATCTCATCGAGGATCACGACCAGTCTTCCCGGAGCAGCCCGCGCCGCCGCCCAGCGGAAGAGGTCGTCGGTGTCGCCGTCTGGCTGCTGGCTCGCGTCGCCGCCGCGCCGCCGGAGCCGGATGCCCCGGAAGCTGACGTCGACGTCGAGGTCCCAGCGTTCCAACTCGTCCGCGAATCGGGAGTCTTCGCGCAGTACATCGAGCAGACGGCGGGCGAACAATTCGATGTCGTCGGTTTCTGCGCTGATGCGCAGCACGACGTGTTCAGGGACGAGGATCTGCTGAACCTTGCGCAGGAGTGACGTCTTGCCCATCCGGCGGTCGCCAATGACCAGGGATCCGACGCCGGCAATCGAGCGGAGGACCTGCTCCACTTCGGCCTCGTGTCCAATGTGGTCCCCGGGGTCGACCGGACCGCCCGGGTTGGCTTGGATCGGCCACGGATCGGCGTCTCGAGGGGTCATGAGTGCCAATTATACATCGGACTTGATGTACAACGAACCTGATGTAGGTTTGGCCGGAGGGTTGGCGCGGCAGGCTAGAGAGTCATCCGTGACCCCGGATGAACTGAACCGCCGGCGCGACGAGGTGCAGATCGTCGACGTGCGGTGGGCGGACGAGTGGGACGCCGGCCATCTCGAGGGGTCGGTCCACCTGCCCCAGGACGGGTTGGACGACCGGCTTGGCGAGCTGGACCGTGACCGTCCGGTGGTCGCCGTGTGCCGCACGGGCAGCCGGTCGGCCGCGACAGCCGAGCAGCTGCGGGCCGAGGGGTTCGACGCCCAGAACCTCGAGGGCGGGGCTTGTGGCCTGGACCGACGAGGGCATGCCGTTCACGGGCCAGGTCGTCGAGCCCGAACCGCTGGCCGACGACCGGCCTGAGGGCCACCAGCGGCTGCAGGCGGAGTTCCTGGGCGTGCTGATGGCGGTGCAGGAGCACTTCGGCGACCGGGAGGCGTCCGACGAGGAGGTCCGGGCTTTCCTGCGCCAGCGGACCATCGACGAGGGCCGGTCCTCGGACGAGGCGGACGACCTCATCTCACGCGTCTGATGTTCTTCCGCCAAGTCTACCTCCAGGCCCTGGGGCACGCCTCCTACCTGATCGGATCGGACGAAACGGGCGAGGCCCTGGTCTTCGACCCCCAGCGGGACGTCCGCGGCTACCTCGAGGCGGCCCGCATGCGGGGCCTCCGGATCCGCCACGCCGCCGACTCCCACGGGCACAACGACTACCTGTCGGGGGTCACGGAACTGGCGGCCCGCACGGCGGGCCTGTGCGTCTGGGGGGGACGAGGTCCGAGACGGTGAGCAGTTCGAGCTCGGCAGGTCGGGATAGAGGTCCTGCACAAGCCCGGCCACACGCCCGAGCACCGGTCCCTGCTGGTCTACGACCGCGACGCCTCGGCCGACGAGCCTGCGATCCTCCTGTCCGGCGGCGCCCTCCTCCTCGGCGACGTGGCCCGTCCCGACGTCGCCGTAGGCCGGGAACAGGCCGAGGAGGCGGCCCGCACGTTCTGCCGGACCATCCAGGACAAGCTGCTGGCCCTGCCCGACCCGGTTCAGGTGTTCCTCACCCATGTCGCCGGCTCCCTGTGCGGGGGGAGCATCGGCAGCCGCCTGTCCACCACCGTCGGCTACGAGCGACGGACCCACGCCGTGCTGACCGCCGCCGCGACCGGCGCCGACGACTTCACCGAGCAGCGCCTGCGGCTCGACAACCTGCCCGCCGCCCCGCCGTACTGGCGCCGGATGCGCCGCCAGAACCTCGACGGGGTCGCGCCCCTCGGCGTCCTTCATGAGCCGCCGGCGCTGCAGCCGCACGGATCGAGGAGGCCGCGAGCCACGGCGCCGTCGTCCTCGATACCCGCTCTCCGGAGGCGTTCGGGGGCGGGCACGTCCCGGGCGCCCTCAACGCCGGGCCGGGGGCCCGCCTTCCCGACGTGGGCGGGCACGATCTTGCCCGAGGGAGCCGCGACCGTCCTGGTCCTGGACTCGGCCGCCGACCTGTGGACGGCGACGTGGGACCTGCTCCGGATCGGCTACGACCCGCCCGCGGGCTGGTTGGCGGGCGGGATGATGGCGTGGCGGACGTCCGGGCGGCATCTGGCCTACCTGCCCCAGATCACCGTCCACGAGCTCTGCCAGAGGCTCATCGGCGGCGACATCGGCGGCGACATCGGCGGCGACATCGGCGGTGACATCGGCGGTGACATCGACGTGCTCGACGTCCGCCAGCCCGACGAGTGGGCCGGGGGGCCACATCCCGGGGGCGACGTTCATCACGGGGGCTGAACTGCCCGAGCGGCTGGACGAGGCTCCCGACCCCGGCCCCGGCCGGGCCTTGGCCGTCGTGTGTGGCTCGGGCTACCGGTCCTCGGCCTCAGCCAGGCTGATCGTCCGTGAGGGCGCCCAGGCCAGCCCGCTCAACCTGGTCAACGTGATCGGCGGGATGAGCGACTGGGACGCGGCCGATCAGTAGTAGTAGGCGCGGCGGCGGGTGACGGCCCAGACGACGACCATCGCGCCGAGGATGGACATGAGCCAGCCCGGCGTGTAGGTCTGGCCCCAGAGCAGTTTGCCCACGAGGCCACCCAGGAACGCGCCGGCCACGCCTGCGGCCATCGTGCCGAGGATCCCCATCGGGCTCGGCCCGGGAACCAGCAGGCGGGCGATGGCACCCACGATCAGTCCGAACAGGGCGAGGGTCAACAGGAAGGCAAGCATGCTCTTGTCTGTCCCCACGGACGGCCGGTTCAAACGCCCCCGAGCGGCCCGCTAGGAACCGCAGCCCGCCTGGTGAGATACTGGGCGGATGGAGCAGAAGACCCAAGCCGACAACATCATCTCGCAGAGTCGGTGCGCGCTGTGCGGGCGGGGGGTTTACATCGACGCCAAGCACGGCCGCATCACGTGCGACGGGTGCAACCAGTACATCGAGTGCTGCATCTGCGACACGCTGCGCTGACGCCGTCAGTCCGACGCCCGGGCGACAGGCGGGCCTGTCGCCGCCCGGAGCGTTCGAGGAGCCGCTGGCGAGGTACCCTCGCGCCGTTTTCCTGACGGGACGGAGGCCCAAGCGGGGATCGTGCGTTCAGAACTCGTTGATTGCAGCGTTCGCCGGGGCTCAGCGCGATGAAGCCCTGGGAAGTCCTCGGGGTGACCCAGAAGGCGACGCGGGCGGAGATCACCACCGCGTACCGCACGCTGGCCTACATCTTCCACCCCGACCGGTTCGTCGACGCCCCCGATCCGGTCCGGGAAGAGGCCCAGAAGCGGATGGCGCAGCTGAACAAGGCCTACGACCTGGCCAAGCGCGGCCGGAAGGACGAGGTCGCCTACAACATCGTCGCCGACGAGCGGGCCGCGGCCGAGCGCACGGCCCGGGCCCGGGCCCAACCGGCGTGGCAGGACGTCGTGCGTGAGCGGGCCCGTGCCGAGGCCAGGGCCAAGCAGGACCGGGAGGCACGCGAGCGGGCCATGACCAACGGCCAGGCCCGTCCCAAGCCGAAGCCCAAGACCCGCACCGGCCCTGCCGTCATGGCCGGGATCGGCGAGGCCGTCCACACCGGCAAGCTCTACTGCCGCGGGTGCAAGAGCATCCAGTGGCTGCCCGAGCAGTGGCGCGAGCAGCTCAGCACCACCGACTTCTACTGTTCGGTGTGCGACAAACTGATTCTGTCGAGGTAGTAGATGGTCTGTGCAGCTAAGTGCACAGAACAGATAGAAGTCATAGACATAAAGCCGTGCTGCATATTTTGCAACAACTAGGTGTCTGTGACACTATCGCCACCCTCACGGAGCGTCATAAAATTGGCGCCGGTCGACCCTGACCGACGGACCTATCAAGCCCGAGGAGCGAACGCTGGTGTGGTTGTGGCTCGCTGACATTCTTCTGATCTTCGTCGTTGCGCCCGCAGTAATCTTTTTCCTCAACAAGGTGTGGCGTCCGATCAAGGAGATCGACGCCTACGTGACCGACATCCTGGAGCACGGTGTGCTGCTGACGGGGACGCTCGACTGCGTGCCCAACCTCATCCGCAGTTGCGAGCTCTCGGGCATGGCCCGGCTGAACGTGACCCGGTACGGCCTCGCGCTGGCCAGGTTGCTCCCGGTCGAGGAGGAGTAGCAGGTCGCAGGGCCGCAGGACGAAGTGTTGGGTTCATAAGCGCAAGGGGGGAACACAGGTTGTCTGCAGCGTCAATCGTCCTCTTCATCGGGATCGCGGTAGCAGTGGCGGTCATCGCCCTCTACCTGATCGCCGTGGCATGGACGCTCTACCGGGTGTACTTCAACCTCGGCACCGTCATCGTCGGCGTAAAGTCCATCTGCAAGCAGGTTGAGCCCGTGCCCAAGTACGTCGGCATCATCCTCAACGACGTCATGGCCATCGACCAGGCAGCCCACCAGCTGCTGGCCTGGGGCCTGGAGCCCGAGGACATGGTCGTCGACCCCCGCATCGCCCGCATGACCCTGCAGCTGCAGGACGTGGACGATGACGAGGAAGCGGCCGGCACGCAGCCCGGTTCGGCCGGCTTCCGCCGGCAGTGGGCCGAGCAGCACGGATAGGCCGCCACCATGCCGACCGAGGAAGAAGCTCGCTGGGCCCAGATGGCCGGTGGCGGAGGAAACACCGCCACGATGCCGTCCACACCGCCGTCGCCGTCCGCACCGCCGTCGCCGTCCACACCGCCGTCGCCGTCCGCAGCACCGGCGCCTCCGTCCGCAGCACCGGCGCCCGGGCCCATGCCCGAGGCGTCCGATGGCAAGAAGCGGGGCAGGAAGGAGAAGGCACCCAAGATGAAGGCCGAGAAGGCCCCGAAGGTGAAGGCCGAGCGCCCGCCCAAGCGTAGCGGCAGCCGGGCGGCCGTCGAGACCGAGGCCAACTGGGTGCTGACCCTCGACGAGGGACCCAGCCGCCAGGAGCTGGAGCAGATGGCGGCGGCCGAGCTGTTCGCGGCGCTGGCCCCGTCCTACGACCTGCTGCACGCCGAGGTGCCCGACGCCGCGTCCCCTGAGGACGCCCAGCGGCGCATCGAGAGCCAGTTGGGCCCCGCGCCCAGGGACATGGACGCCGCCATCCCCGACCACCCGATCTGGCAGGGCGACGCCCTCGTGTACTCCCAGCTAAAGCGGCACTACGGCAAGCCCCACCAGGGTTCGTCGTTCGCCCGCTCCTGGTGGCCCGGGGCAGCTCCTCGCTGAGCCGGCCGGTCTGACAAACGCGAAGAACGGGCGGCCCCGAGGCCGCCCGTTCCGCGTGCTGTAACGCTGGCCTCGCTAGGACGGGAGCTTGCCCTCGAACTCGATCTCGACCACGTCGCGCACCTTCAGGGCGCCCATGAAGGCGGAGAAGGGCTTGATCCCGAACAGGGACTGCTGGATCTGGGCCGTGCACCGGGCGATGCCGCCGTCGAGCTGGATCTCGAACTGGGCGGGCTGCGATGCCCCGTTGATCGACAGGTCACCCGACACGCGGGCTCCGTTGGCCGTCGGGTTCACGCTCGTGGACTGGAACGAGATGTCGCTATTCTTGATGCACTTCTCGTCGATGTTCTTCTTGATGTCCTTCTTGTCGCCCTCGGTCATGGGCTTGACGCCCCCGTGCCACTCCACGACCTGGAACGAACGGGAGTCGGCGTTCACCTTCATCTGAGAATTGGCGGGGTTGTCACCGTCAACCGTGACGTCAGCGCCCCAGCTCGCCACTTCGAGCGTGAGGTCGTGCCCTGCCTTCTTGGCCATGCCCTCGCGCTCGATCTTGACAAGCAGTCGACCGTTGTTGGGCCCGAACGTGTATGTGCCTGAAGGAACCATGGGGTGGAAAGCTAGCAAAGCCCAGCAGCGGCAATCGCAGCCTGGCCTGAACTGACCCCGCCGTCGTTGGGGGGGAGGTGACGGTGGACGAGGACGGTCAGGCCGGCGCGGGTCAGGGCGGACTCGACAATCGCCGTCAGGCGGGCGTTCTGGAACACCCCGCCGGAGAGGGCGACGGTGTCGAGCCCGTGGTGGTCGGCCAGCCTCGCCGCGGTGGCGGCGGTGGCCGCGCCGAGCCCGGCGTGGAAGCCCGCGGCGATGGTGGCGGTGGCGGTGCCCCGGTCGCGTTCCTCGACGACCCTTTGGATGAGCGGGGACGGGTCGAGGATGAGCCGGTCGGGGTCGCCGGTGACCTCAGGCTTGTCGTATTCGGGCGCCCGGTCAAGCGGGACGGCCGTGGCCAGGGCCTCCAGGGCGATGGCGGCCTGGGCCTCGTAGGTGACCCGGGGGTGGAGGCCGAGGAGGGCGGCCACGGCGTCGAACAGCCGGCCCGCGGAGCTGGTCAGCAGGGCGTCGGGGCGTTCGGCCAGGGCCAGGACGGCGCCGTAGCGCTCGTCGGTCGCCTTGCCGAACCGCTCGGCCTCGCTGCGGCCCAGGGCCTGGTCGGCCCAGACCGTCGCCATCCGCCACGGCTCCTTTATGGCCAGGTTGCCGCCGACCAGGGGGACGGGGCGCAGGTGGCCGACGCGCCGGAAGCCGTGCAGGTCGGCGACCAGGAACTCGCCGCCCCAGATGGTGCCGTCGGTGCCGAGGCCGAGCCCGTCGAAGGCGACGCCCAGCACCGCCTCGTCGGGGGCCCGGCCGTGCTCCAGCAGACACGAGGCGATGTGGGCGTGGTGGTGCTGGACACCGACCAGCGGCAGGTCGAGGTCGGTGGCGAACTTGGTGGACAGGTACTCGGGGTGGAGGTCGTGGGCGACGAGTTCGGGGGTCACACCCGTCAGGTGGCAGAGGTGATCGACGGCCTGGAGGAACGAGCGGTAGGCGGCCAGGTGCTCGAGGTCGCCGATGTGGTGGCTGGCGACGACATTGGCGGCTTTGGCCACTGCGACGGTGTTCTTCAACTCGGCCCCCACGGCCAGGATCTGGCGGTCGGTGGGGTGGTGCAGCCGGATGGGTTCCGGCGCGTACCCCCGTGAACGGCGGACCATCTGCACCCCGCCCGCTGGCGAACTCTCCGCGCGAATGGTGTCTCTGACCCCCACTTGCGCGATATCGGGGATGGGGCGGGACCGTACGACCGAGTCGTCGCAGCGGATGTGGATGGCGCGGTCGTGGGTGAGGATGGCGTCGACCATCGATCCGAGCCGGTCGGCCGCGTCGGTGTCCTCGTGGGCGATGGGCTCGTCGGACAGGTTGCCGCTGGTCATGACCAGGGGGCGTCCACTGCGTTCGGGCACGCAGCCGGCCACGGCGGCCAGCAGCAGGTGGTGGAGCGGCGTGTACGGGAGCATGAGTCCCAGTTCGGGGAGGCCGGGGGCGATGCGGGGCGCCAGCGTCGCGTCATCCTTCTTGGGGGCGAGAACGATCGGCCGGCGCACCGACGTCAGGGCGGCCTCGGCCTCGGGGGACAGGTCGCACAGCTCCCGGGCCCGCTCCAGGCTCTCGACCATCACTGCGAACGGCTTGTCGTCGCGCGCCTTGCGGCGCCGCAACTCGGCGACGGCGTCGGCGTTGGTGGCGTCGCAGGCAAGGTGGTAGCCGCCCAGCCCCTTGACGGCCAGGATCTTGCCGTCGCGCAGCTGGTCGGCGGCGTCCGCGATCGGATAGGAGACCTGGGGCCCGCACACCGGGCAGGCGTTGGGCTCGGCGTGGAAGCGGCGGTTGGCGGGGTCCTCGTACTCCCGCCTGCAGTCCGCACACATCGGGAACACCGACATTGTGGTCGAGGCCCGGTCGTAGGGGATGGACCGGATGATCGTGTACCGCGGCCCGCAGTTCGTGCAGTTGATGAACGGGTAGCCGTACCGACGGTCGGCGGGGTCGAACAGCTCACGGAGGCAGTCGTCGCACGTCGCCACGTCCACCGGTACGGCCACCGCCGGCGCCCCCTCGGCCCGGGAGTCGATGATGCGAAAGCCCGCGGGGACCGGCCCGTCCACGGGAACGTCGCTGACCTCGACGGCGTTGATCAGGGCGAGCGGCGGCGCCTCGGCGAGAAGGCGCCGCCCAAGTTCGTCCAGGGCCTCGGCCGGGCCGGTGGCGAGGATCAGCACCCCAAGGCTGTCGTTCGACACCTCGCCGGCGAGGCCCAGTTCGGTGGCCAGCCGGTAGGCGAAGGGACGGAACCCGACTCCTTGGACCGTCCCGGTGATGCGGAAGCGGCGGGTGCTCAGCAGATCCGAGGCAACGGGTCGCCAACCAGCATGTCGACGATGCGGTTGCC
>JBOGID010000433.1:0-4352 GCA_050742295.1 Acidimicrobiales bacterium | reverse complement strand
CCTGCGGCTCCAGCCCTCCGCCGCGCCGGCGCGGGCGCCCCTTCCCAACCTGGCGATCGGCGTCTGGGCCCTCGTCGCCATGGGTACGTTCATGCGCCTGCTGCTCCTGGGCTCGCCGCTGGGCGAGCTGGACGCCGACTCCGCCGTCACCGGGCTCATGGCCCTCCACATGGCCGACGGCGAGTTCCCGGCCCTGTTCTGGGGATCGCACTACGGGGGCACCATCGAGAGCCTGGTGGGTGGCGCCGTGTTCCGGGTGCTGCCGGCGTCGACCACCGTCATCATGGTCGTCCCCATGCTTTTCTCGGCGGCGTCCGCCGTGCTGGTGTGGCGGGTGGGGCGCCGGGTGGTCGGCGAGCAGGGGCCCGGCTGGCGGCTGCCTTCTTCTGGACCTGGCCGTTCATCTTCGTCTGGTACTCGGCCCGGATGGGGCCGTACCAGTCGTCGCTCACGTTCACCCTCCTGGGGCTGCTGATGCTGCTGCGGGTCGCCCAGAAGCCCGACGCCCGCGCCTGGGAGCTGTTCGCGGCAGGGGCGGCGGTGGGCGCAGCCTGGTGGGCCAACCCCCAGACGCTGATCGTGCTCGCCCCGGCCGGGCTGTTCCTGGTGCCACGCCTGGTGCGCCACGGCTTCGCCGTCCTCTGGGGCATCCCCGGTGCCGCGACCGGCGCCGCGCCGTGGCTCTGGTACAGCGCGACCAACGACTGGAAAACGCTCGACCTCCCGGGGCAGATGCTCCACTACGACTACGCCCACCGGCTGGGCGGGTTCTTCACCCACGCCCTCCCCCAGGCCCTCGGCCTGCGGAGCCCGTTCGAGCACAACTGGCTGTTCGGGCCGGTGGGCGTCGGGCTGTACGCCGCCGCCTTTGTCGGGTTCGTCGTGTTCGCGCTGCGTGACCGGCGCCTGCGCCTGCCCGTGTTCCTCGCCCTCGCCTACCCATTCCTCTACGCCGCCTCCACCTACACCTGGTACATCGACCAGCCGCGGTACGTCCTGTTCCTCATGCCCGTGGTCGCGCTCCTGCTGGGAGGCTGGTGTCAAAGCCCTCTTCCGGCGGCCGACCGCCCAGTTGGCAGACCTGCGGTGACGCAAAGGAGCTGGTCGGGGGCAGGTCGGCCGCCTCGGCGCGCAGCGCCGATCGCGAATGACACCAGCCTGCTGGGGCGGGCGGCGGGCAGCCCGAGGCGGGGCTGGTTCGGTGTGGCGACCGCCGGCTTGGTGGCCGTGGCCACGTTGGTGACGTTCCCGGCCAGCCCGTTGCCCACGGCCGACGGGGCCCGCATCCCCGACACCGGCCCCGCCCACGCCCTGCTCCGCGACATGGGCGTGACCCACGCCTTCGCCGACTACTGGATTGCCTACCGCCTGACCTTCGAGGCTGACGAGCGCATCATGGTGACGCCCCACTACCTCGTCCGCTACCAGCCGTACCTGGACGAGGTCCGCGCCGCGCCGAAGCCCGCGTACGTCACGATCGACGGGTCCCACGGCTACCGGCTGCTGACCGATGTCCTGGAGAAGCGCGCGCTCCGCTACACCGTGCACCGTCGCGGTGGCTGGGCGGTCGTGGTCACCGCCGCGAAGGTGCTGCCCGAGGAGATCGCCGAGGTGTGGGCATGAATCGCCTGTGCGTGAGAGGACGCGCTCAGCGGCCGTTCAGCTCGGTGGGCGTGTCGGGACCGGGCTCGGGGGCGCCGGGGCTGGCGGGCTCACCGCGCAACGAGAGGGCGCAGTGGACGCCGGCCACCGTCCCCTGGGCGGCCGCCACCTGGACGACCTGGAGGCCGGGCACCACATCCCCTGCGGCGTAGACACCGGGGACCGTCGTCTGGCAGTTCCCGTCCACCACGATGCAGCCCTCGGGCGTGAGGGCACAGCCGAGGTAGACGGCCAGGTCGTTGCGGGGGCGGTGGCCGATGGAGAAGAAGGCGAGCTCGCAAGGGATGGTCCGGCCGCCCCGCAGGCGCACGCACTCCAGGGCACCGCGCCGGCCCACGAGGGCGACGGCGTCGTCCTCGAGCACGTCGACCCGGTGGCGGGCCAGCGCCGCCCGGCACTCGGCGTCCCCCTCGAACTCGGTGCCGTCGGTCACGACCGTGACCTCGGCCGCCCAGTTGAGGAGGTCGAGGGCGAACCCGGACACGTGCTCGCTCCACCCGAACACCACCACCCGTCGATCGCGCGCCTCGTAGCCGTCGCAGGTCGGGCAGTGGAACACGTCGGCCCCGTAGTGCTCGAAGAAACCCTCGACGTCAGGGAAGCTGTCCTCGACGCCGGTGGCGAGCACGATCCGGCGGGCGGTGTACGAGTGGCCGGCGTCGCCGTCAGTCCCGATGGCGAACGTGCCGTCGGGGCGGGCCTCGGCGGTCGTGGCGCGGCCCTCGATCCGCTCCGCGGTCGGGTACGCCAGCAGGGCGGCGGTGGCCCGCTCGACGAGGTCCTTGGGGTCGACGGGGTCAGCGCCCAGGTAGCCGTGGGTGAGGTCGACCCACCGGTTGCGGCGCTCGCCGGCGTCGACGAGCCCGACCCGGCGGCGGTGGCGGGCGAGCCACGTCGCCGCGCTCAGGCCGGCCGGGCCTCCACCGACGACGAAGGCGTCGTGGGTGAGATGGGGCACGGGCATGGAAACGGCTTTGTTCCCACTTCCAACCGTCGGTGAAACGAACGGCCTCATGTCAAGGGGCTGTGACGACGTTCGTTACGCTCGATGACATCGAAGCCAAGACCTCGCTGTCGTCTTCAGCGTCCAGCGTCGGTGCCGCCCGGCGGTTCGTCCGTGATGTGCTGACGAGCCGGCACGGCAGCGAGCAGGTGGTCGACATCAGCGAGCTGCTGACCAGCGAGATCGTGACCAACGCCATCATCCATGCCGTGTCCGGCCCCGTGCTGGTGGTGCGCATCACCCGGGGACGGGTGCGGATCGAGGTGCAGGACACCAGCCCGGCCGTGCCCGTCCGCCAGTTCGCCGGCCCGATGGCGTCGTCGGGCCGGGGCATGGCCATCGTCGACGAGCTGGCCCGGGACTGGGGCGTGGAGCATGTCCCTCAGGGCAAGCGGGTGTGGTTCGAGCTGCCGTTCACCACAGCCCCGCGTCCGTTCTGGAAGCGGGGCGAGGCGGCTACCTGACGACCAGCGTCCCCGTCATGCGCGTGGGGTGGATGTCGCACCTGATGGGGTAGCTGCCGGCGGTCAGCGTCTTGGGGAACGAAGTCGTCTGGCCCGCCTCGACGCGCCACACGAACGAGCCGTCGACGGCGGACACGGTGTGGGGCACGGTGTCGGAGTTGGTGATGTTCCACGTGGCGTTGGCCCGGGAGGCGTCGATGCCCGCGAAGGCGAAGTCCTTGATGGTGATGACGTTTGCCGCGGCCGTGGTGGTGACGGCGAGGGTGGTGGTGACGGCGAGCGTGGTGGCGACGGCAGCGGTGGTCGCCGACTGCGAGCCGGCCGTCTCTTCGTCGTCATCGCCGCATGCGGCGCCGAGCAGGGCGAGGGCGGCGATGAGCAGGCAGGTGGCGATCCGGTGAAAAGGCGAGTTGGTCGTCATGGTTGAAGCTACGTGCGAGACAGGCAAAGGGTTCATCGGAAGTCGCGTGATTTCGGGGCAGCCGGCCCGCGCGGCCCGAGCGCAGTGGTAGACAGAGGTAGGGCCTCGATGCGGTCGGCCACCACGTTGATGGCGCCCTCGTAGCGCTCGAGTTTCCCTTTGACCAGGAGGGCGGCCGAGCTACGGGCGAGCCGGCGGTGGCGGGCCCACACGCCGGCCGAGCAGATGACGTTGGCCATGCCCGTCTCGTCCTCGAGGTTGATGAAGATCGTGCCCTGGGCCGTGGCCGGCCGCTGGCGGTGGGTGACGAGCCCGCCCACGGCGACGCGGCGGCCGTGGGGCACGGCGGCGAGGGCGGCGACGGTGACCGCCCCCATCTCGTCGAGGCGGGGGCGGGCGTACTGCACGGGATGGCTGCCGGGGGCGATGCCCGTGGACCACAGGTCGGCGGCCGTCACCTCGGGCTCGGTCATGGCCGGCAGGGGCGGGGCGTCGGTGCCGACCACCACGCCCGGCAACCGGTCGTTGCGGGCCTGGACCACCGCCCCGGCCGCCCACAGGGCCTGGCGGCGGTCGAGGCCCAGCGAGCCGAAGGCACCGGCCGTGGCCAGAGCTTCGACGGCGGGCAAGCCGACACCGGTACGCCGCACCAGGTCTTCCATCGACGCGTACGGCCTGCCCTCGGCGATCTTCTTGGCCATCCCCTCCCCCAGGTTCCGCACGTCCTTGAGCCCGAGCCGCACACCAACGTTCGGTATCGCGCAAGTGGGGGTCTGAGACACCATTCGCGCGGAGAGTTCGC
>JBOGID010000432.1:0-8104 GCA_050742295.1 Acidimicrobiales bacterium | reverse complement strand
GGGTGGGGGCCTCGGCGGCCCGGGCCCCGGGCGGGCTCCCCGCCGCCTCGGTGGCGCCGGCATCGGGCCTGGTCAGCGGGAGTGCCGAGGGGAGATCGTTGAGGGCGTCGATCAGGGCCCGCAGCCGCCCGCTCTGCATGCGGTCGAAGCGAAGCACGAGTCGCGCCAGCTCGACGTGGTCGTCGTCGGCCACCTCGGCCCCGAGCGGCCCGGTCGCCTCGATGCGCCCGTCGGTCACGATGTCGGCGAACGGCTCGTTGAGGGCCGCCACCTCGTCGTCGGTGGGGGCCGCCCGCAGCCGGATCACCAGCTGGTGGCCGACGTAGCGCAGCGAGTGGTAGTTCCGGTAGAAGCCCAGGATCTCGTTGGCCGCATCCTCCACCTCGTCGGTGATGCGGTAGAGCAGCTGGTCGTTGGCGTCGACCATGGCCCGGGCCGCCAGTTCCTCCTGGATGAAGCGGTTGAACGCCTGCCAGTACGTCCCGCCCGGCACCTCCAGCAGGACCAGCGGCGCGGGGGCGGCCTTGCCCGTCTGGAGCAGGGTGAGCAGCTCGAAGGTCTCGTCCAGGGTGCCGAACCCGCCGGGCAGGACCACGAAGCCCGCCGACTCCTTCATGAGCATGAGCTTGCGGGTGAAGAAGTACTTCATCGACACGAGCTTGGGGTCGGCGGCGATGTAGGGGTTGGCCTCCTCGAAGGGCAGGCGGATGTTGACGCCGATCGAGCGGTCGGGCCCCGCGCCCTGGGCGCCGGCGGCCATGATCCCCGGCCCGGCGCCCGTCACCACCATCCAGCCCTGGCGGGCCAGGGTGGCAGCCAGGTCGCGCGCCTGGGCATAGAGGGGGTCCTCGGGGCGGGTGCGGGCCGAGCCGAAGATCGTGATCTTGGGGACCTCCCGGAAGGGGGCGAACACCCGGAACGCCTGGCGCATCTCCTTGAGGGCGGCGTTGGTGATCTTGAGGTTGAGCCGGTCGACGTTGTCGCCCGCCATCCGCACGACGGTGGCCAGCATCTCGAACAGCAGGTTGCGGTCCTCGTCGTTGCCGGGCCGGTCCCCGAGCAGCTCGAGGAGGCGGCGGTCGAGGTCGGGATCACCCGTCCGGCGGCGGGGGGCGCGGGTGGCCATCACCGCGGCAGCGTAGGCGCCGCGTTTGGGGAGGCCGGGGACCGGGAACGACGTGGTCATGTCCGCCTGGGCCGTGCTGGCCGTCCCCTTCTGCCTGTCCCTTGTCGTGCTGCTCCTGTGGGGGGTGGCGTCCTACGAGCAGCGGCTGCTGTCGCCACGGTCGATGATCCTCTACACCTACCGGTCCCGCCGCTGCGGGCCCGACACCGTGGAGATGATGGTGGCGACCCAGTCCGAGCGGCTGCTGCGGGACCTCCCGCGGGCCAGCTACTAGCTGAGGCGGTCGAAGAAGGCGAGGATGCGCTGCCAGGCGTCCTCGCACGCCTCCTGGTGCTCCTCGAACCGGCGGTCGAAGAAGCTGTGGGGGGCGGCGGGGTAGACGTGCACCTCGGCCTCGACGGGAACCGCCGCCGCGAGCTCCTCGACGGCCGACACCGGCGTGTGGTCCTGGCCCGCGGCCAGCAGCAGGAGGGGAGCCTTCATCTTCGCCACCACGTCGGTGACCCGGTCGGGGCGGCCGTAGAACCCGACGCAGCCGCGGAGGCCGTGCCCGGCGGCCGACTGCCGCCACGACATGGCCCCGCCCAGGCAGAAGCCCACGGTGAAGACGGACGTGACGGTCCCGCTGGCCAGGCCCCGCAGCCAGGCCACGGCGGCGGCCACGTCCTCGTCGACCTGCTGGGGCTTCATCTGGCCCACGTGCTCGCGGAACGGGAAGTCCTCGGGCCGGGGCGCGGTGCCGGCCGTGCGGCCGAAATAGTCGATGGCCACGGCGTGGGCGCCGGCGTCGGCGAACCGCGGGGCCAGGTCCTCGTAGAACGGGTGCAGCCCCCGCACGTCGGGCAGGATGACGACGCCCTTGCTGGACGGCTGGTCGGGGTGGGCGTAGGAGGCCAGGAACTCGGTCCCGTCGGCCGATCTCAGCCGTAGCGGCCCGTGGTCGGTGGCGCCGCCCCGGACGGGCGGGAGTGGCGGCAGGGCGTCGACGTCAAAGCACACGGGCGGCGGACCTCCGGCCGGTCGGGGCGCTTTCCGGCAGGTTGGCGACCGGTGGGGGCGTTTCGCTGCCGGAAACCCGGCCGTAGAGGGTCGTGCGCTGTTCGAGGGGACGGCCGAGGGGCTCCACGATGGCGGCGAAGTCAGCCTCGGCCATGCGCTGGCCGTGGGACGCGCCGGCGGCCCGGGAGATGTTCTCGTCCATGAGGGTGCCGCCGAGGTCGTTGGCGCCCGACTGCAGGGCCTGGCGGGCGCCGTCGGGGCCCATCTTCACCCACGACACCTGCACGTTGGGGATGAGGCTCCCGTAGGCGATGCGGCCCACGGCGTGCATGAGCAGGGCCTCCCGGAACGTGGGCCCGCGGCGGGCCTTGCCTTGGAGGTACAGCGGCGCGGCCATGTGCACGAAGGGCAGGGGCACGAACTCGGTGAACCCGCCCGTCTCCTGCTGCAGGTCGCGGGTGCGGACCAGGTGGCGGGCCCAGTGCACGGGCTGCTCGACCGACCCGAACATGATGGTCACGTTGGAACGAAGGCCCAGGCCGTGGGCCGTCCGGTGGGCGTCGAGCCACTCGTCGGTCGTGACCTTGTCCGGGCAGATCACGGCCCGGATCTCGTCGTCGAGGATCTCGGCGGCGGTGCCCGGCAGGCTGCGCAGGCCGGCGTCCATCAGGCGGCGGAGGTAGTCGCGCAACGGCTCGCACAGGCGGCGGGAACCCTCGGTCACCTCTAGGGCTGTGAACCCGTGGACGTGGATGCCGGGGGCGACGTCCTTCACGGCCCGGCACACGGCGATGTAGTAATCCCCGTCGAAGGACGGGTGGATGCCGCCCTGGAGGCACACTTCCGTTGCACCGGCGGCGACGGCCTCCACCACCCGGCGCTGGATCTCGTCGATGCCGAGCAGGTAGGGGTCGCCCCGCAGGTTCAGCGACAGGGGGCCCTTGGAGAAGGCGCAGAACCGGCACTTGAACGTGCACACGTTGGTGTAGTTGATGTTCCGGTTGTGGACCCAGGTCACGGTCTCGCCCACGATCCGGCGGCGGAGGTCGTCGGCCACCTGGGCCACGGCCGCCACCTCCGGCCCCCGGGCGCCGAACAGCGTGACCAGCTCGTCGACGCCCGGCTCCTCGCCGGCCACGACCCCGGCCAGGACGTCGGCGACGGTACCCCGGGCCGCGGCCGCACGGCCTGGGCCCACCAGCGGGGGCGGCGGCGCGTCGGCACCCGCCACCCAGGTCAGGTCGTCGCGGCCCAGGCCCTCGGCGTCGCTGCGGTCGAGCACGGCGGCCCGCAGGCCGGGGGCGATCCACCGGTCGGCGCCCAGCACGTAGGGCGGGTAGACGGTCAGGCGGGGGGCGAGGGCGAATCCCCGGGCCTCGGTCACGGCCCGCAGCCGGTCGAGGGCGGGCCATGGGCGCTCGGGGTTCACGTGGTCAGGCGTCACCGGCGAGACCCCGCCCCAGTCGTCGATGCCGGCGTCGAGCAGGCGCCCGAAGTCCTCCGACAGGTTGGGCGGGGCCTGCAGGCGCACGTCGTCGGGCAGCAGCAGGCGGGCCGTGGCGACCGTCCACAGCAGCTCGTCGAGCGGGCAGGGCGGCCAGCCGGCCATGGCCGTCCCCGTCTTGGGCAGGAAGTTCTGGACGATCACCTCCTGCACGTGGCCGTGGCGCCGGTGGGACGCGGCGATGGCCTCCAGGGCCTCGACCCGGTCGGGCCGGGACTCGCCGATGCCGACCAGGACCCCGGTGGTGAAGGGGATAGCCAGCTCGCCGGCCCACTCCAGCGTGGCCAGCCTCCGCTGCGGGATCTTGTCGGGCGCCCCCCGGTGGCAGGCCAGCCCGCCGTTCAGCGACTCCAGCATCATCCCCTGGGAGGGCGCGACCTCACGCAGCCGGGCCAGCTCCGGCCGTGAGAGTGCCCCCGCGTTGGCGTGCGGCAGCAGCCCCGTCTCCTCGACGACCAGCCGGCACAAGGCCACCAGGTAGTCGACGGTCGACGCGTAGCCGTGCCCGGCCAGCCACTCGCCGGCCGCCGCGTAGCGGTCCTCAGGGGCCTCGCCCAGCGTGAACAGGGCCTCGTGGCAGCCGGCGGCGGCGCCCGCCCGGGCGATTGCCAGCACCTCCTCGGGCGACAGGTAGGGCGACGCCACCCGGGCCGGGGCGGTGGCGAACGTGCAGTACCCGCACCGGTCCCGGCACAGCCGGGTGAGGGGGATGAAGACCTTGGGCGAATAGGTGATGCGCGTGCCCGTCAGGCGATCCCGGCGTGCCGCGGCCTCGCCGAGCAGGTCCACGGCACGAACTCTACGCGGGCCGGGAGAGGTCCGGTTCCAGGTACAGGACCCGGGCTTCGGGCACGGCCTCCCGCACCCGGGCCTCGATGGCGTCGATGGCCCGGGCCACGCCGTCCCCGTCGAACGTCCCGGCCAGGGCGATCTTGGCCCCCACCAGCAGCTCGTCGGGCCCCAGGTGCTGGGTCCGCATGTGCACGAGCCGGCACCGGCCGCCGTCCGCCTCGATGGCCCGGCGGATGGCCTCGACCTGGGCGGGCGACGCCGCCTCGCCGATGAGCAGGCTCTTCATCTCGATGACCAGGATGATGGCGATCACGCCCAGGAGCAGGCCGATCCCGATGCTGCCCGCGGCGTCCCAGCGGGGGCTGCCGGTGACCTGGGCCAGCACCACCCCGATCAGGGCGAAGACCAGGCCGATCATGGCGCCGATGTCCTCCAGGAGGACGACGGGCAGCTCCGGCTCCTTCGACGTCCGCACGAACTTCCACCACGACCCGGCCTTGCGAACGCCGTCGCGGCTCTCATGGATGGCGGTGCGCAGGGAGTACCTCTCCAGGGCGATGCCGAACAGCAGGATGCCGATGGCCCACCCCACCGACTCGATGGCGTGGGGGTGGCGCACCTTCTCCCAGCCCTCGAACAGGGCGAACAGCGACCCGAGGGTGAACAGCACCAGGGCCACCACGAACGACCAGAAGTAGCGCTCCCGGCCGTAGCCGAACGGGTGATCGGCGGTGGCGGCCCGCTTGGCCCGCGACCCGCCCAGCAGCAGGAGCCCCTGGTTGGACGTGTCGGCCACCGAGTGCACGGCCTCGGCCAGCAGGGACGCCGACCCGGTGACGGCGAAGCCCACGAACTTCGCCACCGAGATCCCGGCGTTGGCGAAGAACGCCGCGATGATCGCCTTACGGCTGCCCCCGGCCACGGCCGGGACAGTAGCGGGCGCGCTTTCCAGGAAGGCCAGAAGGTCAAGCGGCCCGAACTGCTGGGCGGCATTGGCGCCATTCGCGAGATCTTCTGGAGAACGTCCTCAAGAGGACGTACCGGCGAGACGACATCACGCGCGACCGATACCGACGGCGAAGGGCGGCGGGATCATGCAGGCACTTGGCAGAGTTGGACGCGGCGTGGACCGAAATGACCGCTGAAAGCATGCCCGCCCGAGGGGCAATGGCCCTCGCGCGTGTCGTCGTCTTCATCCTCGGCACGGTGTGGGGCGTGCTCGCGGCAATGATCTTCACGTCCTGTCCCAGGAACGGACCGGACGCCGTGATTCACTTCAGGATCTGGAGCAATCCTTCTCCTGGGCTTGGCCGGCCCCGTCTGCTGGTACCTCGCCGCCCACACGGAGGCGGGTGACCGCTGGACGCTTGCCTACTTCCTGGCCTGGGTCGGATGGTTCGTGCTGGGCAGCCTCGCGGTAGCGATCTTTTGAGGGTCGGCCTTGCCGGCCGGTCGGGTGCCCTCGGGCGGCGCACCGGCGGCGGTCAGCCGGCGGCGGCGTGGTCGACGAGCCAGATCACCCGGTCAGCCCGCACGTGGGTGGCGGGGCAGGTGGGGTCTCGGGCCTTGACTCGTGCGAACGCCTCGCGCTTGCCCTTACCCGAGACGGTGAAGACGACGAGCCGGCCCCGGGCGATGCCCGAGTAGGTGAGGGTCATGCGCTCGTAGGGGTTGACGCCGTGGGGGTCGTGGTTCATGACGACCAGCCGGCCGGGGTCGGCGGTGAGGGCGGGGGAGTCGGGGAACAGCGACGCGGTGTGGCCGTCGGGGCCGAGGCCGAGGTGGATGAAGTCGAGCCGGCCGGCCTGGGCGATGCGCTGCTGGTAGGGGTCGGGCCCCTCGTCGCAGCGCATCGGGTACACGGCGTTGGCGGCACCCACGCGCTCCAGCAGCGCCTCCCGGCCCAGCCGCTCGTTCGACTCGGGGCTGTCGTGGGGGACGCAGCGGTCGTCGCCCCAGTAGATGTCGACCTGCCACCAGTCGATCTGGTCGGCGGCGTCGGCCGCCAACCGCTCGTAGCAGCGGCGGGCGGTGGGCCCGCCCGACAGCGTGAACGAGAACGTCTCGCCGGGTCGGGCGTGGAAGGCCTCGACCACCCGCTCCGCGAACTCGGCGGCCACGTCCTCGACCACGATCACTTCACCGTTCATGGGCGCCCGCTCATTGGCCCGCCGCCCGGAGTTCGAGGGCGCCCTCCAGGGCGTCGCAGTACACGTTGTCGCGGCCCATCCGGGTCAGGGCGCCGGCCAGGGCGAGGGCGGGCCACCGTTCCCCCATGCGGACGGTCTGGCTCACCGACGGCCCCGAGTCGATCTCGACGGAGGCCTGGATGACGCGTTCCGACCCGGGCCGCTCGACGCGGAACACCCCGGCGCGGTGGCGGTGGACGGCGGTGATGGTGATCGACACATGCTCGGCAGGCTGAAGGCTGACCCGGGCCAGGGGGACGTCGAGGCGGCGCAGCAGCCATCCCCCCAGCAGGTGGCGGGGACCGTAGTTGCCGGTGACCTCCACCCGCTCGATCTCGCGCAGGAAGGGCGCGTAGACCGGCCCCTCGAACAGGCCGGCGAGCAGGCTCCGCCACGGGGCGAGCCGGGTCCAGGACAGGTCGGCGACCGGCAGGCGCCGGGCCAGGGACTGGATCCGGGGCAACACCGTGTTGTCCGAAGTCCGGGCGGTCGCGGGATCGCCCTCGGCCGAACCGGCGCCGGCCACGGCCCGGCTGTCCACGACGACACGGTCGGCCACGGCCAGGAGGGGGTCGCCGGGCGCCGGCAGGCGGGCGGGCAGCCACACCACGAGCGGCAGGTCGGGCAGGGAGAAGGGCTCGACCACCGAGTCCAGGTGGTGGCGGGACCGTCCCCGCACCCGCAGCACCACGTCCTCGAAGCACACGGCCCGTCCCTCGCGCTCGACCACGTGCACCGAGGCGGCGGCATCCAGGCTGGTCTCTGCCTCCTCGTCGTCGTCGATGACCAGGACGATGGTGCGCGAGGGGTGGCGCGCCCCCAGGTCGTAGACGACGTCGAGGGCGGCCTCGGCGGCGGAGTCGTCGCCCACCACGCACACCAGCGTCAGGACCGACGTCCGCACCGCCGCCCGCTGCTCGTGGCGGCGCAGGTCCGACAGGGCCTCCTCGACCTGGTGGACGCTCACCCCGTCGCCCTCCCAGGACCCGATCGTGGAGATGCCCGACGCGCCCCGCGCCCCGGTCACGGGCGGCGCCACCGGCGGCCGTCTTGGGCCAGCAGGTTGTCGGCCTCGGCCGGGCCCCAGGAGCCGGCGTCGTAGCGGGCCAGGGGCACGTCGAACTCGTCCCACGCCTGCAGGAGGGGGTCACAGATGCGCCACGCCTGGGCCACCTCGTCGGAGCGGATGAACAGGGTGGGGTCGCCGACCAGGGCGTCGAGCAGCAGCCGCTCGTAGGCCTCGGGGGGCTCCTCCAGGAAGGCCGCCCCGTAGAAGAAGTCCATCGACACCGACCGCACCCGGAAGGCCTGGCCCGGCACCTTGGCCCCGAACCGCAGGGTGATGCCCTCGTCGGGCTGGATGCGCAGCACGAGGGCGTCGGGCTCCAGCCCCTCGGCCTGCTCGGACGCGAACGGCAGGTGGGGAACGTCCTTGAACGTCATGGCCACCTCGGTCACCCGCTTGGGCAGCCGCTTGCCGGTGCGGACGTAGAA
>JBOGID010000431.1:0-7804 GCA_050742295.1 Acidimicrobiales bacterium | reverse complement strand
GACCGGCGCCACGCCCTCATGCGCACCCACACGGCCCTGCACGTGCTGTGCGGGGTCATCTGGAACCGCTGGTCGGTGCCGGTCACGGGCGGCAACATGGAGCCGCTGGCGGCCCGCATGGACTTCGAGTTCGACCCCCTGCCCGAGGGATTCGGCTCGCTGGTCGAGGGGCTGGTCAACGACGAACTGGCCGCGGCCAGGCCGGTGGAGGTGGCGTGGGTGCCGCGAGACGAGGCGTTCGCCGACGCCGACCTCATCCGCACCAAGGTGTCGCTGATCCCCGAGGGGGTCGACCCCATCCGGGTCATCGACATCGTGGGTCTCGACAAGCAGGCCGACGGCGGCCTGCACGTGCGTTCGACCGACGAGGTGGGGCGCATCAAGGTCACCAAGACCGAGTCCAAGGGCAAGGGCAACAAGCGCATCCGGCTGGAAGTCGTCGATGGGTGACGTCGAACTGCTCCGTGACCGGCTGCGGTCGTTGGAGCGGGTCGTGGTGGCGTTCAGCGGGGGGGCCGACTCGGCCTTCCTGGCGTGGATGGCGCACGACACGCTCGGGGTCGCGGGCGCCCTGGCCGTGACCGCCGTCTCCGCCTCCTTGGCCCCCGACGAGCACGCCGACTGCGCCGCCCTGGCCCGTGAGTGGGGGCTGCGGTGGACGGCGGTGGACACCTTCGAGCTGGACCGGCCCGAGTACGTGGTCAACGGGTCCGACCGGTGCGCCCACTGCAAGTCCGAACTGATGGACGCGGTGGCACCTCTGGCCGCGGCCGAGGGCGCAACCGTGGCGCTCGGCGTGAACGTCGACGACCTGGGCGAGGACCGTCCCGGCCAGGCGGTGGCGGCGTCGGCGGGCGCCGCGTTTCCCCTCGTCGATGCCGGGTTCACCAAGGCCGACGTGCGGGCCGAGTCCCGCCGTCTCGGCCTGCGGACGTGGGACAAGCCGGCGGCCGCCTGCCTGGCGTCCCGCATCCCCCACGGCACGCCCGTGACCCTCGGCAACCTGCGGGGCGTGGCTGCGGCCGAGGCGGCCCTGCGCAGGCTCGGGTTCCGCCAGCTGCGGGTCCGCCACCACGGCGACACGGCCCGGGTCGAGCTGGGCGTCGACGAGCTGGCTGGCGGTCTTGAGCGCCACGCCGAGGTGGTGGCCGCCGTCCGGTCGGCCGGCTACCGCACGGTGATGGTCGACCCGGCAGGCCTCGTTCGGCGGTGACGGCCTACACGATGACGCGGAGCTGCGGCCGGGCCGCGTTGGCCGGCGAGTAGGCGGCCCAGGCCTGGCCCAGGCGTTTGATGGCCTCGTCGAGCAGGGGCGGCTCCACGACCGCCAGCCGGAGGTGGTCGGCGAACGACCCGTCGGCCGACATGGTGGCCCCAGGGACGATCTCCACGCCGTGGCGCAGGGCCACCTGGGCGAACTCGGCCCCGTCGCCCGACGGCAGCTTGACCCACAGGGCGATGCCGCCGACGGGCGGGTCCCACGTCCAGTCGGGGACGTGCTCGGCCAGCAGGCTTCCCGCCCGGGCCATGTGGTCGGTGAGCTGGCGGTGGCGGTCCTTGGCGATGTCGGCCAGGTTGGGCAGGAGGCGGGCGGCCACGGCCTGCCCGAACAACGGTGAGCCGAGGTCGTGCACGACCTTGCGGTGCACCAGCCGTGAGATCCACGCCTCGTCGGCCCGGACCCAACCCACCCGCAGACCGGCCCACAGCACCTTGCTGACCGACCCCAGGGTGAGGATCGGAGCATCGGCCCCGTAGGCGGCGATGGCGGGCGGCGGCGTCACGCTGGACGAGCTGGCGTGCTCGAGGGCGTTGTCCTCGATGATCGGGAGGTTGCGCTCCTTGGCCAGGCGGGCCAGCCGGCGCCGGCGGGACTCGGCCAGGAGGGCTCCCGTCGGGTTGTGGTAGCTGGGCATCAGGTAGACGGCGGCGGGGGATGTGCGGTCGGCCAGTCCGGCCAGGGCGTCGACGTCGACGCCGTCACCGTCCATCGGCACCGGCACCTGCCGCGCACCAGCGGCGCGCAGGGCGTCGAGGCAGCCGGAGAAGCTCGGGTTCTCGACCAGGACGGTGTCGCCGCGATCGGCGCTGCGCGCCGAGGCGGCCGACCCGCCCCTGACCAGCTCCTTTGCGTCACCGCACGGCTTCCAACGGGCTGAAGGCCGTGAAGGCCGCTACCAGCCCTCGGAGCCGGGGACGCCCTTGAACGGGCCGGCGACGGCGCTCGTGATCCACCCGCCGTAGAAGCCGCCGGGCTGGGGCCGCACGAACTCCCCGTCGAGGAGGCAGACCTCCATGGCCGCCGGGTAGAAGGCGACGTGGTCCGTGAGCAGCTCGAAGGCGGGCGTCGGGTTGCGGTAGGTCCACGCTGCCGCCGGCGCCGCCTGGCCATCGGGCCCCACGACGTCGAAGTACGACGCAATGCCCTTCCACTCGCAGTAGCTGGTGCGGTCGATGGGCGACAGGGCCCCGGGGATGACCGAGTCGGGCGGGAAGTAGAAGACGGGGGGGTGGCTCGTCTCCAGCACCCGGACGGGCGTGAGGGTGATGGCGATGGTGCGGCCCGCGAAGATGACCTCGCACTGGCGGCGGACGGCCTCGGCCCGGGGTGGGCGGGGGTAGTCCCACACCGACTCCTGGCCCGGCCTCGGCGGAATTGGCTCGGGCCTCATGGGAGCATTGCTTCCACCGTGGACGACATCGTGGACGAGCATGCTACGGCCCTGGCCGAGGCCATAGAGGCTGCCCTTCCGGGCTGGGTGGAGCGTTCGGTGCGCAGCCGGACGGGGACGGGCGACACCGCGGTGTACGAGGCCGCTTCGGAGGCCGGACGGCGGGCGGCGGCCGAGGTGGGCGCGGCGGTGCGGGACCTGCTGGCCGCCGACATCGACCAGCAGTGGACGACGCCGCTGGCCCTGGTTCGGGCCGCCGTCCGCTACCCGACCGAGGTCTTGCGGACGGCGGACGTCCCTCCAGTCGAACGAGACCGGGTGCAGGTCGAGCTCCTCCCCGGCGACGTGTACGACCTGACGCCGGCCTCGTTCGCCGACGTGGACTCGTCGCTGGCCGAGCCCGGCATGTTGTGGGGCGCGGCCAAGGCTTACGCTCACATCCAGCGACATGGAGGTGGTCGGTCGTGAAAGTCGTCGCGTATGTGCCCGATCTGATGGACCGATCGAAGGTCGCCGCCGCCCCTGCCGACGTGACGTTCGTCCGTCAGCCCGGCGAACTGGCCGACGCGGCCGCAAGCGAGTCGGCCGACCTGGTGGTGGTCGACGTGACCCGTCCGGGCGCGATCGAGGCCGTTGCCGGCCTCTCCACGAAGGTCATCGCCTTCTCCAAGCACACCAACCGGGAGGCCATGGACGCCGCCACCGCGGCCGGGGCCGACCAGGTGCTGGCCCGGTCGGCGTTCTTCGCCCGCATCAACGAACTCCTGGGAGAGTGACGGAAGGGCCGGTCTCTGCGCACGACCTGCTGCGCTGGAGCGAGGCCCTCTCGGGCATCGCCCGTACCGGGCTCGGGTTCACCGACAACCTCTACGAGCGGGAGCGGTTCGAGGAGGTCCTGAACGTGGCCGCCGACATCCGGGTGGCGGCGGGGCTGGAGGCGGGCAGCGACGTCCTCATCGAGGAGTGGCTGCGGGGCGTGGGCGACGGCGTGGCCGGGTACGTCACGCCCAAGGTGGCCGTCGGCGCGGTGGTGGGCAACGAGGCGGGCGAGATCCTGCTTGTGCAGCGGGCCGACTCGGGGGTATGGCTGTACCCCACGGGCTGGGCCGACGTCGGCTACTCGGCGTCGGAGGTGGCGGTCAAGGAGGTGGGCGAGGAGACAGGGATCGAGGTCGAGCCCGTCCGGCTCATCGCCGTGCTTGACGGCCTGCGCCTCGGGTTCACCCGCATCCCGCTCTACTCGCTGGTGTTCCAGTGCCGGGTCGTGGGCGGCGACGTGAAGGCCCACCCGCTTGAGTGCCGCGATGTCGGGTGGTTCGCCGAGCAGGCCATGCCCGAGCCGCTGGCGGGCCGGGGTGAACGCTGGGCTGACCAGGCCTTTCGCGCCATCCGTGGGGAGCCGATCGACGTGCTGTTCGATCCGCCCCGCCAGCCTCCGTGGCGGACGAAGGGCTCGGCGCCGTAGCTGGACGCTGACCTGCCCGGTCGTGCCTGGCGACCCGAAGCCCTCAGCAGCACCTTCGCCAACTCAGTTGCTGCTGATGACTAACAGGTCAGCGCCCATCTAGGGTCGTAGGGATGTTGTTCTCGAGGAAGCGGACGGGGGAAGACCCCATGGCGGTGGTGACCCGGTTCGTGGAGGCAGCCAACCGCCACGACGTCGACGGCATCTACGCCGTCATGCACCCCAACTTCGACAGCATTCAGCCCTGCTTTCCGGCCCGGAACTTCACCGGTGGCGACCAGGTCCGCAAGAACTGGCGGGCCATCTTCGAGGCCGAGCCCGGGTTCCGCCTGACCGTGCTGCGGTCGGCCCGGTCGGCGAACACGGTCTGGGTCGAACTGCACGGCGCCGGCAACGCGTCGCAGGTGGCGGGCGTGTTCATCCTTGGGGTGGAGGACGACAAGATCCGGTGGGCCCGCGTCTACAGCGGACCGGTCCAGCAGATGGGCGAAGAGGGCGAGGCCTCGGCCCGCCAGATGCAAGCTACGTAGCCGGCCCCAACTGCTCGATCAGGGCGGCGACGATCGAGACGCGGCCGCCGGTGCGTTCCCACTCGTCGCCGATACGGTCGTGGTCGGCTAGCCCGGCGGCGTCGGGAGGACGGCCGAGGGCCTCGGCGCAGGCCGCGGCCAGGGTGGCGGGCTCCACCTCGTCGCCGTAGGCGGCGAACGCCTCCAGCCCATCCCACAAGCGGTCGAGGGGCGCGGGCGGCGCCGCCCCCGCGGCCAGGGCGTCGGCCGCCGTCTCGAACACCTCGTAGGTGCCCACTGACGCCGGCCGTTGGTACCCGGCCACCGGATGCAGCCGCCACTCGATCGTGACGTTGTCCCCGGGCCCGTCGTCGCGCAGCCAGACCTGGGACCCGTTCACGTAGGCGTCGTGTGGGGGCCCGAACCGGTCGTCCAGGGCCAGGATCAGCTCGGCCGACACCCGCCACACGCACGTCGGCACCAGGCGACCCATCGCTCCACGGTACGGCTGCCACCATGGACCGGTGCGCCGCCGCCTCGCCGTCCTCCTCGTGCTGCTGAGCCTCGCCGCCGGCTGTAGCGACGGCGGGCTGCCGGCCGAGCTGACACCACCGGGCGGGCAGGCTGCACCCGCCACCACGACCACCCGCGCCACGACGACGACCACCGAGCCCCCTGCGACCGTGCCGGTGGCGGCCACCGCCCAGACCTGCCCGCCCACCCCGACCCGCAACAAGCCCGACGTCAACCGTCCCCGGTACACCTTGGCGGTCGACGTCAGGCTGGACGAGAACGCCGTCCGGGGCACGACCGAGGTCCGGTTCACCCCCGACCTCGACACCGACCGGTTGGTGTTCCGGCTGTGGGCCAACGGTCCCCGTCCCACCCAGGGCGGCGGGTCCATCACGACCGGCGACGCGACGATCGACGGTCGGGCCGCCACCTCGGCCCGCGACAGCGCCACGACCCTTGTCGTGGCGGCCGGCACCCCGTTCGCCAAGGGCAGGGCCGTGGACATCAAGGTCCCGTGGGAGCTGCGCCTCCCGGCCTCGGCCAACGACCGCATCTCCCGCGACGGCGAGGCGGTGCGGCTGGGCTCGTTCTTCCCGATCCTGGCGTGGGAGCCCGGCTTGGGGTGGGCGACCGAGCCGCCGACGGGCTCGTTCGCCGAGGCCTCGGTGGCCACCGTCGCCGACTTCGACGTCACCGTGACCGTGCCCGACGGCCTCACCGTGCTGGCCAGCGGCACCGAGGACCGTCCCGGCCACTGGACCGCCCCCACCATGCGCGACTTCGCCCTGTCCGTCGGACGGTTCACGGTCCGGGAAGCCACGGCCATGGCCCCCAACCCGGTCCAGGTCAAGGTGGGCGTCCACCAGGGGATCGGCGAGTCGCCCGACCGGTACCTGGCCAAGGTCGTCGACGTGCTCGCGACGTTCGCCACCCAGTTCGGGCCCTACCCGTGGCCGACGTTCACCCTGGCCATCACGCCCACCCTGGGCGGGGGCATCGAGTACCCCAGCCACGTCATGCAGGGCCCGGGCACGATCGGCTCGACGACGACCCACGAGGTCGGCCACATGTGGTTCTACGGGCTGGTGGGCAACAACCAGGGCCGTGACCCGTGGCTGGACGAGGGCCTGGCCAGCTGGGCCGAGGCCCGCTTCGAGGACACGCTGGCCGAGTTCGCAGCCGTGCCCCAGCCCGCCGCCGCCGACGGCCGCATGGGCGAGCCCATGACGTACTGGGCCACGTCGCCTCAGAGCTACTACCGCGGGGTCTACGTGCAGGGCGTGCAGGCCCTCGACGCACTTGGCCCTGCCGACGTGGTCGACTGCGCCCTGCGCACCTACGTCGCCGTCTATGCCCACCGCATCGCCCGTCCCGCCGACCTCGTGGCGGCGCTGCGGGCCTCGTTCCCCAACGCCGTCTCCGTGCTGGCCGGCTACGGGATCAAGATCTAATCCTGTTCGCGCAGGAAGCGCTGGAAATCGGCCGCCAGTTCCTCGCCGGAGGCGTACTCCAGGCCATCGCTGTCGGCGTCGTCTTCGAGGCGCTTCACGTAGTCGGCCACCTCGCCGTTGGCCGCCACCACCTCGCTGACCTGGCCCTCGTAGTCGGCGGCCAGCTGGGCCAGGTCGGCGGTGACGACGGGGATGTCGACGGCGCTCGACGTGCGCTGCACGAGGGCGAGGGCGGCCTTGGGCGACGGCGTGTCGCCCACGTAGTGGGGCACCGAGGCCCACAGCGACACCGTCGGGATCCCGGTCTTGCCCAGGGCGTCGTTGAGGACGCCCACGATGCCGGTCGGCCCCTCGTAGCGGGACCCCTGCAGCCCCAGGCGGGCCATCAGCTCGGCGTCACCGGCCGCTCCCGTCACCTTGACGGGACGGGTGTGGGCCACGTCGGCCAGCAGGGCACCGAGGAGGACCACGTACTGCACGTCGAGCTGGCGGGCCACACCGACGATCTCGGCGCAGAACGTCCGCCACCGCAGCTGGGGCTCGTGGCCGAGCAGCAGGACGACGTCACGCCCCTCGGCCTGCAGTGACGCCGCCGACAGCTGGTTGGACGGCCACACGATCTCCCGGGTCAGCCCCTCCGCCAGCCGGATGTGGGGCCGGCTCGAGCTGAAGTCGTAGAACTCCTCGGAGTCGATGGCGGCGAAGGGGCGGGCCCCCCACCGGTCCCGCAGGTACTTCACCGCCGAACTGGCGGCGTCACCGGCATCGTTCCAGCCCTCGAAGGCGGCAATCAACACCGGCTGCCGCAGCTGCGGCCGCTCGTCCCATCGGACCTGCTCCACGCCCAGCACGGTACCGGCCACTCGGCGATACGCCGACGGACGGCCGGATACCCCGGTATCACAGGCTCTCGCCGGGAATGATTTCGATCCTGATGAAGCGGTCGAAGAGATAGCCCCCCGGCCGCCACCGCCGCCACCGCGGCCGCCACCGCCGCCACCACCACCACCACCACCACCGCTCGGCTCGGGGCAGTTGGTTCCGTGGGAGCCGTCCTCGTTGGTCCAGTCGCTGCAGATCTCGCCGTCGGCCGACGGCTGGGCGGGGAAGGCGAGGAGAACGTGCTCGCGGGTCTGCGGCATGGGGCCGTCGCCGGCCGCCGCGGGGCCCACGCCGGCACCCAGGGCCACGCCC
>JBOGID010000430.1:0-4171 GCA_050742295.1 Acidimicrobiales bacterium | reverse complement strand
GCCAGGGGCACGTGGCGCTGGGCGGCGTCGCGCACCATGGCCGCGACCTGCATGTACGCCACACGGAAGGGCATGCCCCCGCTCACCAGGTACTCGACGAGATCGACGGCGGCGGCGTCGGCGGCGTCGGCCGCGGCCGCCATCCGGTCGGCGTCGAAGGCGGCCGTGGCCAGCAACCCGGTCAGGGCCGCCAGCCCCGTCAGGACCTGGTCGACCGAGTCGAAGAGCGGCTCCTTGTCCTCCTGGAGGTCCCGGTTGTAGGCGAGGGGCAGCCCCTTCAGCGTGGCAAGCAGGCCGGTGAGGTTGCCGATGAGCCGTCCCGCCTTGGCCCGGGCCAGCTCGGCCACGTCGGGGTTTTTCTTCTGGGGGAGCATGGAACTCCCGGTGGCCCAGGCGTCGTCCAGGCGCAGGAAGCCGAACTCGGCACTGGCCCACAGCACGACCTCCTCGCCTATGCGCGAGAGGTGGACCGCGAGCAGGGCCAGGCCGAACAGGGCCTCGGCCACGAAGTCCCGGTCCGACACGGCGTCGAGGGAGTTCTCGAACCGGGCGTCGAACCCCAGCCGTTCGGCGGTGGCGTCGGGGTCGAGGGGCAGGGACGTGCCGGCCAGGGCACCCGCCCCCAGCGGGCTCACGTCCAACCGCTGGCGGCAGTCGAGCAGGCGGTCGACGTCGCGGGCCAGGGCCCAGCCGTGGGCCAGAAGGTGGTGGGCCAGGAGCACGGGCTGGGCCCGCTGGAGGTGGGTGTAGCCGGGCAGGTACACCTCCTCGGCCAGCGCCGCCTTGGCCCGTTCGTACAGCACCTGCTGGAGGGCCAGGACAGCGGACGTCACCTCGGCCAGGGCCCGCTTCGCATACAACCGCAGGTCGGTGGCCACCTGGTCGTTGCGCGAGCGGCCGGTGTGGAGCTTGGGGCCGACGTCGCCCGACAGCTCGGTCACACGGCGCTCCACGGCCGTGTGGATGTCCTCGTCGGTCGGCAGGAAGTGGAATGTCCCCGCCTTCAATTCCTCCTCGACCTGGTTGAGGGCGGCAACGAGCACGCCCGCCTCGGACGAGGTCAGCAGCCCGGCGTCGGCCAGGCCGGCCACGTGGGCCCGGGAGCCGGCGATGTCGTCGGCCGCCAGGCGCACGTCGAAGTGGATGCTGCGGGTGAACGTCCACAGGGCGTCGGCCGACGCTCCCGCCATGCGGGCGCGCCACAGCGTCACGCCGTCACATCCGGGCCTGGCGCGAGGCCCACGTCTGCACGCCCAGGCCCCACAGGCGGACGAACCCGGCCGCGTCCTCGTGGCGGAAGCTGTCCTCGGCGTCGTAGGTGGCCAGGTCGTGGTCGTACAGGCTGACCGGGCTCCGCCGGCCGACGGCGACGACCCGCCACGGCTCCATCCGCAGGCGGACCTCGCCCGTCACCCACCGCTGGCTGGCGTTCACGAAGGCGTCGAGGGCCTCCTTGAGGGGGGAGAACCACAGGCCGTCGTAGACCAGTTCCGCCCAGCGGGGCTCCAGGCGGGCCTTCTCGTGGTGCAGGTCGCGCTCGACGGTCAGGTCCTCCAGGTGCTGGTGGGCGTGGATGAGCGCCAGCGCGCCCGGCGCCTCGTAGATCTCCCGGCTCTTGATGCCGACCCGCCGGTTCTCGATCATGTCCAGCCGCCCGAACCCGTAGCCGCCGGCCAGGACTCTCATCTCCGTCACCAGCTCGTGGAGGGGAAGGGCACGGCCGTCGATCGAGACGGGCAGGCCCTCCTCGAAGGCGACCACGATCTCGGTCGGCTCGGCGCCCGTCGGCACCGTCATCTCGTACACGTCGTCGGGGGGCGCGGCCCACGGGTCCTCGATGGCGCCGCACTCGACGGCCCGGCCCCACAGGTTCTGGTCGATGGAGTAGGGCTTGGCCTTGGTGGCGCTCACCGGGATGTCGAACCGCTTGGCGTACTCGATGGCGCCGTCGCGGGTCATCCCCCACTCCCGGACGGGCGCCAGCACTTCCAGGTCGGGCGCCAGGGCCCGGACCGACACCTCGAAGCGCACCTGGTCGTTGCCCTTGCCCGTGCAGCCGTGGGCCACGGCGCCGGCGCCCGTCTGGCGGGCGGCGTCGACCAGGTGGCGGGCGATGAGGGGCCGCGACAGCGAGGAGACGAGCGGGTACTTGCCCTCGTACAGGGCGTTGGCCCGGATCGCGGGGGCCACGAAGTCACGGGCGAACTCCTCCCGGCAGTCCATGACGAGGGACTCGACGGCGCCCGCGGCCAGGGCCCGCTCGCGGGCCGCCTCGAGATCCTCCCCCTGGCCCACGTCGGCGGCCAGGGCGACCACGTCGACGCCCCACTCCTCGGCCATCCATCGCACGCACACCGACGTGTCCAGCCCCCCGCTGTACGCCAGCACGACCCGCTTCGGCATCAACTCACTCCTTCGTTGTCGGGCCGAGGGATATCACAGCCCGGCCAGGGTGCTGAGGTGGCGGGCCACGCTGGCCCCGCCCGCCCGTTCGGTGGCGACCACCAGGACGGTGTCGTCGCCGGCCACCGTCCCCAGGATCTCGGGCAGGCCGGCCCGGTCGATGGCGGAGCCGACGACGTGGGCCGAACCGGGCGGCGTGCGCAGCACGACCAGGTTGGCGGAGTGGGCCACCTCCACCACCCAGTCCCCCATCACCCGCTTGAGGTGCTCGTCGGGTGCGGGACGGTCGCGCGACTGCTCGGGGATCACGTAGACCAGGTCGCCGCCGGGCAGCCGGGCCTTGACCGCGCCCAGGTCCTCCAGATCCCGCGAGACGGTGGCCTGGGTGGCCACCACGCCCTCGGCCGCCAGCAACTCGACGACCTGGCTCTGGCTGGTGACCAGGTGCTTCTCCAGGATGCGGGCCACCCGGTGCTGCCGCTGCGGTTTCGCGAGCCTCACGCGCTCATGGCTGGGTGGCCAGGAACAGCAGGAGCCCCCGCTGGGCGTGGAGGCGGTTGGCGGCCTGCTTCCAGATGAGGCTCTGGGGCCCGTCGACCACCGACGCCGCCACCTCCTCGCCCCGGTGCGCGGGAAGGCAGTGGAGGAACACGGCTTCGGGCCCGGCCCTCGCCATCAGGGCGTCGTCGACGATGAAGCCGGCGAAGTCGGCGCGGCGGCGCTCGGCCTCCTCCTCCTGGCCCATTGACGCCCAGACGTCGGTGTACACGGCGTCGGCCCCGGCGACGGCCTCGGCCGGGTCGTTACCGATGGCGGCGTGGCCGTCGGGGATGGGCTCGTAGCCGGGCGGGCTGGCCACCCGGATGCTGACGCCGGCGAGCTTGCCTGCCACCATCAGGGACTTGCACACGTTGTTGCCGTCGCCCACGTAGGCCAGCGTGCGCCCGGCCAACTCGCCCCCGAACCGCTGGCGCAGCGTCAGCAGGTCGGCCACGGCCTGGCAGGGATGGGCCTCGTCGGACAGCAGGTTGATGATGGGGACGTCCGACGCACCCGCGAACCGTTCCAACACCTTGTGATCGAACACCCGGGCGCCGATCATGGCGCAGTACGAGGAGAGGACCCGGGCCACATCCTCCGCCGGTTCCCGGGTGTCGATGCCGACCTCGTCGGGGCGGATGTAGATCGGGTGCCCGCCCAGCTGGACGACGGCCATCTCCATCGACGTGCGCGTCCGGTTGGACGGCTTCTCGAACAGCAGGGCCACGCCGGTGCCGGCCATCACCGCCCGGGGGGCGCGCTGCTCGGCCAGGTCGAGGATGGTGGACAGCTCGCCCTCGGTGACGTCGTCGCACTCCAGGAAGTGCCGGACCCTGCCCCAGGCGATCACAGGCCCGCCTCCTTGGGAGGCGTCCCGATGAGTGCTTGCTGGGGCCGGCCTCCCGGGCCGGCCAGGAGGACGTCCGCCAAGATGGCCACGGCCTCGTCGACCTCGCCGTCGGTGACCAGCAGGGACGGGAGGAGCCGCAGCGTCGTCGGCTGCACGGGGTTGACCAGGAGCCCGCGTGCCAGCGCGGCAGCCGCCACGTCGGCCGCAGGCCGGTCGGCGGGCAGCTCCACCCCGACGATCAGTCCCCGGCCGCGCACCTCGACGACGCCCGCCAGCTTCCGCAACCTCTCGGCCAGGCGGTCGCCGGCGGCGGCCGCCCGGGCGGGCGCGTCCTCGGCCTCCATGACGGCGAGGACGGCCCGGGCCGCCGACGTGGCC
>JBOGID010000429.1:0-15222 GCA_050742295.1 Acidimicrobiales bacterium | reverse complement strand
TCGTCGGCGCCCAGGTGCACGCCGTCGGCGCCTACGGCGACGGCCAAATCGACCCGGTCGTTCACCAGGCACAGCGCCCCGGCGGCACGGCAGCGCTCGGCGATCGCCGAGATCAGGCGGAAACGGATGGCATCGGGCCCGGCCTTGAATCGGACCTGTAGGGTGGTCGCCCCACCGGCGAGCGCCGCGTCGGCCAGGGCCAGCGAGTCCACCAGCACGTGCAGGCGCCCCACAGACACGGCGCTCATGACCCTTGGCGCACGGTGGGGTCGTCGAGGTAGATGTCGCCGCCGGCGGCGACGAACTCGGCGGCCTTCTCCTGCAGGCCGAGCTCGAGGCCGGACTCGGCGGCGACGCCGTGCTCGGCGGCATAGGCCCGAACCTGCTCGGTGATGGCCATGGAGCAGAACTTCGGCCCACACATCGAGCAGAAGTGGGCGGTCTTGGCGGGCTCGGCCGGCAGCGTCTCGTCGTGATAGCTGCGCGCCGTGTCGGGATCCAGCGCCAAGTCGAACTGATCCTCCCAGCGGAACTCGAACCGGGCCTTGGACAGCGCGTCGTCCCAGGCCTGCGCCTGGACATGTCCTTTGGCCACGTCCGCGGCGTGGGCGGCGATCTTGTAGGCGATCACACCCTGCTTGACGTCGTCGCGGTCGGGCAGGCCCAGGTGCTCCTTGGGGGTGACGTAGCAGAGCATGGCCGTGCCGAACCAGCCGATCATGGCCGCGCCGATGGCCGAGGTGATGTGGTCGTAGCCGGGGGCCACGTCGGTCGTCAGGGGGCCCAGCGTGTAGAAGGGCGCCTCGTGGCACAGCTCCAGCTGCAGCTCCATGTTCTGCTGGATCTTGTGCATGGGCACGTGGCCCGGGCCCTCGATCATGACCTGCACGTCGTGGTCCCACGCGACCTTGGTCAGCTCGCCCAGGGTCGCCAGCTCGGCCAGCTGGGCCTCGTCGTTGGCGTCGAAGATGCTGCCCGGCCGCAGGCCGTCGCCCAGCGAGAAGGCCACGTCGTAGGCGGCCATGATCTCGCACAGCTCCTCGAAGTTTGTATAGAGGAAGTTCTCCTGGTGGTGGGCCAGGCACCAGGCGGCGAGGATCGACCCGCCCCGACTCACGATGCCGGTCATCCGGGTCGCGGTCATGGGCACGTAGGGCAGGCGCACGCCGGCGTGGACCGTGAAGTAGTCCACCCCCTGCTCGCACTGCTCGATGATCGTGTCCCGGTAGACGTCCCAGGTCAGGTCGGGGGGCCGTCCGTCCACCTTCTCCAGGGCCTGGTAGATCGGCACGGTACCGATGGGCACCGGCGAGTTGCGCAGGATCCACTCCCGGGTGGTGTGGATGTCGGCGCCTGTCGAGAGGTCCATGACAGTGTCGGCGCCCCACTTGGTCGCCCAGGTGAGCTTGTCGACCTCTTCGGCGACGGACGACGTCACCGACGAGTTTCCGATGTTGGCGTTGATCTTGACCAGGAAGTTGCGCCCGATGGCCATGGGCTCCGACTCGGGGTGGTTGACGTTGGACGGGATGATCGCCCGTCCCCGCGCCACCTCGTCCCGGACGTGGGCCGGGTCGAGGCCCTCCCGCCTGGCCACGAACGCCATCTCCTCGGTGATCTCGCCCCGCCGGGCGTAATGGAGCTGGGTGACGGTGCGGCCCGGCTTGGCCCGCAGCACCGTGGCAGGCGCAGGGGGCTCGGCTGAGCCGTTGCGGCGTGCCGCGGCACGGCCGTCGTCCCGGATGGCGGGCCGCCGTCCGTCGTACTCCTCGACGTCGTCCCGGGCCTCGATCCACGGCTGGCGCAGAGGTGCGAGGCCGGTGGCCGGGTCGTCGCAGCCCGGTCCGCTGGTGTCGTAGAGGTGGACCGCGGACCCGTCGGTCAGCGAGACCTCGGTGAACGGGACCCCGTCGACGTAGACCTTCTGGCGCATCGCACTCCCTTCGCCGGCATTACCCGGACAGGTTCAGACGGTCGGCGCCGGTAGGAGGCGCCCTCTCAGCCCGGTCTGTCCGGGCTCCCGTGGTGGAGGCGAGCGTACCCGCGCCCGAGGATCAGGTCAGCAGGCCGAAGATGACGACGCCCCCGTAGTAGAGCAGGGCGAACGCCTGGCAGAGGTAGCGCGTGGGGTCGAGGGCCTGGGGGTGCTGGGCGGCACAGAGGGCCAGCATGTCCGTGAGGAACTGCGAATCGCAGGCCGAGTTCTCGCCCCCCCGTACGTAGCAACGGTCGTGGGCCGCGCACGCGGGGCTGAAGTCGAATATTCCGGGGATCGAGTTGGGGACGGCCGAGCACGGCTCGCCGTCGGCGTCGAGGATCTCGAACAGCTCGCCCAGGTCGGAAATGGCCAGCGCCTGGCGGGCCACCTCGACCCGGTCGTCGGCCCCTGCCGGCCGGCCCGAGCCCGCGAGCATGATGGCGGTCACGACCAGGATCCCCACAAGCAGCCGTCGCATCATCTGTCCCCTTTCGCCGGACGGCGCCGCGAGCGCCCTGCCACATGCTGCCCCAACGGCGACGGCGGCTTACTCCGGGGCCACAGGTAGCCTCGGCGTCCGTGGCCGCTTCGCCGTTTCTCGCCGCGTGCCGGGGCGAGCCCGCGTGTCACACGCCGGTGTGGTTCATGCGTCAGGCCGGGCGCTGCCTGCCCGAGTACCGGGCCCTCCGCACGAAGCACGGCATGCTGGAGATCGTCCGCACGCCGGAGCTGGCGGCCGAGGTCACGCTCCAGCCCGTGCGCCGGCTGGGCGTCGACGCCGCCATCCTGTTCTCCGACATCATCGTGCCGTTGGTCGGGGTGGGCATCGACATAGCCCTGGAGGCGGGGACGGGGCCGGTGGTGGCGGAGCCGTTCCGCAGCGCCGACGACTTGCGGCGGCTGCGTCCGTTGGAGCCGGAGTCGGACATCCCCTACGTGCTGGAGACCGTTCGCATTCTGGTCAAGGAGCTGGACGTGCCCCTCATCGGGTTCGCAGGCGGGCCGTTCACGCTGGCCAGCTACCTGATCGAGGGCGGGCCGTCCAAGACCCACGCCAAGACCAAAGCCCTCATGTACGGCGAGCCGCAGCTGTGGCGCGACCTCACCGACGCACTGGCGGGGATCTCGCGGGCGGCACTGCGGGCCCAGGTCGAGGCGGGCGCCGAGGCGGTGCAGGTGTTCGACTCGTGGGCCGGACAGCTGACACCGGCGGACTACGAGCGCTACGTCCTCCCCGCCAGCCGCCGCATCTTCGACAGGCTTTCGGACGTGCCTGCAATCCACTTCGGTGTCGGCACGGGCGAGCTGCTGGAGCTGATGGCGTGCGCAGGGGCCGACGTCGTCGGGGTCGACTGGCGCGTGCCCCTCGACGAGGCCCGCCAGCGGCTCGGCCCCGACCTTGCCGTGCAGGGCAACCTCGACCCCACCCGCTGCCTGGCGCCGTGGCCCGCGGTCGAGGAGGGCGTGCGCGACGTCCTGGCCCGCAACGGCGGACGCCCGGGCCACGTGTTCAACCTGGGGTGGGGCGTGCTCCCCGAGACCGACCCCGACGTCCTTCAGCGGGTCGTCGACCTGGTCCATGCCGGATAACGGCGAGTCACCGGCAACGGCGCCCGAGGGCGTGCTGGTCATGGCCTACGGCACGCCGGCCACGCCCGATGATGTCGAGGCGTACTACACCCACGTGCGGCGGGGCCGCCCGCCCACGCCCGAGCAGCTGGCCGACCTACGCCGCCGCTACGACGCCATCGGTGGCACCTCGCCGCTGGTGGAACGGACCCGGGCCCAGGCGGCCGCCCTCCAGGCCGCGCTCGGCGACGGCTACCGGGTCGAGCTGGGGATGAAGCACGCCTCGCCGTTCATCGAGGACGGCGTGGCCGCCCTCGCCGCTCAGCCCCTCGCCGGCATGGTCGGCCTGGTGCTGGCGCCCCACTACTCCCGGCTGTCGGTCGGCGAGTACGAGGCGCGGGCCCGCAAGGCGGCCGCCCTCTACGGACTGCACCTCACCATGGTCGACTGCTGGCACCGGGAACCGGGCTATGTGGAGCTACTGGCCAGCTTCGTCCTGGACCTCGACGTCGGCGACACCGAGGTCGTATTCACGGCCCACAGCCTGCCGACGAGGATCCTCGACGACGGCGACCCCTACCCCGACCAGCTCAAGGAGACGGCCAACGCGGTGGCCAAGAAGGCGGGCCTCGAGCAGTGGTCGGTGGGCTGGCAGAGCGCAGGCCGCACTCCCGAGCCCTGGATCGGGCCGGACGTCCTCGACGTGCTGCGGGCCCGGGCCGCCGAGGGGACGTCCCGGGTCGTGGTGTGCCCGGCCGGCTTCACGTCCGACCACCTGGAGGTGCTCTACGACCTCGACGTGGAGGCGTCGGCGCTGGCCGCCGAGCTGGGGCTGACGTTCGCCCGCACCCAGATGCCCAACGACCACCCACGGCTGGCGTCCACCCTGGCGGAGGTGGTGCGCCGGCGTGCCGCAGCCTGACGGCCACGGGGTCGCCGTCGCCGTCGTCGGCGGCGGCATCACCGGCCTGGCGACGGCCTGGTTCCTCCGGCAGGCGGGGGCGACGGTCACGCTGTACGAGGCGGGTGAACGGCTCGGCGGCAAGATCCAGACCGGCGACCTCGACGGCGTGCCCGTCGCGCTGGGGCCCGACACGTTCCTGGCCCGGGTGCCATGGGCCGTGGACCTGTGCCGCGACCTGGGGTTGGGGGACGAACTGGTGGCGCCGGCCACCGGCAAGGCCTACGTCTGGACCCGGGGCCGGCTCCGTCCCTTGCCGGCGGGGACGGTGCTGGGCGTGCCCGCCCGCCTCGGCCCGCTGGCCCGGACCGGCATCGTGTCGCCCCTCGGCATGGCCCGGGCAGGCCTCGACCTGGTGTTGCCGAGGCCCCGCCTCGGTCACGACCCGTCGGTGGCCGACGTGGTCGGCGCGCGGTTCGGCGCCGAGGTCGTGGACCGGCTGGTGGAACCGTTGATCGGCGGCATCCACGCCGGGCGGGCGGACCGTCTGAGCCTGGCCTCGGTGGCGCCGCAGGTGGCGGAGCCGGCGGCGGCGAGCCGAAGCCTGATGCGGGGCTTGCTTGAGGCGCCGCAAGAGCCGGGTGGGCCGCTGTTCCTTGGGCTGCGCGGCGGCTTGGGCCGGCTGGTCGATCGCCTCGCCGAACGGCTCGACGGCGTGGACGTGCGGCTCGGCTCACCGGTGTCGGAATTGCCGGCCGGGCCCGTCGTCGTCACCGTGCCCGCGCCGGCGGCGGCGTCGCTCCTGCCCGCCGCGGCCGGCGACCTGCGGGCCATCGAGTACGCCTCGGTCGCCACCGTGACGCTCGCCTACCTGTTCGACGCCCTGCCCGGTTCCCTCGACGGCAGTGGCTTCCTCGTGCCTCGGGTCGACGGGCGGCTGACGACGGCGTGCACGTGGCTCACGTCCAAATGGCCGGAGCTGGCGGCCAGCGGACGCGTCCTGCTGCGGGCGTCGGCCGGGTGCATGGGCGACGACCGGGCCATGGCCCTGGACGACGCCACCCTCGCCGCCCGCCTCCACGCCGAACTGGCCGATGCCATGGGCCTGCGCCGCGAGCCCGAGGAAGCGCTGGTGACCAGGTGGCCGCTCTCGTTCCCGCAGTACGACGTGGGCCACGCCGCCCGGGTGGCCCGCATCGAAGCAGCCCTCCCCTCCGGAGTGTTCGTGGCCGGGGCCGCCTACCGCGGCGTGGGAATCGCCGCCTGCGTGCAGCAGGCGCGACAAGCGGCGGCCGCGGTCCTAGCCTCGGCTCTATGAGCATCACCGTGCGTTCCCCCTACGACGGCCGGGAGCTGGGCCAGGTCCCCGAGCACGGGCCCGCCGACGTCGACCGGGCCGTGGCCGCCGCCCTGGCAACGGAGCCGTTGCCGGCGTGGAGGCGGGCCGAGATCCTCGACCGGGCCGCCGACCTTCTGGCCGAACGGGCCGAGGAGTTCGCCCGCACCATCGCGAGCGAGGCGGCCAAGCCGTTGAAGACGGCCCGGATCGAGGCCACGCGGGCCGTGAGCACGTTCACGGCGGGGGCGACGGCGGCCCGCACCCTCACGGGCGACATGGTGCCCATCGACGCGGCCGAGATCGGCGAGGGACGGTTGGCGTTCACCCTCCGGATCCCGATCGGTGTGGTCGGGGCCATCACGCCGTTCAACTTCCCCCTCAACCTGGTGGCCCACAAGCTGGCGCCCGCCATCGCCGCCGGCTGCCCGGTGGTGCTGAAGCCGGCATCGCAGACACCGCTGACGGCGGTGGCGCTGGCCGCTCTGCTCGCCGAGGCCGGGCTCCCCGAGGGCCACCTGTCGGTGGTCACCGGGCCGGGCGGGTCGGTCGGCTCAGCGCTGGTCGAGCACGACGACGTCGCCTACCTGAGCTTCACGGGCTCGGGCGAGGTGGGGTGGGAACTGAGGGCGAAGGCCGGTCGCAAGAAGGTCGCCCTCGAACTGGGGAACAACTCGCCCGTCATCATCGAGGCGGACGGGGACTGGGACAAGGCGGCCCACACCATCTCGGTCGCCGGCTTCTCCCACGCGGGCCAGTCCTGTGTGTCCACCCAGCGCGTCTACGTGCACGCCGACGTGGTCGACGACTTCTGCGCCACCCTGGGCAAGCTCGTCGACGGCCTCGTCGTGGGCGACCCCATGGACGAGGCGACCGACGTGTCCGCCCTGATCACCACCGCCGACCGGGACCGCGTCAAGGCGTGGATCGAAGAGGCGGTGGGGGGCGGAGCGGAGGTGGTCGTGGGCGGCGAGATTCACGACGGACTGCTGCGGCCCACCGTCCTGCGCAACGTGCGGCCCGATATGCGGGTGTGCCGCGACGAGGTGTTCGGGCCGGTGGTGGCTGTCCAGTCCTACGCCGATGTGGACGAGGCCCTGCGCCTGGCCGACGACAGCCGGTACGGGCTGCAGGCCGGCATCTTCACGTCCAGCCTCCCGACGGCCCTGGCCGCGGCCCGCCGGCTCCACTACGGCGCCGTGCTCGTGAACGAGGTCCCCACCTGGCGGGCCGACCTGATGCCCTACGGCGGCGTCCGGGCCAGCGGCAACACCAGGGAAGGCCCCCTGTGGGCGGCCCGAGCGATGACCGAGGAACGCCTCATCGTCATCAAGCCCTGAACGGCCGCTTTACGACGTGCGGGGCGGGGCCGCCTGGAGCCTGAGCGTCAGCTGCGTGCTCGCCCAGCGGATGACGGTCAGCCGCTGAGTCAGGCAATTGCCCGTGACGGGGATGAAGTCGAACGGGCCGGTTCCGTTGCCGTAGATCGCATCGGAGACCGTGATGAGGCCCACGGCGCTGGCCCACGTCACGTTGTAGTCGACCTGCCCATTCATCGGGCCCGTGAGCGTCGGGATGGAGTAGGCGGCCTTGCCGCTCGACCTCCCCACCAGGCAGTTGCCGGTGATCGTCCCATCGACCTGGAACGTTCCTGGCCGGTGACCATGGATCCGCCGACGATGCCACGTGCACGCGAGGCTGCCCGGCGTCGCGGATTGGATGATTCCCGTGCTGCTCTGGAACAAGCTGAGGCCCGGCCTCAGATTGAGCTGGGTATCGAGCGAGCACACGGCTGCGCTCGTGGCTGAGGCTGTGGGGATAGCCGCAGGGGTCCAGGACGAGTGCAGCCGCTATGCAACCGCCGTCGGGTTGTCATCGCTCCCGGGCGGGCCCACGGTCGCGGCGGACGGTCGTCTTGCGTCCCTTGATGGTCGTGGCCCGGAGGGCGGCGACCACGCCGTCCGCCGATCCCTCCGGGACTTCGACCAGCGAGAACCGGTCGGCGATCTCGATGGCGCCGATCTCCCGCCCCCCCAGTCGGGTCTCGCCGGCGATGGCGCCGACGAGGTCTTGGGGACGGATCCCGGCGGTGCGGCCCAACCCGATGAACAGGCGCGTCATCCCCGCCCCCGAGCGGCGCGCCGGGCGTGGTTTGCGGCCGGCATCGGACTTGGCGTCGGCCCGGTCACCGACGGGCTTGACGTCGGGGATCTCCTCCTCGCCGGCCGCCGCCCCGCCGGCGTCGTGGGCCAGCTTGACGGCGGCCATGGCCACCTCCATGACGTCGAACTCGTCGGCCAGCGTTTCCACGACGACCCGGAAGCTCTCGAGGTCGTCCTGGAGGATCGACTCCTCGAGGGCGGCCCTGGTCAGCTCCAGGCGCCGGGCCCGGAGGTCGGCCGTGGAGGGCACCTTCTCCAGGGCGATCCGCTGACCGGTCGAGCGCTCGATGGTCTTGAGCATCCGGTGCTCGCGGGGTTCGACGAGGGTGATGGCCACGCCTTCGCGCCCGGCCCGCCCGACGCGCCCGATGCGGTGGACGTAGGCGTCGGCCGAAGGCGGCACCTCGTAGTTCACGACGTGGGTGAGCACGTCGATGTCCAGGCCGCGGGCGGCCACGTCGGTGGCCACCACCAGGTCGGCGGTCCCGGCCCGCAGGCGGCTCATCACCCGGTCGCGCTGTTCCTGGTTCATCCCGCCGTGCAGGGCCTCGGCCCGGTACCCCCGTCCGTTGAGCGTCTCGGTGATCTGGTCGACCTCGTCCCGGGTACGGCAGAAGACGATGGCCGCAGCAGGGGCCTCGATGTCGAGCACCCGCCCGAGGGTGGCGCCCTTGTAGGCCCGCGGCACGACGTAGGCGACTTGGCGGACGAGCGGCGCCTGTCCCGGTTGGGCCTGCTGGCGCCCCATGTGGATGCGGACCGGATCCCGGAGGTGGCGGCGCGCCATGACGTCGATTCGGGGCGGCATGGTGGCCGAGAACAGGACGGTCTGGCGTTCGGCGGGTGTGGCTTCCAGGATCGCCTCGATGTCCTCGGCGAAGCCCATGTCGAGCATCTCGTCGGCCTCGTCGAGGACGACGACGTCCAGGGCGCCAAGGGGGAGGCTGCCCCGGCCGAGGTGGTCGAGGACACGGCCGGGCGTGGCCACGACCACGTCCACGCCCCGGTCGAGGGCGCCCAGCTGGCGGCCGATGGGCTGGCCGCCGTAGACGGGCAGGACCCGCGCCCCGAGCTGGCGCCCGTAGCGGTGGATGGCCTCCGACACCTGGATGGCCAGCTCCCTTGTCGGAACGAGGACGAGGGCCATGGGCGCCTTGGACGGCCGATCGGGCGTGAGCCGCTGCAGGATCGGGAGGGCGAAGGCGGCGGTCTTGCCGGTACCCGTCGCCGCCTGGCCCAGGAGGTCCCGGCCCGCGAGGAGGGGCGGGATGGCCTCGCCCTGGATCGGCGTCGGCTCCTCGTACCCGAGCTGGCCGAGGGAGTCGAGCAACTCCGGCCGCAGCCCGAGCTCGGCAAAGGGGGACGTCTCGGGGTCGAACGTGGTCATGGTGGGGCTCCTGGCGGGCAGAAAGAGGCGACCGTGCCCGGGGGCCCTGGCCGAGCCTCGATCTTGACGCAGATGAAGCCGGTCCCGATCCGATCGGGCCGGTTCGCTGAGGCAAAGCAGAGGCGTCGTGATGGAATCGAGTTGGACCAGGGTCGCGATAGGGGCCTCGGCCTGCATTCTCGTCGTGGCGACCTTGGTCTGGTCGAGCGGCGAAGACATGTTCTTCGGGTCCCTGCTGCTCGTGGTGCTCGGCGGATGGGCCGCGCTCGGCGCCTTGGGCGTGGCCGCGTTCGTGTCCGCCGCCCGCAGCCGTGCTCCAAACGGGCTGTGTGGGTGGGCGATCGTCTGGCTCGGCTGTCACGCCGCCCTCGTGGGCTCGGTGGCCGTCGCCGTGGCCGGAGTACCGGAGACCGTCCGCATCGGCCTGAGCCGCCCGGGCCTCATCGACGCCGGCGAGACGGTCCTGGCCGGCGGGCACGTGAATCGGGCCGGGCTCTACGGGTTCAGCAGGACCAGCGTGGCCAACGGTTGCGCCCTCCTGGAGACCGGCACGTCCTTCATCGACTCGTTCGGCTTCGCGTACTGCCCGAATGGCACACCGGCCGGCTTCGACGACTTGGGCCACGGGCTGTCCCACTATCACGACGACTGATGACCGAGGCGGAAGTCTGGCCCATCGAGGACAACGAGCTCGACGACATGGAGATGCGAGCGGCCGCCGCCACGCCGGGCCCGTGGCGGGACTTCATCGAGGCGCGGGACGACTTCTCGGGTAACGACTTCATCGAGACGGGCGGGGGCGGGGACGGTCAGCCCGACATGTACGTGCGCCTTGAGGCTGCACCAGCGCCGGCCGCCGACCTCGAGTTCATCGCTCATGCCCGACAGGACGTGCCCCGATTGGTCGCCGAGGTCAGGCGGCTCCGGGCTCTCCTGCAAGAAGGCAGCGGCCGGCCATAGTGCACGGCCTCCGAGACCTGGGCGCTTGCACACCGGGCGATGGCAGTCCTCAAGAAAAGGCAGTGCCGGGGCATGACGGACCCGCCCTAGCCTCGACACGCCATGAGCCCGCCTCGTCCGCCTCGCCTCCTGCCGATGCTCGCCGGCGGGAACGGGATCCCGCCGAACCCCGCCGCCTACCTGCTCGAGCCGAAGCTGGACGGGGTGCGGGTCATGGCCTACGTGGAGCCGCAAGGGGTGATGCTGACCAACCGCAAGGGCGGGGACATCACCAGCCACTACCCGGAGGTGGCGGGGCTGTGCGAGGCGCTGGCGCCCCACGCGGCGGTGCTCGACGGCGAGGTCGTCACGTTCAACGAGCAGGGGCAGTCGAGCTTTCAACGGCTGCAGCGGCGGATGCACGTGCTGCAGCCCACGGCGCGCCTGCTGACCGAAACACCGGTCGTCTTTGTCGCCTTTGATGTCCTCTGGCTGGACGGGGAGCTGCTGACGGAGTGCCCGCAAACCGAGCGGCGGCGCATCCTCGACAGCCTCGCCGTCAAGGGCCGGGCGTGGCAGACGGCGCCTGTCCTCGACGCCACGCCCGAGGAGCTCATGGAGGCCTGCCGCCAGCTGGGGCTGGAGGGGTTCATGGTTTATCCCAATAGTTGCGGTGGGCACCGGCCCCGAGGACACCGAGTGGGACAGTGGACTATCCGCGTTCTGACGGTGGGCAGTGCCTACGTTGGCCGGTCGTGCAGGTCTTCTTCATGGACGTCGCCGAGGCGGGGCGACCGTGTGAGGAAGCCGATGTGGGCGCCTGGCCGGAGGCTGGCGAGAAGGCCGTGCGACTCGGCTTCGGCCACCGGCGGCCCTTCATCCTCGGCGAGGACGGCGGCTATGACTACCGGCTGAACGCCTTCTTCGGCGCGTGCCCGACCTTCGGGGTTCGGTCGGCGGCGTCGCAGAGGGCGTACGCGTATGACCTCCTGGCCTTCGCCCGGTTCCTCGCCGGGTCCGGCAAGACCGTCTGGGACGCCGACCGCCACGACATCGACCGGTACTTCGGCCACCGCTGCGGCGAGAATGCGGCCGAGCCGCTGTCGCTCCGGAGCTGGAACCGGGCGGTCACCGCCCTCAAGACCTTCTACTTGTGGGCGCGCGAGGACGGGCACGTTGCCGAGGTGCCGTTCCGGCGCAAGACGGTGTGGACGTTGCCGAGCGGCGGTGGAGGCCGCCGACCCGTCGAGGTGCTGGCCGGCACGGTGAGGGCGGGGCAGTCGCCGCGGCGGATCAGGTTCCTCACCCGAGACCAGTACGTGGCGTTCCGCACCGTCGGCCTGCTCGGTCGCCTGCCCGACGGGAGCGAGGACCCGGCGTGGACCGGGCGCAACGGCGCCCGCGACGCGGCCTTCGCCGACCTGCTCGTGCACTCCGGCGCCCGGGTGGCGGAGGCCGCGAGCCTGCTCGTCCCGGAGCTGCCGCAGCCGTCCGGGGACACGGTCACGCTCCGCCTGGCCGCCCCCACCACCAAGGGCGCCAAGGGACGCGAGGTGGTGTTCGCCACCGGCGTGCTGCGCTCGATCATCGACTACGTGGGACTGGAGCGGGCCAACGTAGTGCGGCGCACGATCGACAAGCCGCTGCCCGACGACGCGCTGCTCGTCCGGCGGTCCGTCGAGGGCGTGGCCCGCAAGGTCGAGGTGTTCCACGACGGCCTGTGGTCGAAGGCGTCGGTGGCCAACCTGCCAACCTCGATGCGAAGCGGCCTGTTCGAGGTCGACGCCGACGAACGCCCCGTCGGCCCGCTCGGCCTGTGGCTCAACGAGCGGGGGACGGTGATGGCGGCCGACGCGTGGCGGGGCGTGTTCGAGCGGGCCTCGGCCCGCTGCCGCCGCCACGGGCTCGACCTCGACGTCACCCCCCACGTGCTCCGCCACACCTTCGCCGTGCACATGCTCCACCACCTCGTGCAGGCCGAGGGGATCGTGCATCCGAGGGGCGACGAGCGGTCGTTCCGGTCGATGGTGGTCAACCCGGTGCGGACACTCCAGCGCCTGCTGGGCCACGCCCACATCATGACCACCTACACCTATCTCGAGTGCGTCGCCGACCTCGGGTGGTCGAGGGCGCGGCCAGCCTCCTGCACGGGCGCGTCGGCCGGGCCGACGCGCTGTGACGCTCGGCGCCACCGTCACCGACGTCGGCCCGGTGGTGCTGACCGCATCCTTTCCCGGCGGCCGGGGCTGCCGCTATGTGGTCTCGGAGTCCCAGGCCGGCTCGCACGGCAAGGCGGCCGAGGTGTTCGCCTGCCGGGAGCTGTTGCGGGACCTGTGCCGGGGCTTCGTGCCCCTGTGCGGCCCCGGCGGCGGGGTGCAGTCGCCCGCCACCGTGAAGCAGACCGTCAAGGCCCTGCGCCACCTGGCCCGGGCGGTCGACGAGCGGGCCGGCGACCGGGCGGCATTGCTGCGACTGCGCGACCTCACCACCGACGACCTCAAGGCGCTCGAGGACCGGCTCCTCGTGCTCAACCCCGGCGGCCGCCACGCCTGGGGCATGAGCCGCAACGTTGCCCGCCTGCTGGTCGCCGTCGACGATGAGTGGCCGGGCCGGGTGCCGGCGGCCGTGCGCCAGCGCACCCGGTTCCAGACGCTGCCGAACCCGCGCCACTCGCCACGGGAGCCGTTCAGCCCGTTCGTGGCCGACCAGCTCCGCCGGGCGTGCCTGGCGGACATGAAGGCCGTGGCCGCCCGGCTGGTCGAGGGCGCCGAGCTGCTGGCCCGGGGCGCCGACCCCGACGGGGGCGGGTGGGGCGTCGAGGCCAACGTCCTGTGGGCCATCGACGCCTCGGCCGGCACGCTGATCTCCCGGAAGCTGGCGCCGGCGGCGCACGGCCGGCTCCCGGCGCCCTTCCCCGACATCGCCGCCCGCCTCTACCCGTCGCCGGGCGACCTCCTGGCATTCCTGGTGATGCTGGGGCTGCAGAGCGGCCTGCCCATCGAGTGCGTGGCCTCGCTGCGGCGGGACTGCCTGCGCAACCCGGCCGGCGCCACCGTGCAGATCGACCACGAGAAGTGGCGGGCGGGGCCGAGCCCCTTCCGCTCAAAGCGCTATCCCGACGGCGGGCTGCGCACGCCCGGCGGCATCGTGCGGGCGGTGCTGGAGGTCACCGACCGGGCCGCCCGCCACATCGGCTCGCCCTGGCTGTTCGTGGGCTATGGCCTCGGCCGCCTGGGCCGCCCCACGTTCCACCACGAGTCCAAGGCCCGCTTCGTCGAGCGCCACCGCCTCGTCGACGACGGCGGCCGGCCGCTCGTGCTGCGGTTGAGCCGGCTGCGCAAGACCCGCATGGTCGAGTGGGCCAAGGAGGTCAAGGGTGACCCCGAGGCCCTCGCCCGCCTCGGCGACCACACCCTTCAGGTGAACTGGGAGTCCTATGCCGACGTCGAGGCCATGCGGCCGATCTATGAGGAGACGATCGCCGCCGGCCTGGCCCACGCCCTCGACGCCGCCGACCGCGCCTCGAAGGCGAGGGTGCTGACCGCCGACGCCGAGGCGGCGCTTCGGGCGGACGCGGTTGCAACCGCGGAATCGCTGGGCGTCGCCGAGCAGGAGGTCGCCGACGTGCTCGACGGCGACGCCGACACATGGCTGGCGGCGTGCACCGGCTTCGACCGGTCGCCCTTCGGCAAGCCCGGCGAGCCGTGCCCGGAGCCGTTCTGGGGCTGCCTGGAGTGCCCCAACGCCGTGATCGCCGAGCGCAAGCTGCCGGCCGTCCTCGCCGCCTTGGACGCCATGGTGGCCGAGCGGGCCCGCATGTCCCCCGATGCCTGGCGGTCGCGCTTCGGCCGGCCGTTCCTGCGGATCGTGAACGACGTCGTCCCCGCGTTCGGCCCCGGCGCATGGGACCGGGCCCGCCAGGCCGCCGCCGCCGGCTCCCCGCTGAGGGCCCTCCCCGCCGGGGTCTTCGATGGCTGACGCCCAGGTCCTGCTCACGCTGCGCTCGCTGCTGCGGGCCGACGGCGAGCGCGTGCTCCCGTTGCCGGCGCCGGGCGGCCCGGTGTTCGCCGACGACGTGTGGGACCTGGGCGCCGGCGGCCTGCCTGCCCGCATTGCCCGCTCCGAGGCCCGGGTGGACTTCCGCTCGATCGCGGACGACTACTGGCGCCTGGTGGCCAAGGAGTACTTCTGGGCCGGGCTCAACGAGGCGGTGGCGGGCTCGAACCTCCTCCCGCCCCAGTCCGCCCGTGCCGAGCTCTCGGTCTTCACGATCTTCGCCAACTGGGTGCTCGACCCGGCACTGCACCCGGCGGGCTTCGACGGGCGCCTGTCGTCGCTGGACCACGCCCAGCTCGACGCCTTCGTCGAGGGCCAGCGCGCCGGGCGCAGCACGGGGACCCTCGCCGTCTACCTCCGCCTGGTCGAGCGGCTGCACGACTACTCGCCGTTCCTGGGCCACGACGCCCTGGCCTTCCACCCGTGGCGGAACCGCCCGTCGAGCCGGGTGGCCGGCTTCTCCCACACCCGGGAGAACAAGACGCCCCGCATCCCCCAGGAGGTGCTCGGCCCGTTCCTGCGCTGGGCGCTGCTCTACGTGGAGGCGGCCAGCGCCGACATCCTGGCCGCGGTCGACGAGCTGGCGGCGCTCCGGCGGTCCCAGGCCTCGCTGCTGGTCTCCGACGACGACCTCCGGCGCCGCCTGGAGGAGTGGTCGGAGGGCCTGCGGCGCCAGGGCCGGGGCGTGCCGGCGCGCAAGACGATCGGCCAGTTCCCCGGCCCCGAGCGCGACGCCAACCTCAGCGCCGTCGCCGCCGAGTGCGGCGTGGCGCCCGAGGTCCTCCGCCACCGGCCCGACCTCCGGGCGCTGGTCGGCCGGGCCGTCGCCGAGCTGGGCCTGCAGCCGTGGTCGCCCGGGTGGCGGCCGGCGCCCCACCCCGATCCGCTCACGTG